>DASXAM010000304.1:0-10251 GCA_036404275.1 Allostellaceae bacterium
TTCTCCATCGCGATGACCGCCTGTGCGGCGAAATTCTGCAGCAATGCGACCTGCTTATCGGAGAACGGCCGCGCTTCCTGGCGATTGGCCGTAATGTAGCCGAGCAAAGCGAGATCTTTTCGGAGCGGCACAGCCAAAAGCGTGCGAACGCCGCCGGGGCCAACAGCAGCGCGATGAACGGAGCTGTCGGTCGGCGTCGAGGCGATATCGGCGATCTGAACGAACGGCTCGCCGCTCGACAACCGCTCGCCGAGGACACCCGGATGGAACGGCTGTCGCAAGACCCTTGCAAGTTCTTCCGGCATGCCACGCATCGCAACCGCTCGGAAATGCTCGCCCTCGGCAAGGGTCAGACTGCCATGAGCAGCGCCGCACAGCGTATGCGCCTTCTCCAGGATCGCGTCGAACACCGGCGCGAGATCGCCGGGCGAGGCGTTGATGACCTGCAACACCTCGGAAGTCGCGGTCTGCTGCTCCAAGGCCTCGCGCGTTTCGGTCAGGAGCCGCGCATTCTCCATCGCGATCACCGCCTGCGCCGCGAAATTCTGCAACAGCGCGATTTGCTTATCGGTGAACGGCCGCTTCTCCTGGCGGTAAATGGTGATCACGCCGAGGACGACGTCGTCTCTGACGAGCGGGGCTTGCAGCGCGGTGCGCGCGCGGCCGAGATCGACCAGCGCACGCCGCTGTGGATCACCGGCTCGGTAGAGCTCCTCGTCAGCCAGGTCGAGGTTCTGGATGACCGCCCGTTCGCCGTGCAGAAAGCGGTAGGGAGCCGAGCCGGGTCCCGGGAGCTGGGTCGTCCGTGCGAGAAACTGCGCATATTGGTCGGGCACGCCGCGCAATGCGGTCGCGACGTACCGATCGTCGTCAAAGCTCCACAACCCGCCAAATGCCGCCTCGCACAGCGCCATGGCCTTTTCGAGCATTGCGTCGAACACGGGCGCCAGCTCGCCGGGCGAGCTGTTGATGACCTGCAATACCTCGGCGGTCGCGGTCTGCTGCGCCAAGGCTTCGCGCGTCTCGGTCAGGAGCCGCGCATTCTCCATCGCGATGACGGCCTGCGCCGCGAAGTTTTCCAAGAGCGCGATTTCTTTGTCCGAGAATGGTCGCACCTCCTGTCGGACCGCAACAATCTGACCGAGAAGCGCGCCCTCCTTTTTTAGCGGGACGGCAAGAAGGGTACGACTGCCACGCTCTGCGGCAAACCGGGCATGCGCATCGTTCATCTCGGCCAGATCGCGGATATGGACAAAGCGTTCGCCGTCGAGCACGCCGCGCAACGGGTGCTCGGGGCCAGGCTCAAATCCTTTCCGCAGTCGATCGGCGATTTCGTCCGGCAAGCCTCGTACGGCGACTGCACGGAACTGTCTCCCGTCATAGACCTGCATGCTGCCGTGAGCCACACCGCAAAGCCTGTGCGCCTTCTCCAAGATCGCGTCGAACACTGGGGCGAGATCGCCGGGGGATGAGTTGATGACGCTGAGCACCTCGGCGGTCGCGGTCTGCTGCGCCAATGCCTCGCGCGTCTCGGTCAGGAGCCGCGCATTCTCCATCGCAATGACCGCCTGCGCGGCGAAATTCTGCAGTAGCGCGATCTGCTTGTCGGTGAACGGCTGCGGTTCTCGCCGGTAGATTAAAAATGCGCCGCGCAGCCGATCATCGGTCCGGAGCGGAACGCCGAGCAGAGAACGGCCGCCACCGAGATCGACAAGCGCGCGGCGGTGGGCGTCACCATTGCGGTAGGCTTCGGTCTCCTTGAGATCGACGACGTGCAGAATGGTCTCTCCGCGCACAAAGCTGCCGAGGGCACCGGCCCCCGGGCGCAGTGGTTGATTTGAGAGATATTCGGCGTATTCGCGGGAGACTCCGCGCATCGCCAGCGGATGCATCCGCTGGCCGTCATATTCCCATAAGGTCCCCAGCGACGCGCCGCAGAGCCGGGTCGCTTTCTCGAGCATCGCGTCGAAGACGGGCGCGAGATCGCCGGGTGAGGAATTGATGACCTGCAACACCTCGGCGGTCGCGGTCTGCTGCTCCAACGCCTCGCGCGTCTCAGTGATGAGCCGCGCATTCTCCATTGCGATGACCGCCTGCGCCGCGAAATTCTGCAGCAGCGCGATCTCTTTGTCGGTGAACGGCCGCACCTCGTTTCGAAGAGCGGTAATAGCACCAAATAAAACGTCGTCTTTGTACAAAGGAACCATAAGAAGAACGCGGGTACCGCTAAGCTCAGCCAATTTATTCAATTGTTCGGATTTGCTAAGTCCATCCCAAAGCGTGACATCCGTGATGTGAACGGGCTCGCCGCGCCGTAGCTGCGCAACGGCACCCGTCGAGAATTGTATCCACCCTTGCTGCAACCAGTATTCCGCAAAGCTCGGTTCCCCGCGAACCGCGAGCGGGCGATATTTCTCACCCTCGATCGCGATCAGGCCGCCGGAGGAAACGCCGCACAGGCTGTGCGCTTTTTCCAATATCGACTCGAACACCGGCGCCAGATCGCCGGGCGAAGAATTGATGACTTGCAGGATCTCGGCGGCGGCGGCTTCGCGGGCCAGCGCCTCGTCGCGTTCGGCGGTGCGCAACTCGAGGTCGCGTCGGAGTGCCGCGATGACCTGCCGCGGGTCGTCTGCAATGTTGCCGGCAATGCCGTTCATGTCGCTCTCCCTGCCGCTGCACGCCGCCGGCGCGGCAATTGCACCGTGAACTCGGTGAATTCCCCGGCTTTGCTGTCGACGGCAATCGTGCCGCCGTGCCGTTGCGTGACGACATCGTAGCTGATCGAAAGACCGAGGCCGGTGCCTTCACCGGTCGGCTTTGTCGTAAAGAACGGCTGAAACAGCCTTTCGCGGTGCTCGGGGGCGATACCGGTGCCGTTGTCGCGCACCCGGATCTCGACCGTCTCGCCGAGGTCGCGCGTCGCCACCCTGAGCAGCGGACGGAAGCCGCCATCGATTTCGTGGCTTTTCTTCAGGGCGGCATAAAAGCTGTTGCCGAACAGGTTGAGAAACACCCGGACCACATCCTGCGGCACGATTTCGATCGGGGCGAGCGAATGGTCGAAATCGCGCTCCAGCGTGATGTTGAAATTCTCGTATTGGGCGCGGGCGCCGTGATAGGCGAGGTTCAATGCCTCGTCGACCAGCGCGTTCAGATCGACGGTTTGCCAATCGCCGCCATCGCCGCGCGAATGCTGCAGCATGCTTTTGACGATGCCGTCGGCACGGCGCCCATGCTCGGCGATCTTGCCAAGGTTGCCGGAAAGCGTGTCGATGGTCTCTTCGAGCTCGGCGCGTTCGTCATCGCCGAGCGTGGACACCACGGGGGTCGCGGCGTCCTTCAGCTCGCCTAATAATTCGACCGAGAGATCGGCAAAATTGTTGACAAAGTTGAGCGGGTTTTTGATCTCGTGGGCGATCCCGGCGGTCAATTGGCCGAGCGCCGCCATCTTTTGCGCGTGGACCAGGCTCGCTTGCGCTGCCTGCAATTCGCGCAATGCCCGCTCGGCGGCATCCCGCGCCGCGCGGATCTCCGCCTCGGCCCGCTTGCGCTCGGTGATGTCGCTGTAGATCAGGACAAAGCCGCCGCCGGGCACGGTGTTGCGCCGCACCTCGACAACCCGTCCGTCGGGGCGGGTGCGTTCGAGACGCAGCTCGCGGTCGGTCTGCGCGAGCCGCCGGGCGAGCTCGCCTTCGATGTCGTCGATACCAAACTCGCCGCGCTCGGCCAGCAGGCGAAGGAAATCGGCATACCCCGGACGCGCGTCCAGCAACCTCTCGGGCAGGTCGAGGATCTCGACAAAATTGCGGTTCCACGCCGCCAGCCGCAGCCCGGCGTCGAACATCGCGACACCGTCACCCATATTGTCGAAGGTCACGCGCAGTTCCGCTTGGCGCTGGCGGATCTCGTTTAAGAGTCGGGCATTGTCCATGGCGATAACCGCCTGCGCTGCGAAGCTTTCGAGGAGTGCGATCTCCTTCTCCGAGAAGGGCCGCACTTCGAGCCGGGCGGCGGCGATCAGGCCGAAGAGCTTGTCGTCCCGGCGCAACGCGACCCAGAGCAAGGTCCGCGCGCCGCCGAGGGCTACGATCCTGCGCGCCAGCGGGTCGTCGATTTCCGCCAGATCGGGTGTGTGGATAAAGCGTTCGCCTTCGAGGATCCGCCAAACCGGATAGGTCGGGCCCGGACGGTAGCCCTCGCGCAGGCGGTCCGCGAGCGCGCCCGACAGGCCGTGCACGGCCACAGCGGAGAACTTTTCCCCGTCGTAGAGCTGCAGGCTGCCGCGGGCGACACCGCAAAGCTCGTGTCCCTTCTCTAGAATCGCCTCGAAGACGGGCTGGAGCTCCCCGGGCGAGCCGTTGATGACCTGTAGCACCTCGGCAGTCGCTGTCTGCTGCTCCAGCGCCTCTCGCGTTTCGGCGAGGAGGCGGGCGTTTTCGAGGGCGATCGCCGCCTGGTCGGCAAAGGTTTCGAGGATCGCGATCTCGGCGTCGCTGACCGGCTGCACCGCGCGCCGGCCGCAGCCGATGACCCCGATCGGCCGCCCCTCACGCCGGATCGGCACGCCCAAAAACGAGCGGTACCGGATCACGCTTTGCAGCGTTGTGAGAGTCCCCGGGTCGTAGTCGGGCTCGGCCAGCACATCGGCGAACTGCACCGGGCGGTCTTCGAGAAAGGTGCGGCCCATCGCAAAATTCCGCGTCGGCGGACGCGGAAAGAGGCTGTGAAACGCTGTGGTCTCTTCGGGCGACAAATTGTTGATGGCAACGAGGTGCAGCAATTCACCGTCGAACCGGGCGACCGCGGTAAACTCGGCCTGGCACAGCCGCGTCGCATTTTCGACGATCGCGTCGAACACCGGCCGGGCATCGGCGGGCGAGCGGGAAATCGCCTCGAGGATCGCGCTCACCGCGCGCTCGCGACCGCGCGCTTCGTTCAGCTCTGCGGCGCAAGCCGCCAATTCCCGGGAGAGCTCGGCATTGGCTCTTTCGAGCTCGGCCACCCGGTCATCGGTCGTGGGAGGCATGAGGTCACCGCTCGCTGGCCCGGCCCCAAGCTTACCCCAAGCTGTCGCGTTGCGCGCGGTCTGCCTCTATTGACGAGGCGGCTTTCGGCGCCGCGAAAATCCGAAATGCTTCGAGCCGAACGGGCGCCGCCGGTTTTGCTATCCAGGGTTGGCGGTGCTGGCGAGACGCATAAAATCGTTCATCGCGGCGGGATCGGTCCAGCGTAAGACGGCGACGAGGTCGTTTGCCGGGTCGACCCAGGTCAAATTGCCGCCGGCGCCGCGCGCGCAATAACTCTCGGCCGAAGCGCTCGGATAGAGACCGCGGTCGGTGTTGAGCCAGACGAGATAGCCGTATTGCGGGAAGAGCGGGCAGGATTCGCGCATGCGCTCGATCCAGGCCTCGGAGAGGATGCGCCGGCCGTTCCATTCGCCGCGGCGCAGCAGCAACAGACCGATCCGCGCCTGGTCGCGAGCGCCGATAAAGACGCCGCCGCCCCAATGGCCGCCGCCCGAAACCGATTGCATTTGCCGCCCGTCGATCTCGACCCAGGAATTGCGGTAGCCGTGCCATTCCCAATCGGGTGACGCGCCGATCGGCACCATGACCAATTCGCCAAATACCTCCGGCAGCGGCCGGCGCCAGACCCGCAGCAGCGCCAGCGCCAGCCGGTTGATGCGGACGTCGTTGTATTCCCAGAACCCGCCCGGCGCCGCGAGATCGCGGTGCGTCCCCTTGGGCGCCGTGCTTGGCCGGCCGCCGACGGCGCGGTTACGGTCGATCAAATCGGGCTTCGACCACAATGTCCCCTCCCATTCCGAGGTCTGCTGCAGGAGGTGGTGCCAAGTGATCCGGTCATTGTGCGGCGGATCGAAGCCGCCGTCATCGATCGCAAGGCGCACCCTGTCGTGCGGGTCGCGGATCAGGCCGCGGTCCCAGGCGAGGCCGGCGAGGATCGCGAGATAGGTCTTGGCGACCGAGAAGGTCATGTCGGCGCGCATCGTGTCGCCCCATTCGGCGACGATCTCGCCGCCTTTGAGCACGAGCCCGGCGGGGCCGCCGCGCGGACGAACCGGACCCAACGTCTCGTTCCATGGCGGGCGCTCGGCAAAGTCGCTCGTCACCATCCGGGCGAGGTCGCGCGACCACGGCGTCTCGTGCTCGGCGGCGTGGCTGGCTGCGGCGGCATAGCCCTGGAAGTCGCGGGCCTTCCAGGCGGAAGGATGGGCGGGCGGGAAATAGCTCATCACGGACCTGTCCTCATATGGCTCGGGACTTGATTTTCGGGTATTGCACACGACCTCGTCGAGTGACGGCGACGCGCTGGGGCGCCGCCGGCTTGCAGGTGGACGGGCCGGTTTGCTAAAATCCGGTTCTGTCAGACTTCCGGGGTCGCGGCTATGGGTTCGTTCAGCTTGATGCACTGGATCGTGGTTTTGGCCATTATCCTGATCCTCTTCGGCGCCGGAAAGCTGCCCCGTGTAATGGGTGATTTTGCCAAGGGAATCAAGGCGTTCAAAGCCGGTATGAAGGAGGAGGACGAGCCCGAGGCGGCAACCGCCCCGGCCCAGGTCCCGCCGCCTACCGCCGCCGCGAGCGGAGCGTCGGCACCGGCTGCCGCCGAGCGGCCGCGCGAGCACGCCTGAACTGTTGCCGCGCGCGGGCAGGCTCGTCGCGGCGGGCTGCCAGCCGCTTTTGCCCATCCCCAATTTCCGCCTCGAAATCCGCGAGCACCCGGTGCGCGGGCGCGGCATCTTCGCGCTTGAGCCGATTGGCGGCGCGAGCCTGATCGAAGCCGCCCCGGTCATCATCCTCCCGGCCCGTGAATGCGCCATGCTCGACCGCACGGTGCTGCACGACTACTATTTTCACTGGGATGGCGATCCCGACGGCGTGGGACGTGGCGCCGTGGCGCTCGGCCTTGTCACCTTGTGCAACCACTCCGCGCGGCCGCGCGCCCGGGTGATCCGAAATTTCGAGCGACGCACGCTCGACCTCGTCGCGATCGACCCGATCGGGGCGGGCGAGGAAGTGACGATCGACTACAATTGCCCGCTATGGTTCGAGCCCAGCGAATGAGGGATGTGCAGCATATGCGACGCTTCGAGGGCACCGACAGCTATATCGCGACCCCGGATCTTCAGGTCGCGGTCAACGCCGCCATTGCGCTCGAGCGCCCGCTCCTCGTCAAGGGCGAGCCCGGCACCGGCAAGACCATCCTCGCTTACGAGATCGCCCGCGGCATCGGCAAGAATTTGATCACCTGGCACATCAAATCGACGACCAAGGCGCAGCAAGGTCTTTACGAATACGATGCGGTCTCGCGGCTGCGCGACGGCCAGCTCGGCGATGCGCGGGTGCACGACATTGCCAACTACATCGTGCCCGGCAAATTGTGGGAGGCGTTCGAGGCGGACGAGGCGCCGGTGTTGTTGATCGACGAGATCGACAAGGCCGATATCGAGTTCCCGAACGACCTTCTGCTCGAGCTCGACCGCATGGAGTTCTACGTTTACGAGACGCGCCGCACGGTCCGCGCCCGCCATCGGCCGATCGTCCTCATCACCTCGAACAACGAAAAGGAATTGCCCGACGCGTTTTTGCGCCGCTGCTTTTTTCATTACATCCGCTTTCCCGACCGCGAGACGATGACGCGGATCGTCGATGTCCATTTCCCCGGGTTGAAGCACGATCTGGTGCACGAGGCGCTGACCATCTTTTTCGATATTCGCGACGCGCCGGGATTGAAAAAGAAGCCCTCGACCTCGGAATTGCTCGACTGGCTTAAATTGCTGCTGGTCGAGGACATTTCCGCCGAAACCCTGCGCACCCGCGACCCGGCAAGGCTGATCCCGCCCTTGCACGGAGCGCTCCTCAAAAACGAGCAGGACGTGCACCTGTTCGAGCGCCTTGCTTTCCTGCACCGCCGCGAGCGCGGGTAGCGCAATCGCGAAATTTTGCCGATCCGCACGTGTCCCCCTTTCCGCCCCCGGCGCCGGGGACACCGCCCGTGCAATGGGGAGAGTAGCTATTTGGATGGGTGGCCGAGCGGTTTAAGGCACCGGTCTTGAAAACCGGCGTGGGTGCAAGCCCACCGTGGGTTCGAATCCCACCCCATCCGCCAGATTGATAGAAATCATAATTATTTATGAGATATTACAGGCATTGACCCACGTTACGACTCTCGCCCGGGAGCGGATTGCTGACGCCATCGGTAGGGAAAAGGCCGCGGCGTCCTGCCGCACACCGTTTGGTAGCAAGGGAGGAGAGACAAATGGCGGGTCCGGCGATACTGAAATTTGGAACCTTGGTTGAGATGGGCGGCCGTCGGCGATCCTGGATTGGCTTGACCAAGCCGCCTTTGCAGCAAAGCGGCGATATCGTCATCGGACGACTCTGCAATTCGCTTGCCGAGCTCGAACAAACCATCGAACAGCTGCACGCGGAGCTCGACGCCGTCCTCGTCGCGGCGAGGACAGCTCTCAGCCCGTACAGCACCGCCGGGCGCATGAAAAAAAGCCCGGCCGAAGCCGGGCTTTCACCTGAACTTCTCCTAGGCTGCCCGCCAGTGGTCGGGCTTCTTCTTATCATTCAGATGCCGGGCTCGAGCGACGAGAGGCCGGTGACCCTGTTTTTTTCGCCCAATCGATTCCTTCCCTTTGCGTCTTGAAGATGCCGAGCAAATGATCGGCATGATCTTCGACCACGTAATCGTCGATACGATCCCCATCAGGGCGCCCTTTAGGCCGCGCTTCGACATAAACATTCGCCATAACTCGTTTCCTCCCGCTGGGGGTAATCCTTGGTCGGCGAGATCAAGATTCCGAGATATGACATCAAAAAACCGTCCGCTTCGGCCGAGGGCTCGATCTCGCGTAAAATGATGAAGATCGCGAGATTACGCTGCGATCGGCTCGATCAGGCTCCGTTTCATCGCCCGCTGAAAACCAAAGAGGAGTGATGCCGGCGGCACTTGACCGACACCGGGCCCGCTGTCGATAGTGATCGCCGAGACAGGGCGGAAGGGGAATAGATCAATGAAAGCGGTTCTGGCCGCCGCGCTGGCTTTGACGGCGTCGGCTTCGGCGGCGCTGGCTGCGCAGATAGAGGTCGAGCGGTTTGCGGCGGTGAAAATCGTCTCCGGCCAAGGGGTCGCAGCCGTTGTTTCGAACGTCTTGCCGACCGGGACGGCAGTGCAGCCGTGTTTCGTCTCGATCGCGTTTTTCGCTGGCGACAGCAGCCGGATCGGCCCGACGTCAAGGACGGTCAGTCTGTCGCCCGGTCACTCAGCCTCGGTGCCGGCACCCTCGCCGCCTCCCGGCCTGGTGCGGGCGCTGGTCGGCGTCGGAAATCCCGGCGATTGCGCCGTGCGCACCCAGGTCGAGGTCTACGACACGGCAACCCACGCCGTCCGCCTGATTATGCCGAGCAACGACTGCCTCGGTAACCACGCCTGCGCGACGCCCATTCCCTGATCTTCACGGCGCCGACAGCCGGCGACGGCTTAGCTGACACAAAAAAGCCCGGCCGAGCCGGGCTCTTGTCGACGCGCGCCGAAGCCGAAGGCGAGCGCATGTACCATCCTGTCGTATTCCGCTGGTTTCATGACCAGCATGGTGTCGATTGCCTGAACCGGCAGCTCGCCAAACACCGGGTAGACATAGGTTCCGAGCGTCGCGACCACTGCGCCGCATGCCTCGGGTTGCGCCAGCCGGCCAGATTGGCCGCGATGTAAGCTTCGGCCGCGTCTTTGAAGGTGATTGTCTTTGCGGCGTCGAGTCTGGCCGCAGTCAGCTTCGCCCGCCACTCCTCGATCGGGTCCCCGCCCTCGAGCTTCAACTTTCGACACCCGATGTTGGATTGACCTATCGGCAGGGAAGCGGTCAGAGGGCGCCGCGATCAGGCGGGCGCGTCAATCCATCGGCATCGCCGGCAGGGTGTTGGTGTCGGTGCGCGGGATGACCGCCCATTTGGGGCCGCCGGCGTTGGTCGCCCAGTCGGCGACCTTGGTGTAGACGTTGTCGTGCATCCAGCCCCAAGCTTGCGCCCCGCCGGGCTCGTCGGCGATCTGCGCGGCGGCGGCGACGGCCCAGCCGACATAGCCGTCGGCGTTGAGGTTTTGCGCAAAGAATTGCGGCAGCGAGGTCGCCCCCGCCTGCGGCGGCGACCAGCCTTTGCCGGTCAGCCACGCCGGCTCGAGCGCCGCGACCAGAGACGGCCAATCGGGGAAGAAGCCGCCGCC
>DASXAM010000305.1:0-7818 GCA_036404275.1 Allostellaceae bacterium
GTCGCGGCGATGCGCGAGCGCACGGCCTTTCCGAAATCCGTCGTCGACCGTCTGCCAAAGTTGAAGTTGCTGATCACAACGGGCATGCGCAACGCGTCCTTCGACATGGCGGCGCTAAAGGACCGAGGCGTCACTGTTTGCGGCACCGGCGGACCGGGCGGCGGCAACGAGGACACTGCCGAATTGGCCTGGGGGCTGATCCTGGGCGCAGTACGGCGGATCGCCGAAGACCATGCCTTTATGCGGCAGGGCGGCTGGCAAACCCGGATCGGCCATCGCGTCGCGGGGAAGACGCTCGGCCTGCTCGGCCTCGGCCGGCTCGGCAGCGCCGTCGCCCGGGTTGGTCTCGCCTTTGGCATGAAAGCGATCGCCTGGAGCCAAAACTTGACCGCCGAGCGGGCGGCCGAGCAAGGC
Source organism: Allostellaceae bacterium (assembly GCA_036404275.1). Classification (GTDB taxonomy): domain Bacteria; phylum Pseudomonadota; class Alphaproteobacteria; order ATCC43930; family CGMCC-115725; genus AP-15. The sequence goes on from DASXAM010000305.1 coordinate 415, forward strand.
GTCGAGCGGGTCGAGAAGGACGACCTATTCCGCCGCTCGGACATCCTCTCGGTGCATCTGGTGCTGAGCCCGCGCAGTCGCGGCCTGGTCGGCGCGCGCGAGATCGGGCTGATGAAACCCTCGGCGATCCTCGTCAACACCTCGCGCGGGCCGATCTGCGACACCGAGGCGGTCATCGCCGCGTTGAAGGAGGGCCGCCTCGCCTATGCCGGGTTCGACGTCTACGACAAAGAGCCGCTGCCGCTCGACCACCCGCTGCGCACCGCGCCGAACGTGATCCTGACCCCGCATATCGGCTATGTGACCGAAGAGAACTACCGCAGCTCCTACCCGCAGATCGTCGAGAACATCACCGCCTTTCTCGACGGCAAGCCGGTCCGCGTCATCTGAGAGATGAGCGGCGGCGGGCTCACGATCCGCGATTCGGTCGACGGCGATGTGGCGCGCATCGCCGCGATCTACGCCCATCACGTGCTGCACGGTGTCGCCTCGTTCGAGGAGGTGCCGCCCATGCCGGAGGAATTGGCGCAGCGGCGGCGCGCGATCCTGGTGCGCGGGCTTCCCTATCTCGTCGGCGAGGCGGCGGGCCGCGTTGTCGGCTATGCCTATGCGAGCCCCTATCGCACGCGTTCGGCCTACCGGTTTACGGTCGAGGATTCGATCTATATCGACGCCGCCGAGATCGGCCGCGGCCATGGCCGGGCATTGCTGGCACGGTTGATCGAGCGCTGCACCGATCTGGGCTACCGCCAGATGGTTGCGGTCATCGGCGGCAGCGACCAATGGCCGTCGATCGGGCTCCATCAACGGCTCGGCTTTGTCCGGATCGGCATATTGCCGGCGATCGGCTTCAAATTCGGCGGCTGGGTCGACACGGTGCTGATGCAGCGGGCACTGGGCCCGGGCAGCACGACCGGCCCGATTGAAATCGGAGGGGAGAATGGCTGACGACTTTGCCGATCCCGGCGGGATCACCGGCTATCACGCCCACATCTATTACGATCCGTTGACCCGCGCCAAAGCCGAGCGGCTGCGCCACGGCATCGGCGAGCGGTTCGAGGCCCGGCTCGGCAATTGGCACGACGAGCCGGTCGGTCCGCACCCGATTGCGATGTATCAGGTTGCCTTTGACGCGGCGGAGTTCCCGCGGCTGGTGCCGTGGCTGATGCTGAACCGCGACGGGCTCGATGTGCTGGTTCATCCGCTCTCGGGCGACAGCCTCGCCGACCATACCGGTTTCGCGCTGTGGCTCGGCGACCGGCTGCCGCTGCGGCTCGATGTTCTGCGGCGCCCCACCGCTTCCACCTGAGCGCCGCGCCACTGCTCCAGCTAGAGGTCGGCGTAGGTGCGGGTTTCGGCGCGGGCGCCGGGGTGGGTGACCGCCCCCTTTTCCGCGTCGCCGACGGTCTGCGAATAGCGCCACAAACAGCCGGACTGGTAATCGTGGCGGCGTGCGGTCCAGGCGCGGCGACGCTCGGCGAATTCGGCCTCCGAGAGGGCCGCGTCGATCGTTCCGGCCACCGCGTCGATCGTGATCCGGTCGCCGTCGCGCAACAACCCGATCGGACCGCCGACCGCGGCTTCCGGCCCGATATGGCCGACGCAAAAGCCGTGCGTCGCGCCTGAAAAGCGGCCGTCGGTGATCAATGCCACGGTTTCGCCGACACCCTGGCCGTAAAGTGCCGCCGTCGTCGACAGCATCTCGCGCATCCCCGGCCCACCGCGCGGCCCCTCGTAACGGATGACGATGATGTCGCCCGGCTTGTAGGCGCGGCGCTCGACCGCGGCAAAGGCGTCCTCCTCGCAGTCGAAGCACAAGGCGGTGCCGGCAAAGCGCAGGTTTTTCATGCCGGCGACTTTGACGATCGCCCCTTGCGGCGCCAGGTTGCCTCTGAGCACGACGAGCCCGCCGGTCGGCGCCAGCGGGCGCGAGGTCGGCACCACGACATCCTGTGCGGTCGGGAAGCGCACATCGCGCAAATTCTCGGCGACGGTCTTGCCGGTGACGGTCATGCAGTCGCCGTGCAGATAGCCGCCTTCGAGCAGCGCTTTCATCAAGACCGGAACGCCGCCGATGTCGTGCAAATCCTTCATCACATAGCGGCCGCCCGGCTTCAGGTCGCCGATATAGGGGGTGCGCTTCGAAATCTCGCCAAAGGCATGCAGGTCGAAATCGATGCCGGCCTCGTTGGCGATCGCCGGGATGTGCAGCCCGCCATTGGTCGAGCCGCCGGCCGCCGCGACGACTATCGCCGCGTTCTCGATCGCCTTGCGGGTGACGATGTCGCGTGGCCGGATGTTACGGCGGATCAATTCCATAACCGCCTGGCCCGAAGCCTCGGCATAGGCATCGCGCGAATCATAGGGCGCCGGCGCCCCGGCCGAGCCCGGCAACGCCAAGCCGATCGCCTCCGACACGCAGGCCATCGTGTTGGCGGTAAAGAGGCCGCCGCAGGAACCGGCCGACGGGCAGGCGGCGCATTCGAGCTCGTGCAATTCCTCGTCGGTGAGATTGCCGACATTGTGCGCGCCGACCCCCTCGAACACGTCGCCGATGGTTACGTCGCGGCCCTTGAACCGGCCCGGCAGGATCGAGCCGCCATACATAAACACCGCCGGGACGTTGAGCCGCAGCATCGCCATCATCATCCCGGGCAGCGACTTGTCGCAGCCGGCGAGCCCGACCAGCGCGTCGTAGCAATGGCCGCGCATCGACAATTCGACCGAGTCGGCGATGACCTCACGGCTGACGAGTGAGGATTTCATCCCCTCATGGCCCATCGCGATGCCGTCGGTCACGGTGATCGTGGTGAACTCGCGGGGCGTGCCGCCGGCGGCCGCCACCCCCTTTTTTGCCGCTTGCGCCTGGCGGGCGAGGGCGATGTTGCACGGCGCCGACTCGTTCCAGGTAGTGGCGACCCCGACCAGCGGCTGCGCGATCTGCTCGTCGGTCAGCCCCATCGAATAAAGAAAGGCACGGTGTGGCGCCCGCTCCGGCCCGACCGTCACATGCCGGCTCGGCAGCCGCGATTTGTCGATGGCGGGGCGGCGAACGTCGTCAGGCATGGCAAGAGCTCCGAAGGGCGCGTAAGGGCCGGCACCCTAACGCCGCCATAGGGTGCGATCAATGGCACGACCGCCGAGAGCGGGGGTCTCGCCGGGCCGCGCCGGATTCATTGTCCCTGACCCGGTCTTCGAACCTCGCTCCGGCACGGGAGCGGTGCTTGCGGCATCGATCCGCCGGTCTTTCAAGCGACGAAATAGAGATCCGACGCGGTCAGTGTCGGCTGGCCGGTCAAGGCGATGATGACGATCGGCGACTGCGCCGTGCCGCTGCCGTCGGGGTCGTACCACAGCTGGCCGGTGCTGGCGTTGTAGGCAAAGCGGTTTGTGGTCGTGGCGAACGATCCGTCGGTGTGCGTCGAGAATACAGACGGGTCGAGCTTTTGCGGTGTCGCCGTGCCCTTGCCTTCGTCGGCGGCGAGGCCGAATCCGGTGTCGCTGAATGCAATACGGTCGATGCCATGGGTGAAGTCGGTGATGTTGTTAAATAGAGGGTTCGCCGATGACCCGTGCGTCGACTGGATGAATAAATCCTTGCCGCCGCCGCCGGTCATCATAGCGGCGAACGCAGCGGTGAACGTATCGGCCCCGGCCCCACCCACCAAGGCCGCGATCCTGTCGGTAATTCCAGTCTCGCTGAGCGTGTTGCCGGCGTTGCCACCGGTCAAGGTGATGATGAGCCCGGTGGGCCCGCCAAAGTTCGCCGACGTCAATCGCGCCGTGTTGTGCCCGCCGTTGGCGAGCACGATGTGCTCGATGGACTTGACGCCGCTGAGGTTTACCGTGCCGGTTGTCGTAATTTTCAGCGTATCATCGCCGAGATAGCCGTTGACGACGTCGGTCGCGGCAAGGTTGGCTCTTGTAAAGATAAACGTGTCGTCGGCCGCGCCACCGGTCAGAGCGTCCTTTCCGGCGCCGCCCGTGACCGTGATCGGGTGAGTAAGGGCCGAACCGTTCAGGGTGTCGCCCTTGCTGCCATCGAAGACGCTGATGCTGGCCGCCGGCAGGCCGGTAAAATCGTCGTTGGTAAGAACAAGCCGGGAGGCGCCGTTATTCGAGAGATGCACTTTCGAGAAATGAACGAAATTCGGACCGAGCCGGTTCGTCCCGACCTTGTTGAAATCAATCTCGTTGACGCCGCTCCCGCCGTCGACGATGCCGCCGAATACGGCGCCAGGATTAACGATCAGCCGGTCGTTGCCGCCGCCAAACGCGACCGCCGTTCCCGTGTCTCCCGTGATCGTCCCGGAGTTCACGACGGTATTGTTTTTCGGCGAGATCGCCGAGACCCCGATACCCTCGTACTTCGTTCCTGTGCCGCCGTGGATCGTCCCGTAATTGGTTATGACGAGGGACCCATACGATCTGTTCTCGACGCCATAGCTGAAGCCGCTGATCAGCGCGGTCTTGTCGGTGCTGCTGCCGTTGGCCACGCGTCCGCCATGTCCCAGGCCTATCCCGGCGAGCCCTGCGGCGGCCGATCCCGTCTCTATCGCGCCGATGTTGGTAATCGTCGCTGCGAAATTGTCGACCTGGATGCCGTCGCGCTCGTCAGTTTGGATTATCGCGGTTGTCTTGGCGTTGTTCACGATCCCGCCCTCGAGCAGCTCGACGCCCTCGATGATGCCGTAGTTGGTCACTGTCCCGAAATCGTCGACATCGACGGCCCGATCGTCGCCGGAAATGACGCCCCTGTTGGTGACCACGCCGCCGTGCTTGAAATAAATTCCCGGCTGGAGCAGCCCTGTATTGGTGACGGTGGCGTTTCCACCGAACCTGACCGGCCAGCCTTGGGCGAAGGTGATCTGGCCGCTGTTGACGAGCACGTCGTTCACGGTCCCCGCCAGGGAAATGGCCACCGGATTTCCCAGGCTATACATCTTTCCCGTGTTCGTGATCGTCGCCGTATCCCCCCGGATCACGACGCCGTTAAAGATCGAGCCAGCGTTGGTGACGGTGCCGCCAACATTCAAATAGATCGCCGGCTTGACGCCGATGCCCTCAATAAAACCGCCGTACAGATTGTTGATGCTGGCCGGGTTCACTTTGCTCTCGATCCCGGTGTAGGCGAAGATGTGGCCTTGATTGGTGACCTTTCCGCCGGCTTCCAGGTCGATCCCGATCGCCGGCCTTGCGTCGGCGAGGCCTATGTGCCCGAGATTCACGATGGTCCATGGGAAATGATAATTTGGATAGCCGTAGGTCGATTGTGCATCGACGCCGATGCCGAGTTTTGAACCGCCGATATAGGCGGTTCGCGTCAACGTCACCGGGTTGTTTGCGACATTGGTCAGCGAGACACCAAAATGCTTGCCGGAGATCGTGCTCACGTCGCCATCTCCCTCGTGTCTTCCGTCAGGTTGCACTCAGCATAACACCGGACGCCAGCGACTGACCATTGCCCGCCGCCGACGTAGCGAACGGTGCTCCGCAGGGACGATCAGACGATGAAGAAATCGCCGGCGGTCAGAGAGAGGTGCGCGGACAGTATGGCGAATTGCGTCGCGCCGCCCGACTTGCTGCCGTTTGCGTCGTAATAGAGGCCGCCGCTCGCCCTGTCGTAGACGATGCGGTCGTCGGTGTCGTGCGCCGCCGAGCCGGTCGGGTTGGCGTAGAAGGCCACGGCCCGGAGCGCACCTGCGGCAAGGGCCGAGAAGTCGGCATGGGCGAGCCGGATGGTGTCCGTCCCGTGGGTGAAATCGGTGATGCGATCGACATTGGTAGTGGCGTTGAGCGACGTGTCGAACACGAAGACATCCTTGCCCGCGCCGCCGGTCATCCGGTCGTTGCCGAGACCGCCATCGAGCGTGTCGTTGCCGTCATAGCCGAACAGAGAGTCGTTGCCGCCGCGGCCGGACAGTTGGTCGTTTCCGCTTGGCGTATTGTGGATCAGGTTGCCGCCGATGACATTGGCGTGGTTGTTGCCGAACAGGATGTCGTCGAAGCTCGAACCGTCGAGGTTCTCGATCGAAATGTAGACGTCGCCGGCGGCGTCGCCTGTGTTGGTTGCCGGCATCAGCAGATCGGCGCGCAGCCGGCTGCCGCTGGCGTCGTAGGCGGCGGTATCGACTCCGGTGCCGCCGTCCAACGTGTCGGCACCGGCCTCGCCGACGAGGATGTCGTTGCCGGCGCCGCCGCTGAGCCGATTGTCGCCGTGGTCACCGTAAAGCGTGTCGGCAAACCGGGAGCCGTTAAGGTTCTGGATCGAGGTGAAGGTGTCGCCTTTGGCGTCGCCGGTGGCGAACTCGTTGTCGTCGAGATCGGCCAACACGCCACTGGTCGCGGTGGCGTAGCTGGCGGTGTTGATGCCGATGCCGCCATCGAGCATATCGGCACCGGCGCCACCGTCGAGGGTGTCGTCGCCGTCATAGCCGAAAAGCTGGTCGTTGCCGCCGCGGCCGAAAAGCCGGTCGTTGCCGCTCGCCAAGTCATGGACAAGGTTGCCGCCGATGACATTGGCTTTGTTGTCGCCCAACAGGATGTCGTCGAAGCTCGAACCATCGAGGTTCTCGATCGAGACGTAGACGTCATCGGCGGCATCGCCGGTGTTTGTCGCGGGCGTCAGCAGGTCGGCGCGCAGGCCGGAGGCGCTCGCGTCGTAGGCGGCGGTGTCACTCCCGGCACCGCCGTCCAATGTGTCGGCGCCGGCCTCGCCGACGAGAATGTCGTTGCCGGCGCCGCCGCTCAGCCGATTGCCGCCATGGTCGCCGTAGAGAATGTCGTCGAAGCCGCTGCCGGCAAGGTTCTGGATCGAGATATACGTGTCGCCGCGGGCATCGCCGGTGCCGAAACTGTTGTCGTCGAGATCGGCGACAACGCCCGTGGCGGCGCCGGCGTAGCTCGCCGTGTTGCTGCCGGTACCGCCGTCGAGCACATCGGGACCGGCTCCGCCGATCAAGGTGTCGTTGCCGTCGAAGCCAAGAAGCCGATCACTACCCACGGTGCCGGTGATCGTGTCGTCACCGGCGAGCAGGGCGGCGGTGAGGTCGGTGATATTGCCCGTGATAATCGTGAGATCGAAAAAGTCCTCGGTTACCGGGTAGGAAAGGTTGGCAATGTCGAGGTTCGGGAAAGTGCCGTAATCGCCGTCGTCGATCTGAATATGGCTGATCGTTCCCCCCGTCACATTGAATCCCGGGTCGATAACGAAACTGCCCAGAATCAACACCGTCGGGCCAGAACCGCCCGGCAGGTTGAGATCGATCTCGAAATTGTTCCAATGCCCTTCTATCCGGGGGGTCGTCGGCAGGGCCGACATGTCCGTGGGTTGGTACAGCGTAACCGTCGCCATCCGGCGCCTCCCCTAAGATCGTGTTCAGGATAACGCCGAGCCCGGCGGCT
>DASXAM010000306.1:0-4699 GCA_036404275.1 Allostellaceae bacterium
GCGTCGTAATCGGGCACGTCACCCTTTTGCAGCGAGTCGACGATAACGAAGATGCCCCCGGGTTTCAGCACCCGCCGGATTTCGGCGATGGCCGCGCGGCGGACCGGCGGCGGCAATTCGTGAAACAGATAGATCGCGGTGACCGCATCAAATTCGGCATCGGCAAACGGCATCGCCTCGGCGGCGCCCTCGACCAGCCGTACCCGCGACCATAAGGCGAGCTCGCGCCCGGCGGCGGCGAGGTAGGGCGGCGACAGATCGAGACCGGTCACGTGGAGGCGCGGATAATTCGCTTTGACTTCGCGCAAAAAGCGACCGGTGCCGCAGCCGATATCGAGCAGCCGTCCGGCCGGCCGTTTGGCGAGCACCGATTTGAGCGGCACCAGCCCCCGCCGCCGCATCGCCGCCGCGCCGCCGCCGAACAGCACTTCGACCTGGTGGTCGTAGCGCGCGGCCGACGCGTCGCTCAAATACCCGTCGCTTTGGAAATGGAATTTCTGCAGGTAATAGTGCGGGTAACGGCCGGCATCGGCGACCTCGAGCCGCCGCCCCGCGGGGGGGCCGCGGCGGCGGGCTTCGACGGCTTCGAGATCGGCGAAAAAGTCGGCGGCGCGGCGCAGCGCCTCGACCGGGTTGCCGACCCGCGCCTCGGGCGGGGCGTAATAGCCTGCTTCGATATTGCGCCAATCCTGCTCGAGCAGCGTCCGCAGATCGGCAAGGAGGCGGCGCCGGTCGGGCGTCTCGTGACGACGCCGGCGCGGAGCCCGGCGCAGCGGGCGGCCCAGTCGCGCCGCCAGCAGCTTTTGCCCGAAAAACCAAGCGACCCGAGCGGCTTGCACGGTGTTGAAGGCGAGCTGATCGGCGGCGCTGGGCATCGGGCCTGAAGCTGCGCGCAGCCCAATTGCTTTTCAAGAGCCGATGACGGCTGCCGGGCCGCAAGCACGCGGCCGCGGCCGGTGTCACGCAGCCTCAGGCCAAGCTGGCGTGACCGTATCGATCCGGCTCGGCGCCGATGCCGGAGGCCGATTTGCCGCGTCGTTTGATCGGCATGACCAGCACCACCGGCGGGCTTGCGGCGGCCGCGCCCTTTTTTGGTCGGCGCGAGATCGGCGTCAGCGCCGACCGGGCATCGAGCCGAAGACCTTCGCTCGAAACCGCCGACCGGCCGCCCCGCCGGCGCGCCGGTCCGACCGCCTCGGCGGCGATCGGGGAAGCACGGCGGGTAGCGATCCATTCCCTGCCTTCCGCAGCCTGGATGGTCGGAAACACCCGGATTTCGCCAGGGAAGAGGAAGCGAAGCGCCTTCACGGTCAACCGAACCCAGGCGATGTCGGTGACGATCGCCACGCGTTCACAGCGCGAGGCGCGCCCGCCGCCGAGATCTAGCTCGTCCCAGGCGGCGCCGGGGAAGCGCGAACCGATCTCATAATAGAGCCGGATCTTGTCGTGCCGCTTGAGCGACTTCTCGACGGCCGGGGTCAGCACGTCACGGCACTCCTGCGCCGTCACCCGTCCCTGGACAAAGATACCGACCACGTTTTTCGGAAGCCCCTCGATGAGCTCGATCATCGACGACTCTCCAGACGTTCCGCCACCCTGTCATCCGGCCAATGGAAGGCCAGCCTTTTTATTAGAACTTGACCGCGACCTTGCCGATCAGCGCCTGCTCGGTACCGCGGATATTGGCGAGCACCAGACGCTGGCCCCACATATATTCGATACCGGTGTCGATAAACGCAACCGGGCTCCAGATCAAATTGACATGCGCGGTCACCACGTGCTTGTTCGCGGTCAGCGATTCGAGCGGTCCGACCAGGTTCGACGGGATCGCCTCTTGCGACCAGCCAAAGCTGACATTCGAGCGCAAATTCGGCCACCACCAGTGCTGGTAGCCGACGCTAGCGCCAAACTCGGGGATCGTCTTGACGATGATGTTGCCGGCGGCCGCCTTGCTCGTCGACACCACCGTCATGTTGGTCGCCAATGCCGCGTCGTCGCTTTCGTTCAAATAGCGGCCAATACCGTTGCCGATCGTGAATTGCCAGGTGAAATCGTCTTTGCGCCAGCCGAACCAACCGGGCTTGACATCGCCCGAGATGCCGCCGCCATAGCCGAAAAAGTCGCGATCGACAAACCTGCCGTCGTTGACGGTCAGGCCGGGACGGCCGACCAGACGGAAATCGACATGCCCCCAAGGCTGCGACCAATAGGAGGCAAAGGTAATGTCGGGCGCCCTGGCCTTGGTGAAATTAAAAGTGTCGGCGCAGGTCGAGGTGTTCTTGAAGCCCGGCTGCAGGGTCGCAAAGTTGACCGTGCCGGCCGAGATTGTACCGTTGGCGATGCAGCCGTTCGTGAACGAATTGGCCAGCGTCTGCTGCACCGGGTTCTGAGCGAGGTTGGTGTCCGAGGTCAGCTTGCCGCCCGGGGTCAAGACATCGGTCTGCGGAGTTTCGAGCGACACCGACCACGCGCTGCCCCATGGGCCGGCATAGGTGTAGCGCACCTGCGGGATGCGGACGACGCCGGACTGGCCGACATCGCCGCCGAAATCGAGGGTCTCGGGATTGGCGTCGGAGTCGGAGAAGTTCGAATTCGCCTGACCAGCGAGAAAGCCGCCGATCGTGCCATAGGCGTAACGCAAGCGCGGGATCAGGTTGTCCGAGACGCTGAGCAGCTGGTTGCTGCTGAAATTGTTAGAGCCGGCCCAGTCGAACTCCATAAAGGTTCGCGCTTCGCCGTAGGCGGTCGGGGTGCGGGTCTCGACATTGAGCTTCGATTCACGCGGGCTCTGCTGGAAGATGCCGTTGCCGCGCGAGTGGTTGACCTGTACGGGCGCCAAGCTGCCGGCATTCGGCAGGCCCGGCACGGTCTGGCCGTGTACATCGAGGGGCTGCGACAATGCGTTGCCATTATCGCCGACGGTCGTGTTCTGGGTGCCGTTGGTCTGACCGTTCTGAAGCCAGTAATCGAGGACCTCGCGGATTTCGCCGCCGACCCGGATCGAAGTGTCGGTGCCCGGGATCAGAAACGAGCGCGGGAAGCTGCCGCCGGTCGCGCCGGTGGTCGCCGCCGGGTTTGGCGGCCCGCCCGGATAGGGCCGGCCGGGGGCGATCTGCGCCAATTGGTCGATGCGGCGCTGGAGAAGCTCCTGATTGGCGCGCAAATCCGCCAACTCGTCAGCCTTGGCCGTCGGCAGACCCGTCAGCAACACGACCGTCGCGGTCATTCCGCCGAGCGTTGCCAACCCGCGGATTTTATCCTTTCTGGTCATTCGCTCCCCCGCCCCTACCGGCTTCTAAATCAGTGGTTGATTCTGTCAGAGCGGCCGGGAGAAACTATCCATCCTCCGATTAGAATTCGGTTGAGTGCAGGGCTTAAATCCAACGGCCGAAGATTTAGTTCCAGGGTTGGGTATGCAGCGCCGAAAACCCGCCGAACGCAATTCCGCGGGCGGGTGGGTAAAAGATTGAAGGCTGCCGGTCCGCAAGCTTTGGGAGGGTGTCACTACCCCAGAAAGCGATCGGCTTCACGCAGGCAGGCGGCGACCTGGCTGCGACGCTGCACGTTCAGCTTGCCGAGCAGATTATGGACGTGCGCTTTTGTCGTCGCCAGGCTGATGTTCAACTGGCGCGCGATTTCCTTGTCGCTAAGCCCGCTTCTTATCAACTCGGCCGTTTGCTGCTCGCGCTTGGTCAGGGCCGCAACCGGGAGTGCCACGCCGCGGACAACGCTCTGCCGTGCGCCGACGGCAATGCGGCGGAGCAGACCGGTGGCCACCCGGGCCGAGCAGATCTGCTCTCCCTTATGGATGTCCAGGATGCGTCGCGCGAAATCGGCGAGCGCGGTCGTCCTGGGGATGTAGCCGATCACCCCGGCCTCGGCCCAGGCGACGATTTCCTCCTCGGCCTCGCGCACGGCGGCGGCAATGACGCGCATCCCGGGCGCGATTTCGAGAAAACGCCGCAACTCGGTTTCGACCCCCGGCATTCTGCTGTCGAGCAACACCACGTCGGCCTGCTCAACCGAGCCCATCGTCACCGCCTCGGACAGGTCCGAATATTGCCCGACGATCGACACCAGCGGATCACGCGAGAGGATTTCGGCAAGCCCTTCGCGTGCAAACCGGACACCCCAGACGATCGCGATGCGCACGCCAGATGCGTTTCCCGCATATTCGCTTTCGCGGTCGATCGCGACGCTCGTCTCCACGGCACGCCCTCCCTAACGGCGATCCGCGCGTGCTGCCGAATCGGGCTGTGCCCGATCGACATTCGTAAAGCCTCCAAACCTCGGCCTATCGCCCAAAGCGCGATCGACCGACCCCGCCGCCCAGCCTGCGGCTCGCGACTGGCTCGCTTCTTGATGCGGATTCGCCAGCGGGCGGTTCAACTCACGAACCTATTACCGCGATCCGCTAGTTGTCCAGAGCGATTTTAATGACAACGTAAGCTTTGTTTGCCGCAAACGCGTCGTCGATCCGCCGCCGGGGATGCCCCGCTTGGAATTGACACGGTATCCGGCGGCCGCTAGGGTGTGCCCGCGCTTCCGAGGGGAGCGAAAATCCCCCGACCGGGGGCCGCCAGTCCGCGAGTGTCGCGCACTGGCGCTTTTTGTCGGCGGGGCGGCACCGGGAACCCGTATGTTCGACAGCCTGAGCAATCGCCTCGGCGACGTGTTCGACCGGCTGCGCCGGCATGGC
>DASXAM010000307.1:0-12467 GCA_036404275.1 Allostellaceae bacterium
CGGATCGACGACCGACATCGTCTGCGATTTGTGCGTCGCGATGCCAAAGCCGACCGATGGCGGCAAGACCTATACCTTCAAGATCCGCGACGACGTCAAATTCCACAACGGCGACAAGTTGACCGCCGCGGACGTGGCGGCGAGCCTCAACAAGATCGCCTTTCCGCCGTCCGGCACGCTGAGCCCGCGCGCCACCGACTTTATGATGGTCGACAAGATCGAGGCGACGGACCCGCATACCGTCGTCATTCGGCTGAAGTTTCCGACGAGCGCCTTTCTGCCGGCATTGGCCGATCCCTACAACTGGATCTACGAGAAGAAAATCCTCGACAAGGACATCCACTGGTACGAGCACAACATCATGGGCTCGGGGCCGTTCAAATTTGTCAGCTATCAGGTCGGCCAGGAGATCAGGGGTGTGCGCAACCCCGATTACTATCACAAGGGATTGCCGTATTTGGACGGCTTTGTCGGCATCTATGCGCCAAAGCAGGCGGTCCAGCTCGATGCGATCCGGGCCGACCGGGCGGCGACCGAGTTTCGCGGCTATCCGCCCTCGGCGATCGACCAGCTGAAGCAGGAGCTCGGCAACCAGATCGTGGTCCAGCAGCACGATTGGAACTGCACGGTCGGCGCCTGGATCAACCACAAGAAAAAGCCGTTCGACGACGTGCGGGTGCGGCGCGCGCTGACCCTGGCGATCGACCGCTGGGGGAGTGCGGCGGGCCTCTCCAAGATCAGCCTGATGCACACCGTCGGCAGCCTGATGTTCCCCGGCTCGCCGCTGGCGCCGACCAAGGCGCAATTGGAGAAGATCGCCGGGTTCTGGCCCGATATCGAGAAGTCGCGCGCCGAGGCGCGGCGGCTCTTAAAGGAGGCGGGTGCGGAGGGGCTCAGCTTCGAATTGGTCAACCGCAATGTCGACCAGCCCTATAAATATCTGGGGACCTGGCTCGTCGACCAATGGAACAAGGTTGGCTTGCATGTGACGCAGCGGGTGGTGCCGACCGGCCCGTGGTTTGCGGCACTGCGCAGCGGCGATTTCAGCGTCTCGACCGGCGGCAATTGCCACGGCATCGTCAACCCGGTGATCGATGTCCAAACCTGGTTGTCGCATTCGATCAGCAGCCAGAATTACGGCTATTACGAGGATCCGGTGGAGGACGCCATCTACAACAAGCTGCTGCACGAGACCGATGTCGGGAAGCAGCGGGCGCTCGCCTACCAATTCGACCAGCGGGTGCTGGGCGACCAGGTGCATTATATTCACACCTATTGGTGGAACCGGCTGGTGCCGCTGCGCTCCTATGTGCATGGCTGGAAGATCGGCCCGAGCCACTATATGAACCAGGACCTCAGCACGGTGTGGCTGGCGCCGCCGAAATGCGGCGCGTGCGCTGCGTCGCCGCCGAATGGCGAGCAGCGGGCGGCAGCGACGGAAAAATAACCGTCCGGGGACGCGCCGAGCCCTCATAGCAGCAGCGCGCGGGCGGCTTCGGCGGCGCGGCTGAGTTGGTCTCGTCGAAAGCGCCGTCAATCAAGAGAAGCGCTACCGGCTTTCGCCCGGTTCGGGTTCGGAGTCGGGCGATGGTGGGGCGTCGGTGGAGGGGGCGGACACACGCTCCTGTCGGCGGCGCAATTTTTCCTCCTTCTTGGCCTCCTTGGCCCGGTTGCGCTCGTTGCGTTCAAAGCGGTAGTTCGGTCTGCGGGGCATCGTCGACCTCCTGTGTTGTCGGCAGCCAGGCCGAGATCGAGTTGCGCAACCCGACCTTACCGCATCGGCGAGCGCGATACCGACTTGACGGGCGCGCGCGGCTTTCCGGAGAGCGCGGCGATTTTGCGGTCCTCGGCCTCGATATAGGGTTTGACCGTCCTCTCCGCATCGCGGCCGTCGAGCTCCGAACTCGGCACCTTGCGGTGCGAGGTGCGGCTGCCGTCTTCGTACAGCACGTCAAAGAGCGTGTATTCGCTGGGGCGCTGCACCTTTTGGCGTCTCGCCATGGCTAGCTCCGATCGAAATGGTTGGCGGTGTTTGCCGGCCGGGGTTTCGACCGTGCCGGCCTGCGGTTTTGGCGCTGCACTCGAGCCGGCAGCGGTTTGGCGCGGCGGCCGCTGCCTGCCGGGCGGGCGTCGCCAGAGCGCGGCCGCGGCAGCGCCACCTCGGTCAGATGGCTCGAGGCGCCGTCGCGCACCGGCCCATGAGCCATCGGCATCACCCGAACCGAGCGCCGGGTCAGCTTTTCGATGTCGCGCAGAAAAGGCCGCTCCTCGTCGCTGCAAAAGGCGATCGCGATCCCGGCGGCACCCGCCCGGGCGGTGCGGCCGATGCGGTGGACATAGTCCTCCGGGACATTCGGCAGCTCGAAATTGACGACATGCGATACCGCCTCGACATCGATGCCGCGGGCGGCGATGTCGGTCGCGACGAGCACGCGCGCCTCACCGGCGCGAAACGCTGCGAGCGCCCGCTCGCGCTGCGGCTGGGATTTGTTGCCGTGGATCGCGATCGCTTCGATCCCGGTGTCGCCGAGCTGGCGGACGACGCGGTCGGCGCCGTGCTTGGTTCGGGTGAAGACGAGCACGCGCTCAAAGGCTGGATCGCGCAGCAATTTCGCCAACAGGGCGCGCTTCCCTTCGCTCGGCACAAACACCACGCTCTGCTCGACTTGCTCGACCGTGGTCGCCGCTGGCGTGACAACAATTTGCACCGGGTCGGTCAGGTATTCCGCGGCGAGCGCGGCAATAGCCTTGGGCATCGTCGCCGAGAACAGCAGGGTCTGCCGCTGCCGCGGCAGCAGCTTTACGATGCGCTTCAAGGCATGGATAAAGCCAAGGTCGAGCATGCGGTCGGCTTCGTCGAGGACGAGGACCTGAACGCTCGACAGGAAGAGCGCCCGCTGATCGACCAGATCGAGCAGGCGACCCGGCGTGGCGACGAGAACATCGACGCCGCGCGCCAATTGCTGGCGCTGCCGGCCGATCGTCACACCGCCGAACACCACCGCGGTCGAGAGGCGCAGCCCGGCGCCATAGGCGCGGAAGCGGCCCGCGATCTGGCTGGCGAGCTCGCGGGTCGGACACAAGACCAGGCTGCGGCAGGTCTGTGGCGCGGGGCGCCCGGCCAAAGCGGAAAAGCGGTCGAGGATCGGCAACGCGAAAGCCGCGGTCTTGCCGGTCCCGGTCTGCGCGATGCCGCACAGATCGCGCCCGCCGAGCACCGTCGGAATCGCCTGAGATTGGATGGGTGTGGGGATCGAATAGCCTTCGTCGGCCAGGGCGCCGAGCAGCGGCGATGAAAGTCCAAGATCGGAAAAATGAAGCAAGGGAATGACAGTCCTCAGGTTGGCATGTTCGCCCGTTCGCGCGAACGGGTAGCAAAGGTCGGGCGCGCGAACGCACGGCAAGGGTCGGGAGACGACCCGCGCGACAGGCTGTCCTGATGTGGCAGGGGACAAAGAACGGACCGACAGCCCGCCAAACGGCAGGACGCTCACGCAGGCCCGATCACGTGCTCAGGAGCACGAACGCTGCTTGGCGGAAGATGCCCCCGAAACCGGGTGCGATCAAGTCCGGGTGGCTTTGGTTTTCGTCGGGTGTGACAATTTTGCTGCCGTACCACCGGCAGATTACGTTAATAGAAGACGATCCAACGGCAAATCTAACGCAAAAATTTAATTTTGCACAGAGGATCAATGGCGCTTGTTAAATTTAGGATCTCTCCCACTTGAACTACATCGACGGTCCGCAGCGCCGATAGCGACGCTTCGCGGCATACCGATTTGACGCCGTCGAACCGCTCCGCCGAACCCGGGAGCCGAGAATGATGGACTGCTGACCCGATGACGCTGCGCAGGCCGTACCGTCCGCTGCGCCCCGATCTCGACGAGTTCTTGTTTGCGACGGTCGGCGAGCAGATCGAAGGGGTTTCACTCAGCGTGATTTCGGCCCTTGTGCGGCTCGGTCTCGACCCGTGGAAAGAAGCAGGCCGATTGTCGTGTCTGAGCAGCGCAGAGGCCGCCGAGCAAATGGCGCGATTGATCGCGGAGCTGCCGGGCCACTTGCGTCCGCTCAAAGAGGCACGGGAAATTGCACCTTACTTGGTCGGTCTTTTGCCAAAACACAACACCGCCCGTGCGGTGGCGGCGCAAGTCCAAATCCAGCTGCGTTACCGCAAACGCGGGCTCTCACTGCCGTCTCCCTATTGGCTCGTCTTGAGTCTTCTGACGGCAGCCGCGCTATTGAGCATCGTCCTTCACGGCGGGTTCCCGCTCGGAATTGGCGGCTCGTGAGCGGATTTGAACGAGCACAAGCCGCGGCGGAGCATGGATTTTCCAGGAGACAGAAATGTCGGTTCGCCTGAAGATCGAACAGAGCCCCGAAGGGCTCGTGGCGACCATCTCCCAGCGCGACGACAAGGGCAGGATGGTCGGCCGTCTCGCGGTCAGTCGCGTCGCCAGCAAGGACGAAGGTAAGGAACTGGCGAAGACGCTTGCACGATCGCTGGGATTGAAGGTGTACGGCATCGTCGACAAGACCAAATCCGCGGCCCATCCGCAGCACCCGCAACAACCCACCGCCGGAAAGACTTCCCCCGAGGCCGAGCATAGCCTGCCGGAGGAGCCGAGCCCGCCATGGCTCGTGCCCGGCGTGGGCCAGTCCCTTTAGCCATCCAGAGACCGGTACATGAGAGGGAGCAAGGACCTCGAGCGCGAAATCACGGCCGGGAGCCACTTCCTTGCGGACCGGGCCGCGTCGCACCATATAACAGCCGTCGCCTCCGGTTCGGCTCGCTTTTCGTCGCTCGCCAGAGCCCCGAACCGCCTTCCGCACCACAAATGGTTGACCCGACACGGGAACGCCCGCGCCGGCCAGTTTTTGTGAAAGATGCACTATGGCTATCGGCACCGTGAAATGGTTCAACACTCAGAAAGGCTATGGCTTTATCCAACCCGATGACGGCACCACCGACGTCTTTGTTCACATTTCCGCGGTGGAACGGTCTGGGCTCAGCTACCTCAATGAAGGCCAAAAAATCAGCTACGAGTTGGAGAAAGGCCGCAACGGCAAGAGCTCCGCAGTCGGCCTCAAGGCACAATAGGTCAAAAGCGGCGGCGTCCGATGGCGGCGCCGTTATCTTTTTGGAGGCCCGGCGATGATGCAGCACAAATATTCAGTGGGGCAGAGTGTCAGGTTCAGCCCCGACCGCAACACCGATGCCAGCGCGCGTGGCGCCTATACGATCGTCAAGACGCTCCCCGAATGGGAAGGCGTCTTGCAGTACCAGGTCAAAGCCAAGATCGACGGTCGCGAGCGCGTCGTTCGGGAAGACCAGCTCGATCGGTAGGCGGACGTGAAAACGCACCCACATGCGGAGGCGATCTACGAAATCGTCCCGCTCGATCCCGGCGGGTTTGGCGTAAGGGTATCGATTCCGGACACCAGCCCGACGACCGTCAGCAAGTTCCAGACCGAGGCGGCGGCGGCGGCCTGGATCGCCGCGCACAAAAGCCATGTGCAGGCTCAATCACAACCCGGAATCGCATTCCGAAGGTCCAAACCTGCGGCGGGTGGGTAGAGCTCGCCTTACGCAAACCCAATTACCGCTTCGAGCGGGCCGACCAATCGGCGCCATTGGCGCCCGAGGGCGGGTGAGGCCAAGCGTCAATAGCAATCGATATTCCGAAGCCGGTGGCGAGCAAGACCATCCGGAAGGGCAGTCGATCTTGCGCCGGCTCGCGCGCCTTTCATCCCGAGGCATGGACGTCGCCGCCGCCCTATGATCGCTCCGAGATCATAACGCTGGCAGCGGCGACAATTTGCGTGGGAATACATCGCCCTGCTGGCTCGGCCGAACAGATCGACGGTGGCCGTCTTCGTGGCGGCGATAACCGGCGACGCGCCCGATGCACCGTTTGGAAATTCTAGGAAAACAGGAAAACTGCGGCGGCGATGGCGCAGGTCCATTGGTTGTTCGGGCCGCATTCCGCTGCCGCGGTGATCGACGTGCTGTCGATGATCAAGGTGCTGTGCTCGTAGATCTGCTTGCGCTCGTTCCATGCGGCCTCGGGATCGAAGTCGAGGCCGAGGGTCGAGGCGAGCATCGTCGCGGCGAGGTCCTCGGCCTGCTCGCCGCTCTCCTCCGCCGTCATCCCGTAGCCGTGCAATTCCGAGATATAACCGTACATGTCGGGGTCCGCCGGTGTCGCCAAGCCAAGGCTGGCGTAGACGTGCCGGCCGAATTCATTGGTCTCCGACCGGGCCAACACGCAGTAGGTGATATCGCCGGGCTTCAACAGCTCGACCCCTTCCTCGCGGGTGATGACCCGGCAGCGCGGCGGCAGGATCGATGACACATAGACCAGGTTCTGCTGCTCGATATCGGCGTCGCGCAACGCGTACTCGAAGGCCGTCAGAGCATGGCGATGGACGCCGACGCCCTTGGTCAAGAACAGGCGCGTGGGGCTCGGGAACATGGGTCACCTTCCTTCCTCTCGGCGCGCAGGATAGCCGTCTCTGTGTGTCGATCTCGGGACACCTCGCCGGTCGGCGCGATGCCCCGGCCGACCGCCGTGCGGACGCCGCGCCTCTGCCGCTTTTATGGGGACGCGGTGCTGCGGTCGGCGGCGCGCTCGAGCGCGGCGATGTCGAGGCGCTTCATTTGCATCATCGCCTCGAAAACCCGCCTGGCGCGGGCGCGGTCGGCATCGCCGATCAGCCTGACAAGCTGGCGGGGAACGATCTGCCACGACACGCCGAAGCGGTCTTTGACCCAGCCGCATTGCTCGGCCTCGGGGACCGCCGAGAGCGCGTCGGCGAAGCGGTCGGCCTCGGCCTGGGTCTCGACCGGTATCTGGAACGAGATCGCTTCATTGAACTGGAAATGCGGCCCGCCATTGAGAGCGGTGAAATGCTGACCCATCAGCCTGAACTCGACCAGCAGCACATCGCCCGCCTTGCCCGCGGGGTAGTCACCCGGCGCGCGATGGACCGCATCGACATGGCTGTTGGGGAACAGCGCGGCGTAGAACGCGGCCGCCTCTTCGGCGTTGCCGTCGAACCACAAGCAGGGGGTAATGCCGGACATGGAGATTTCCTCCTGGAAGCGGTGGGGAAAAGAGCCTGATCGGCTCCCCTTTTATTCGAGCACTTCGGGCGGCACGAGAGGTCGGGCGCTACAGCGCGCGCCATCGCCTGTTGGAGTTGGAGCCAGCCCGCGTCATGAGGCATTGAGCCGGCATCCAGCGCCGAGAAGCGGCCACCTCAGGTGTATTTGAGAGTGATCCCGCCATCGACGACGAGCTCGATGCCGGTCACGTATTTGGCTTCGTCGGAGGCGAGATAAAGGCAGGCATAGGCGGCATCCCACGCGTCGCCCATATGGCCCTAAAGCAGAGCGGACACGCGCGAAAGCCGGGTCGATGGCTCGCGGCGGGAGGCTGGACTCAGGTTCTGCCCCCGAGCGGTCGGTGGTGACGGCTGCATGCGGAGCCCTTTTTGTGTCATCAGCTGCCGCGATCGTCCATCAGGAGCAACGTGGTCATATTCATGTCGAAGCCGAGGAAGGCTTGGCCCGCCATTTCATAATTGGATGTGACGACTGCGATGTGCTGACCGGCGGTGCGAATATCCCGCAGGCAGCGGCCGAAACCGGCGCTCTCGTAAACCGAGGCGGAACTCCCGGCGTTGAACATCAACTCCACGGCTTGAATAGCGGAATGCGCCGCGTGCGTTCCTGCCAGCCGGAGCAAAGCCCGCTGTGCCACGTCGAGCGTCCCGCCGCCGCTTACCACGCGCCAGGCATCCGCAAGGGCTTCGTAGAGAAACGCGCGGCCCGACCGCAACAGCGCCTCCGCACGCCCCAAATCGGCCTGCACGCTCGTCTCCTCGCGCAGCGCTCGCCGCGATCGAAACGTGACTTTTGCCGCGGCGAGGCCGGTGAGAAGATCGATCGCGTGCCGGGCGATGCCGAGCGGGACCGCCGCGACCGCGGCGGCAAAGAGCGCGATGCTCGGCATTGCGTAAAGCGGCCCCGGCTGCACCGGCGGTTCCCGAAACGACAGCGAATGGTCATCGGGGACAAAGGTATTCGCGACGGTGTAATCGTGGCTGCCGGTGCCGCGCAACCCGATGCTGTCCCAAGTGTCGAGTATTTGGCAGGCGCTGGCGGGCAACATCATCATGCGCGTAATCGGGGTTCCGTCGGATCGGAGACGCGGCCGATCGCCGTCGACAACCCGGCAGTTACCGACGAGCCAGGCACAATGCTGACAGCCGCTGGCAAGCGGCCATCTGCCGATGACCCGATAACCGCCCGGCTCGACCACGGCTTGCCCGAATGGCGCAAAAGATCCACTCAGGACTGTGAGCGGATCACCGCCAAAAATCTGCTGTGCTCCGGCCAACGGCAAATAACCGCCAAATACACTCAGGGAACCGCCGATCAATAGGCACCAGCCGGCCGAGCCATCGGCCCGTGAAATCGTCTCGACGACCCTGAGAAAGGTCATTGGATCGACCTCCGGCCCGCCGAGCGCCTGCGGTCTCCAGAGGCGGAAGAGACCGGCTCGCGCCATCGCCTCGACGAGCGGCAAAGGCAGCCGGCGGCTGTGTTCGCTTTTTTCCGCAAACGCCGCAACTTGCGTTGTGATGCCTTCTGCGGCAGCGATAAACGAAATCGGCAGATCCTCGGGCATCGATCCTCCCGCGGGAATGTTTTTTGCGACAGACCAAATTGATGCCGTGCACCCCGTTGGCTGGCGATAAGGTCGGCCCGCCGCAACCGGCAGGGCTCGGGCGGTCGGCGCACGGGGACAGGCGCGACGCTTGCGTTCCTGGTGGTCGATGTTTGACGCGATTTGCCCCAGCGCGGACCTCTGCTCCCGCGTGGCTATAGAACGGGGTCAACGTCCTTTAGCGTTTAGGACGAATGGCACCATCTCGGTGACCTTGCGCGACCTGATCCTTTTGGCAGCCCCGGCCATGTGCTGCTTAAAACGCGAGGTCGCCTGATGCGCTGCAATGGCCTCTGCATTTTCGTACACCTCGAACAAGAATGCGTGGGTCGGACTGTCCTTGTCGAAGACGACATTGAACTCAAGGCAGCCCGGTTCCTCACGGACCCAGGCGGCTGCGTTTTCCTTGATGACGGCTTTGAAGTTGTCCAATTCGGTCGGCTCGATCTCGAGCTCGACCACAATGACAACGGGTCCAGTGTCTTGCGTGCCGGCGCGCTGGCCGACGCCAGGAGCCGGCATTTCTCCCAGTGCGTTTGACATGTGAGCTCCTCCTTGCGACTGAAATCTCGATCATCCTGTGGGGATGTTGTTCGCGACAGACCAAATTGATGCCGCGCATCCCGCTGGCCGGCGATGAGGTCGGTCCGAAATCTTCCGAACCGGTCCGAAAATTTCCAAAGGCCCGATCCGGCCGGTGGCTCGCGGGCAGCGAACGGCGCTGATAAGCTGCCGCCTGAGGCAATGTCCTGCATGATGGAAATTGCACATGGACCGGTCGGATGTGGCCGATGCTCTCCTCATCGAGGAGGAGTTTCGGCTCGAGCGCCGCGGTCTTTTTCGGCTTGATCAAGCCGGAAAAGCGGAACCGGTTGCACTCGGCTCGCGCGCTCTCGATCTCTTGCGGCTGCTCGTCGAGCGGCCGGGCGAGCTGCTTGCTAAGAACCTGATCATGCAAACGGTCTGGTCGGGTGCCGCCGTCGAGGAGAGCAATCTTTCGGTCCAGATCTCGGCATTGCGCCGAGTCCTCGACCAGGGACGCCGGCAAGCCAGCTGTATCCAGACGATCCCGAACCGCGGCTATCGATTTGTCGCGCCGGTGAAGCGATCCGATCTCAACGCGCCGCACCAGCCGGCATTGCCGTCCCGCGACAAGCCGTCGATCGCCGTGTTGCCGTTCCAGAATCTGAGCGGCGACCCGGATCAGGAATATTTCGTCGACGGCATGGTCGAGGAGATCATCACCGCGCTGTCGCGCATCCGCTGGCTCTTCGTGATCGCCCGTAATTCGAGGCTTACGTTCAAAGGCCACGCGGCCGATGTGAAAGAGGTCGGCCACGAATTGGGCGTTCGCTATGTGCTCGAAGGTTCGGTACGCAAGGCGGGCCGGCGTGTGCGTATCACGGCGCAGTTGATTGACGCGCTGAGCGGCACGCATCTCTGGGCTGATCGCTTTGACGGCGTGCTGGAGGACGTATTCGACCTCCAGGACAAGGTGGCGTCGAGCGTCGCCGGGGTTATCGAGCCGGCGTTGCAGGCCGCCGAGACCGCCCGTCTGGCCGGCCACCCGATCGCTGACCTGACCGCCTACGACCTCTATCTGCGCGCCTACGCGATGGTTTGGTCGTCGGCAAGGCAGATCCCTGAGGCGCTGCGTCTATTGGAGAAGGCGATCGAGCGCGAGCCGCGTTATGGGCCAGCGCTCGCCTGGGCCGCGGTCTGCTGTGCCCGGCTGCTGCTGGACGATCGGAGCGAAGATCCTCCGGCTGACCGCCTGAAAGGTGCGGATTTCGCGAGGCGCGCCCTGGAAGTGGCCGGCGACGACCCGGGCATCCCGGCGCACGCCGCCTTCGCGCTGGCCTATTTGGGCGAGGACATCGGCGCGATGACGGCGTTGGTTGATCGCGCACTGGCGCTCAACCCGAATTACGCGCGGGGCTGGCAAATCAGCGGCACACTCAGGATTTGGGCAGGACAGCCCGACCTCGCGATCGAGCATCTCGATGCCGCGCTGCGCCTCAGTCCGCGCGCCCGCATCGGCACGGTGCTCGTTTCGATAGGCCTCGCACATTTCGTCTGCCGGCGCTTCGCTGAGGCCGTGCCGAACCTGCTTCTCGCAATCCAGGAGGATCCGAGCTTCCCGACACCGTATCGCTTTCTTGCCGCGTGCTACGCGAATATGTGTCGGCTCGACGACGCGAGAGAGATCGTCACCCGGCTGCGGGGCATTACCCCGGTCGTGGTCAGTGACGTCAGCTTCCTGCGGAACGACGAGCACCGGGAACTGCTGCTGTCCGGCCTGCGGCTGGCGGCTGCGGATTGACGCGCTGTCGTGAATTCGATCGGGCATGAATTCGATCGGGCGACCAGATGTCGGCCGGCGCTTCGTCGGCTGTCTTCACCCCCACCCGGCCTTCCCCATCGGCGGCCGCCGGCCGCGCAACCATTTTCAGCGCTTGGGCGAACCGGTAGAACGCTCAATCAGGAAACCGCATGCGCGCCATTATCTGCACAAAGCGAGGGTTCGTGCGCAAACCGCGTCAGCGCGGATCGAGGCGCAGCCATACGAGCCAGTGCGAGCGCTCGGCGAAGGCGGCTTCGAGCGTTGCCAGAGCCGCTTCACCATGGCCGAGCCCGGCCTCGACCAGAGCGACGCCGTAGGGCGTGACAAATCGGCGCCTCGCCAGTTGGTGCAACTGAGCCAGCGTGGCAGCCGCTTCCTCGGTGCGGCCCGCCACCCCCTCGACAAAGCCGCGCGCCGCGACCGCCACCGGCCATTCGGGTGCCGCCGCCTCGACGGCGCGGAATGCCGCGAGCGCGGCATCGTGCTCGCCCAGCTCCTGATAGGCGCGCCCGAGCCAGAGCTGCGCCGGTGCAAAATCGGATTGCATTGCCAGGACCGATTGCAGCTGCTTGGCCGCCTCGGCGTACTGGCCGGTATAGTAATAATGAAACCCCAGATCGGTGTTGATCGACAGTGACAGCGGTTCTCCCTCGCAAGCCGTCATGATCTCTTCGAAGGCCGCCTGCGGCCGGCCGACGGCGAGCAGCAGAATACTGTACCATTGATGCGCCGCCGCCCATTCGGGCTGCCGCGCCAGGGCGGTGCGGAAGGCCGCATCGGCGGCGGCCCAATCCCAGTCGAAATAAAATTTGACGTAAGCAAGCGAGGCGTGCGGCTCGGCGAGGGTCGGGTCGCGCTCCAGCGCCATCTCGGCATAGCCGCGGGCCATCGGAAAACTCTCGGCCGGCGCGCGGTGGCTCAAATAGCCCAGCGTGGCGTAACAATCCGCCAGCCCGGCATAGGCAGGGGCAAAATCCGGGTCTTCAGCGACTGCGCGACGGAAGCTCGCGATCGCAGCGGTCAGGCCCTCCTCCGAGCGCCGGTTCCAATTATAGCGGCCTTCGAGATAGGCGCGCCGCGCCTGCGGGTTGGCGGGGGCCGGGCCTTGGCCGCTCGGTCCCCCCAACGGCGCCGAGTATGACGGGGCGCCGAGCCGCGGCTTGACGGGGCACACAAAACGGTAGCCCGCTTTCGCGACCGTCTCGATCATCCTCTCACCGGGCCGGCGCTGCCCGAGAACCTTGCGCAACACAGAGATATTTACCGAAAGGTTGACCTCCTCGACGGTGAGCCCCGCCCACACCTCGTCGAGCAATTCATCCTTGTGGGCAAGGCTGCCGGCGCGCCGGACGAGCGCCACCAGAAGGTCGAAGGCCCTGCCGGTCAGCGAG
>DASXAM010000308.1:0-14556 GCA_036404275.1 Allostellaceae bacterium
GGCATCGCCGCGGCCGAAGGCGGCCACATGATCATGGGGCAGGGCGCTGTGCCGATCATCCGCAACGGCATCGTCGAGGGCGCCTGCGGTGTGGGCGGCGGCACCTCGCAACAGGACGAGGACTGCGCCCGCGCCGGCGTCGCGCAATAGTAGCCGTCGCCGGTCATGGACCTCGTCGTCCGCAACGCGCGCGTCGCCGGCTCGCCGGTCGATATCAGCGTCGTCGACGGCCGCATTGCGGCGATCGGGCATGGCCTCGGCGAGGCCGGAGAGAGCTACGATGCGCAGGGCCGCCTCGTCTGCGCCGGGCTCGTCGAGACCCACATCCATCTCGACAAGTCGCGGCTCATCGACCGATTGCCGGTCGAGCCTGGCCGTCGCATCAACCCGATGCGCCGGGTCGCCGCGATCAAGCACGAGCTGACGGTCGAGGACATCCGCCGCCGGGCCGCCCAGACCTTGGAGCAATGCATCCTCAACGGCGCCACGCGAATGCGCACCCAGGTCGAGGTCGATCCGGCAATCGGCATGCGCGGCTTTGACGGGGTCGCGTCGCTGATCGCCGATTACAAATGGGCGATCGACATCGAGATCTGCGTCTTCCCGCAGGACGGGCTGACCAATTATCCCGGCACCGACGAGCTGTTGGTCGAGGCGTTGAAGCGCGGCGCCAAGGCGGTCGGCGGCGCGCCGCGCTACGACCCCGACCATGCCGGCCAGATCCGTCGCATCTTCGAACTGGCGCGCGCGTTCGACGTCGATATCGACATCCATCTCGATGTCGGCGACACGCCCGACGAGATGGACATCCCGCTCGTCTGCGAATTGACCGAGCAGTACCGCCGCGGCGGCCGGGTCGCGGTCGGCCATATGGCCAAGCTCTCGACGATGCCGCCCGAGCGGCTGGCGCAGACCGCGCAGCGAATGGCCGATGCCGGCGTCGCCGTCACCGTGCTGCCGCTGACCGATCTTTTCGTGATGGGCCGTGACCAGGACCACAACATCCGCCGCGGCGTCGCCGACGCCAATTTCCTGGTCGAGCACGGCGTCAATTGCTCGCTTTCGACCAACAACGTGCTGAACCCGGTGACCCCGTTTGGCGATTGCTCGCTGATCCGGATGGCCAACCTGCACGCCAATGTCTTGCAGGCCGGACGCGCCGAGCAATTGCGCGAAATCTTTGCGATGCTGACCGAGCGCTCGGCCCGGCTTCTGAACCTCCCCGATTACGGGCTCAAAATCGGCAACCCCGCCGATATCGTCGTCATCGACGCCGCGAGCCCCGAGCAGGCAATCGCCGAAATCCGTCAACCGCTTGCCGTCTTCAAGCGCGGCCGCCGCACCGTGATCCGCCACCCGCCGGAGCTCGTCGCTCCGACCGGAGCCGCGGCGGCGCGCTCCTTTCAGTAGCAGGGTTTACGGGAGGCGGCGGTTCGGGATCGAGCATGCGGGGAGGCTGTGGCATCTTGCCGGCGCGAAGCGCCGAGCCCGCCAGTGTTTGACCCAATGCCGGGGCAACCCCACATCTAGGCCCGAGAAGACTCGGCCAGGCATTTTCCCGGCCGGACCGCGTTTACGGGTGGGTCTCTGCGATGAGCGAAGCCGAAAACCTGTTTGCCATGTTACGGCAATCGGCCGACCCCGGTGTGGTCGAGGCAATCGAGGCGCTGGTCCGCGACGCCCCCGACCGGGCGCTCTGCCGGATCAACGTGCTCGATTTCGCGGCCAAGGCGGGGCTCGATCCCGAGCGCACGATCGCCGCTTTTCTGCACGCCGCCCGGCTCGGCATGTTCGAGCTCGCCTGGAACGTGCTCTGCCCCGGCTGCGGCGGCGTGCTCGAAACCAGCGCCACGTTGAAGAGCGTCAACCGCGACGAATATCTCTGCGCCTGGTGCGCGTCGGGCTATCAGCCGACCCTCGACGAGATCGTCGAAGTGACTTTTACGGTCAGCCGCCGGGTGCGCCGGATCGCCGCCCACGACCCCGACGACCTGCCGTTCAACGAATATTTCCGCCAGGTGTTTTGGGGCTCGGGCTTTGACGTGCCCGACGATTTCGAGGACCTGCTGCCGGAGATCGTGCTCGATTCGATCGAGCTGCCGGCCGGCGAAAAGGCGATCATGTCGCTGCAATTGCCGAACGATTTTGTCATCATCCTCGATCCGGTCACGCATTTGACGCGGTTCATTGACGTCAAAGGCGGGCCGACGCGCGAGCGCCAGAATTTGTCGCTGGTCTTCGACAAATTGCGCACCCCGACCGAAACCGTCGTCATGCATCCGGGTCCGTTGCGGCTTACCCTCGAAAACCGCACCGACAAGCGGGTATTGCCTGCTTTATGGATCGCCGCCGACCCGCTCCACCAGCTGCTCTCCCGGCGCCGGCCGTTTCTGACCGCCAAGCGCCTTCTGACCAACCAGGTGTTCCGCGACCTCTACGGCACCGACACGATCGATGTCGATCAGCGGCTCAAAATCACCAGCCTGACCTTTTTGTTCACCGACCTCAAAGGCTCGACCGAGCTCTACGAGCGGGTCGGCGACATCGCCGCTTTCGACATGGTGCGGGCGCATTTCCAGCTGTTGAACGAGATCGTTGCGGCCGAGGCCGGGGCGGTGGTCAAGACCATCGGTGACGCGGTGATGGCGACCTTCCCGACCCCCGACAAGGCCCTGGCCGCGGCCTTGCGCATGCGCGAGGCGATGCCCCGGTTGAACGGCGACCGAAACGGCGACGGCGATTTGCAGTTGAAGATTGGGATCCATGAGGGGCCGTGCCTGGCGGTTGTCTTGAACGACCGGCAGGATTATTTCGGCTCGACCGTCAATATCGCGGCACGCGTCCAAGGGCTCGCCGATTCGCGCTCGATCCTGGCGACGAGCCCGGTCGTCAGCCACCCGCAAGCCTCGACCTTGCTCAAATCGAGCGGCCTCGAGCCGGTGGCGCAAAACCGCGCCCTGCGCGGCATCGCCGACGAGATGGCCGTCTACGCCATCCCCTAGCCCCCATTTCCTTTCTTCTTCTCCACTCCAATTCCTCCCCCGCAGGCGGACGAGGATTACGGCAATGGGCCGCCCAATTCCCTCCCCCGCAAGCGGGGGAGGGTTAGGGTGGGGGCCGACGCTTATCGTCTTCCCAACTGGTCGAGGAGCTGCCCGGCAAAGACGACGCCCGCCGCGCTGACCGGCGCGCCTGCAGCACGCAAAGCCTCGGCCGTCCAGGTGTTGCAGGTGTGGGAGAGGTCGTAAGTGCCGGTCGCCGCATAAAACACGCTTTGTGGATCGGGCCCGGGGCCGAGCCGACGCGGCATGCCGGCCGCATCCTTGGCGAGGCTTCCCACAAAAACTGTGACAATTGCCGCAGCCTGTCATGCGACGCCGCGACCGCCCGGACATTGCCCGCCCCGGCAAAGCCCGCGGGCGACGTCAAAAGCGGCATCACCAGCACCACCGCCGGCCCGGGCGCGGCGGCACGCAACAGATCGGCGAGCCCCGGGTCGCGCGCCATGTAATAATCCCGGGCCCCCCAGCCGAACACGACATACCGCGCCCAGGCCGGCATCAGCCCGGCGAGCCGCCCTTCGACCGCCGCCCGCGGCAAATCGATCTCGGTGTGCCACCCCCCGCCACGACGTATACCAGCCCGCTCCCGGATTCGGCTGACGTCGTCGCCATCGCGTGACCGCCGAGCCCGCGAAAAAATCCCGATCAGCGCGAGTGTTGCACCAACGATGCAGCATCGTCCAAGCCGCATGGCGGGATTTGACCTGGACATTCCTCGGGCAGTCGTCCGACGTCGTAATCACAAATCTTGCAAGTCCGAGTCGAGCATATTCAGATGCTAAGTTAAAATTAAACAAATATAGCTTGCATTATCGATATATAGCGGTTCATTTAATTTTTTCCCAAAACGTTATCTTTTGCGCTTAACACCCAACTTCTGGCTAGTTGTGCCAGGTCCCCCGGGAGGAAAAAAGACAAATCATCTATGTCGCGTTTCGGATCGGGGGCTCTTGCCAGATACATCTCCAATGACTTTTTTTGCTCAGTTGGCTTACCTAATTTTTCGGCAGAAATTGAGCGAATCATCCATATCCACCAACTCAAATTCATCGGATCTTCAGAGATGTGGCTGCTCCACTGATATGCTTTGGTCCAATCGCTTGTTGCCAAATATATCAGTCCGATATTATCCATATACATACTGGACATTTCCGGATTAACATTAGCTGCATCACGGAAGTTTCTTTCGGCTTCCTGCCAATTCTTCTGCTTTAGCCTCATTAATCCGGAGATATTAAGCCTAGAACTTTTGGTCATGAGGTTGGCCGAATTGGAAGCTGCTGACAGATCTTGTTCGGCTTCCGCGAACCGGCTCATGCGTATGAGCGCCTGCGCCCTCAGAATTAGTAGGTCCGGCCGGTGCGCAACATCCTTCTCCAGCGTCAGGGCGTGGGTCAGATCCGAAATAGCTGCCGCAAAGTCTCCGAGATCGGTATCCGCGCCGCTCCGACCCGCATATGCAGGGGAGTAGTCGCTGTTTAGGGTCAGGGCTTCAGTGTAAATATCATATGAGTTTTGATATTTGCCCTCGATGCGCTCCGAATAGGCCTGCACAGTAAGGCTTTCCGGGCTCGGTGTTTCACGGGATTCGATTGCTGCTTCCCGCTTAATGAACTCCTTTTGCGCGGGTGTCAGCTTATCCGACCCTAGCTGCTGCAGGCGAAGAGCGTAGAGTTGCCGACCCTGCGCACTACCCGTCCTTTGCAATAGCGACAGCTCGTCTCTGGTGGCGCGAAGATCGGCGATCAGCCCATATGCAGTCTTTTTTAATTCGTTCACTTGTGATCGAGTCTCGTTGAATTGATATATTGATATGCCGAAAGCGAGCGCAACGGTGATCATTACCCCGGTCCAGACGATGCTGACGAGCCAGAGCTTTCTGGACCGACGCTGAGACGCGGCAATCGCCTGGTCGATAGAAATCATTGTTGAAGGCCTTGAAGAAAACTGCGGCTATCACGAAGGAAATGTTGCATTTTACCAAAACACGATATGTTGCTTATAGACTGCATTATCTGATCCCTATCGCCGAGATATACCTGAAGCTCAATGGTTACCAGAACATCATTACATTCCTGAATTTTATTGAAATAGACAAAGGCCAATGCTGATGGTCCTAAAAGCAGAGTGGAGAAACCTGCTTTGAATAGCGCCATATCGTGATTGAACGCCAGCGAAAGCACGATCAGCAGCGCCGCGGCGAGCGGCACGAGCAATGTGGCGATCATTAAGCGGATCATCGGCTTGCGCTGTTCGCGTAGATCGCGCAGCCGAGGCAGCCAGCGTTCCTCAAGAAGCTGCCTCGTCGTATCGTCGAGGGACGCCAACTTACCCTCCGTCGACTAGCGCTCGCATTATACAAGTCGTTGGAGAAAAATCAATTGTCGCGTGGGTTCGGGGGAGGCGTGGCAAGGGTCGTCGGTGATCGACAGGATAATCCGAATTCTATTTCGCACTCTGCGGGCGGTGGCGGCGGACGGCTTCGGGGTTGGTCGAATCGGCGCCCATATAGACGCCGCGCTCCCATTTGCGCTTCAGCGGGTCGACGACGTTGAGCGCCATGCGGCCGATATGCTGGATTTCGATCTCGACGGTCTCGCCGTCCTGCAAGGCACCCAGCCCTTCGTGGTTGGTGCCGCAGGCGATCACATCGCCCGAGTTCAAGGTCATCACCGTCGAGGCGAACTCGACCAGTTCCGGCACCCGGTGCTCCATGTCGTCGGTGTTGTAGTTGTGGCGCAATTGGCCGTCGTTCCAAAAGCGCACGACGACATCGTTGGGCTCGGGGATTTCGTCGGCGGTGGCGATGCACGGGCCGATCGGCGCGAAGGTGTCAAACGACTTGCCGAGCCAGCTCCCGGCCTTCCAGGTGCGCCGCCCTTCGCCGCGCGCCGACACGTCGATCAGCCCGGTATAGCCGAAGACGGCATTGCGCCAATCCTTTTGCGCGACCTTTTTCGCCGGGCCCTTGATGACGAGCGCCAATTCGGCCTCGTGCATAAAGATCCACGGCTCGGTCATCTCGGGGAGCACGATCGTGTCGCCGGGGCCGATTACCGCCTCCGGGTTTTTCAGAAACATGTTTAAGGGCCGCGCCTCGCGCTGCGCATGCTCCCAGTAATTGGCGATGCAGCACAAAATCTTGCCCGGCCGCGGCAAGGGGGCGCGCAACCGCACCCGGTCGAGCGGTGCCGCCTCGCCCTCGGCCGCCAGCGTTTCGAGCGTCGGCCGCAACCGCTCGAACCGGTCGATCAAATTCTGCATCGTGTGCTGCGGCGTATGCCCAGGCTCGACCACGCGACCGAGCCCGACGACCCCGCGCTCGGTCCACAACCCCGGCGCCGGCTCGCCTCCCCGTTCGGCCTCGAACATCACCAGCTTCATGCGCGCCCCTTCGCCGCCGCTTCCGGTTCAGCTCCTTATTTCGTCGGCAGCATCAGATGCGCATAGGGGGTGCCCGGCCACATCACATAGGGATCTTTTACGTTCGGGTCGGCCGCGCTCGGATAGCTCGCCATCTCTTTGGCTGCCGCGCCGACGATCATTACATGCGGGCCGGTCTTGACCCAGTGGTTGCCGGGCTCGGGCTTGGTGGCAAAGGGGTCGGTGTTGCTGACCCCGGCGTCGCCGGCGAGCATGTAGATGAACCCGGTCTTGTCCGGCGGTGCGGCATGGGTCGCCCGGGCGTGCGCCCATTCCATCGCGTTTGCGTCGGCGCACATTGGGGTGTCGCCGCCGATTACCATGCAGGTGAAGCCGTTGGTGCCCTGCTTCAATGTCTGCATTTTGCCGTTGTTCATCCGCGCGATCGTCGCGTCGCGGACGATCTGCGCCGGCGCGCCGGTCATGAGCTTTTTCAAATAGGCCGCGTCGACGCCCTGCTGCGCATCTGCCGCGCTGGCGGCGGCGAAAAGTGGCGCGCCGAGCGCGAGGCCCGCCAGGATTTGCCGGATGAACATGCTCCCTCCCTTTCTCCAATGTGCCTTGAAATCTTGCCCTGCCGCCGCTTTCTTCGCCAGCGATTTATCCGCCCCGCTCGCCGTCTACTCGATCACCCGGTCGGCGGCGGCGAGCAGCGACGGCGCGAAGGTGACGCCAAGCGCCGCGGCGGCTTTGAGGTTGACCAAAAGCTCGAACTTGGCCGGGTTCTGCACCGGCAAATCGCCCGGCTTCGCACCCTTGAAGATCTGCCCGACATAGAGTGCCGCATGCCGCCACGGATCGACCGGGTCGATACCGTAGGACATCAGACCGCCGGTCTCGGCAAAGGCGCGCGCCCAATAGACGGCGGGGATGCGATGCCGCGCCGCCAGGCCGACGATGGCCTCGGCGTGGATGCTGGTGAAGCTGTCGGGCAGCACCAGGAGCCCGCCGCCGGGCGCCCGCGCGAGGTCGGCGACGACCGCCTCGATCTCGCTTTCGTGGCGCACCGGGGCGGTGCGGACGCTGACCCCGACGGCGGGTGCCGCGGCATCGACGGCAGCGATCATCGCGCCGGCGAAGGGTGCGGTCACCGGGTTGTACAGCACCGCCGCGCGCGCCACCCGCGGTACGATCTTGGTCAGCATTTCGAGCCATTTGCCGGCCATCGGCGGGTCGAAATCGGTAAACCCGGTCAGATTGCCGCCGGGATGTGCCAGGCTTTCGACAAAGCCCTGGCCGACCGGATTGGTGACGTCGACAAACACGATCGGGATCGTCCTTGTTTGCTCCCGAAGCGCGGCGACCGACGGTGTCGCGACCGCGAGCAAGGCGTCCGGCTCGTCGCGGACCAATTCCGCGGCGTAGCGGTTGGCGAGCGCCCGGGCGCCCGCGGTCCAGCGCCACGCAATTTCGAGATTGCCGTTCAAGCCCCAGCCGAGCGCCGCCAGCCCCTCGATCAGGGCGGCCACCCGCAACTTGTTGACCGCATCCTCCGCCCGTCCGCTCCACAGCACGCCAAGCCGCCGCGTCGGCAGCGGCCGAGCGGGCAATGCGCCCGGCACCAGGCTGGCGGCCATGGCACCGAGCATCGTGCGCCGCCGCACGCCGCGCGTGAAAGCTCGCCTCACGCCCTAATCCCACCGCATCGTCGGATAGCAGCCAGCCGCAACTGGCTGTTGACAGGATTTATCCTCGAAGCGCGACATTAAACCAGGGTTAGCGAGGAGTGGCGGGATGCTGCACATCCGCAAAATGGGGCCGCAGATCGGGGTCGAGATCACCGGCATCGATGTCAAGACGATGTCCGGCGACGAGTGGAGCCGGATTTACCAAGCTTGGCTCGACTATAACATCATGTGCGTGCGCGACCAGGAGCTGACGATCCCCGATTTCATCCGCTACAGCGAACGCTTTGGCCCGGTGGTGCCGCACCCGTCGAAATCGACGAGGCATCCGGAACACCCAAAGATCACGATGCTCGGCATCAACAAATTCGACGCCGACGGCAAATTACGCGACGAAATCTATCGCCGCGGCGCCGAGGGCTGGCACACCGACGGCGCCTACAACCAGGCTCCGTTCAAGGCGACCCAGCTCTACGCATTGGCGGTGCCGAGCCGCGGCGGCAACACCCTCTTTGCCAGCGGCTACGCCGCCTATGACGCCTTGCCGCAGCGGCTGAAAGACCGGCTCGACGGGGTCGTCGGCGCCTTTTCCTACGGCGGAAGGCGCCGCAAGTCGCGCCTTCTCAACGCCGAGGACCAGGACTGGACCCCGGTCTATCACCCGATTATCCGCACCCATCCGGAGACCGGTCGCAAATCGCTCTATTTCGACCCCGGCAAGATCGTCGATTTTGTCGGCATCGGCCGCGCCGAGGGCGACGAGATCATCGCCGAGTTGACGGAGCGGATGATCGCCCCCGATGCCGAATACCACCATGTCTGGCGCAAAGGCGACATCGTGATCTGGGACAACCGCTGCTCCTACCACAAGGCGGCCGGCGACTATCCGCCCGAGGAGGACCGCATCCACTGGCGGGTGTCGATCAACGATTACGGTGTCGAAGCCCTGGAAGCGGCGGAGTAATCGCGATGACGATCGAAATCGTCCCGTTCGAGGCCGGACTCGGCGCCGAGATCCGCGGGGTCGACATCCGCGAGCCGCTATCAACCGAAGATCGCGACGCGATCCGCGCCGCCTGGCTCGAGCACCTGGTGTTGCGCTTTCGCGGCCAGCCGATGACCGACGACGAGCACATGGCGTTCACGCACCAGTTCGGCGAGCTCGAATTCAACCCCGCGGCGTTGATCGCCCGGCAATACGGCGTCGAGACCCAGACGGCCGGCAGGCGCAGCGGAGTGCCGCCGGAAATCTCGGTCATCTCCAACATCGTCGAGGACGGCAAGGCGATCGGCGGGCTTGGCGACGGCGAGGCGTTCTGGCACACCGACTCGTCCTTTGTCGATGTGCCGCCGGCGGCGAGCCTGTTGCGCGCGCTCGAATGCCCGCCGCCGAGCGCCGGCGGCTCGACCTATTTTCTCAACATGTACTCGGCCTATGACGAGTTGCCCGCTGACACAAAGAGGCGCATCGACGGCCTGACGATGATCCATGCCGCGACGCATTCGAGCGGCGGCAAGGCGCATAAGGGCTTTGAGACCGTGACCGATGTTTCGAACGTGCCGGGCGCACATCAGCCGATGGTCCGCACGCATCCCGAGACCGGGCGAAAAGCCTTGTTTCTCGGCCGCCGGATCAACGCCTATGTGATCGGCTTGCCGGTCGCGGAGAGCGAGGCATTGCTCGACGAATTGTGGTCGCACACGACGCAGGACAAGTTCACCTGGCGCCAGGATTGGCGGGTCGGCGACCTCGTCTGGTGGGACAACCGCTGCGCGATGCATCGCCGCGACGCCTTCGATCGCTCGGCGCGCCGGCTGATGCACCGCACCCAGCTCAAAGGCACCCGCCCCTTCTGACGCGCGGCGGCCGTTTGGCTCGGGCGGGGCTAGGCGGGCTTGGCGATCAGCATGACGAAAACGCGCCAGCGGCAGACCGCGGCGGCCGGCCGGTCGATGATGCGCTCGCGCAGCGCTTCCTCGAACCGGCGGATGATCGACTGGCGCGCCGACGACGACCGGCGCGACGACAAAGCGCTGAAGATCGAAGGGGAGAATGCCGCCGCGAAAAAATCGATGTAGCTGTCGGCAAAAGCGGCTCGGTCTTTGCTCTCTTCGTATTCGGCAAACAGCGGATCCGGCAGGATTTGGAGCTCGCTGTGCTCGAGCACGAGGCCGAGATCGTCCGCGTCCTCGGCAAAGGGCGCGACGAATTCCGCCGGCGTGCGATTGTAGGTCGGGATCGCCATGTGGCGGTATTCCTCGGCGTCGAGGCGGCCCTCTCGGAGAAGGGCCAAGAGCGCGTCGTTCGCCATGTCCATGAGCCCGTCGGCGGCACTGTCGCCGGCATCGTCGGACCCGCCGCCGATCACGATCAGGCGGGCCCCCGGCCGCATCTCGACGGCGCGGTGCGCCAGGAACAGCCACCAGTCACGGGCGGATTGGGCGCGAAACGCCGCGAGCGTCTCGCGGTCGGCGCGCGGCGACCAGATATGCCGCTCGATCGTCGCCGGCGCCGCGCTCAGCCAATGGACGGCGATCGCCGACCAGCCCAGCGACAGCGACCCGGCGGGAAAGATTTGGCGGTAAAACGTCCGTCCGGCGGCAAACGGAAAGACGTTCGCGGTATCGCGCAGGTAGCTGTCGGGCGAGGTTTCGACCAGGGAAAAAAGGGTGCTGAAATCATCGGCCGGGATGTCGGTGTGGACGACCGCGATCGGCACCTCCGCGGCGAGCCGCCGGCGAACCGCACCGATTGCGCGGCCTATCGGCATCAGCGAGTTGGCGCCTTGGGCGGCGCCGAAATCAGCGATCAGAAAGGGGAACCCCGGCTGCGGCAACGGGATCGCCTCGACCGCGCGCTCGATCAGCTGCTGGCCGAGCGGCGCTGCGGCGTGCTGCGGCAAGGAGTGGCGGTTGTAAAAACCGCCGCGCTGCATGACACCGGCGAGATCGCCCGCGGTATTTTCGGGTCCGGTTGTTTGCCGCATCCTTCGGTCCTTCGGTGACCCGCCGATCTGCCTCGTCCGGGGTCGGCGGAGGATGGAGGAATTAACCCATTTCATCGGCTTTCGCGCTATCCTGAGGGAAACCTGCGGAGGGGCCGGATGGCCGATGCGCGCGCCGCGCCGATAAAGCGGAATCGGCAGCCCAAGATCGCCTTGCTGGCCGCACTCTTCGGCGTTGCGCCGCTGCTTGGGTGCATGCAGCAGCCGCGGAGCGCGAGCGTGGCGGTGCCGAGCTTTGCGCCGCTGGTGCAGGAGGTGCTGCCCGCCGTGGTCAACGTGTCGGCGATCCAGCGGCCGGGCAAGGCCGCCGCGGCCGAGCCCGATGAGGAGGAGGGCGCCAAGCCTGCCGCGGCGGACGGCCATGTGCCGCGCGCCACACTCGACGAGATGCTCCGTCGTTTTTTCGACCAGGAGCAGAAAAAGCACGGGCCGAGCCTGCCCGGGCTGGCGCTCGGCTCGGGCTTTATCATCGACCCGCGCGGCTATGTCGTGACCGACGACCACGTTCTCGAAAACGCCGACGCGGTGACCGTCACCTTCAACGACATGAGCCAGCACACGGCGCGGATCATCGGGCGCGACACGATGACCGATTTGGCGCTGCTCAAGATCGACATGCCCGGACCGCTCCCCTATGTGCGCTGGGGCGACAGCGATGCGGTTCGGGTCGGCGACTGGGTCTTGGCGGTCGGCAACCCGTTCGGTCTCGACGACACCGTCAGCAGCGGCATCATCTCGGCGCGCGGCCGCGACATCCATGCCGGCCCCTATGACGATTTTTTGCAGATCGACGCGTCGATCAACCGCGGCAATTCGGGCGGCCCGACCTTCAACCTCGACGGTGCCGTGATCGGCATCAACACCGCGATCTATTCGCCCAATGGCGGGTCGGTCGGCATCGGCTTTGCGATCCCCGCCAATCTGGCGCGCCCGGTGGTCG
Source organism: Allostellaceae bacterium (assembly GCA_036404275.1). Lineage (GTDB taxonomy): Bacteria > Pseudomonadota > Alphaproteobacteria > ATCC43930 > CGMCC-115725 > AP-15. The sequence goes on from DASXAM010000308.1 coordinate 12,056, forward strand.
AGCAGCTCGAAGAGAACGGCCGGGTCCGACGCGGCTGGCTCGGCGTGCAGATCCAGGAGGTGACGCCGGAAATCGCCCGCAGCTTCGGCCGCGCCGATCTAGCGGGGGCGCTCGTCGCCGGGGTCAGCCCCGGTGGACCCGCAGCTCGCGCCGGGATCGAGCAAGGGGACGTGATCCTCAAGGTCAACCGCCGTGACGTCGCACGGATGCGCGACCTGCCGCTGATCGTCGCGGAGACGCCGATCGGACAGCCGGCCGAGGTGACGGTGTGGCGGCACGACCGCGAGCTCGCCCTGCGCCCGATGATCGGGGAAATGCCGGCGACCACGGCGGTGGCCGCGCTCGAGCCGAGCCTCGACCGTCCGCATTTTGCGACCCGCGCCGAGCTCGGCGCAGGGCTGAAGCTCGCACCGCTGACCCGGGACCGGCGCCGCCAGCTCCGCGTTCCGAGCCAAATCGACGGTGTCGTCGTGACTGCGGTCGAACCGAGGAGCCCGCTCGCCAATTTCGACATCCTGCCCGGCGATGTGATCGAGACGATCAACCGGGAGCGTGTCGTCTCGCCGTCCGCTGCCTTCGCCAAGCTCGCGGCGGCTTCCGGCAACAACGTGCTGCTGCTGATCAACCGCCACGGCACCAGCCATTTTCTGGCGCTGCCGCTCGCCGGCGGCGCCGGCTGACCGTTTGCTTTCTGGCGCTGCCGCTCGCTGGCGGCGCCGGCTGACCGTTTGCGCTATTCGGCGGCGGCGAGGCGCGGGCGCTCGCCGCGCAGCTCCCGGACCCGCTCGCGGGTGTAGAGGTCGGTCCAGTTCGAGAGCGCGAAATCGGTGACCTGACGCGGGTCGTAAGAGCGCTCGGCAATCCGGACTTCCTTGCCGCCGATATGGACGCCACGGATGCGGCTTTTGTCCTGGAGCACGCCGATATCGGCGAGGGGCGAGGCATCGAGCGCGACAAAATCGGCCATATGGCCGGCCTCCAGAACGCCGATGCGGCCGCCCCCGACAAATCGGGCGTTGGTTTCGGTCGCCGTCCGCAGCGCGGCCGCCGGGGTGAAGCCGAGGTCGTCGACAAACAGCTCGAGCTCGCGCGCGTGCCATTCGCCATAGGGGGTGACGGCAAAACCGGTATCGGTGCCGGTCATCATCGGCACGCCGCGGGCACGCGCCTTTTTCCAATTGGCGCAGCCGATCTCGTATTCGCGCTGCGCGCTTTCGGGCCGGCCCTTGGCATAGGCGGGCTCGTGCGGCTGGGTGAAGTCGATCGTGTTGCGCGGGTGGGTCATAGTCGGACACACCGCACTGCCGGTTTCCAGCATGGCCGCAATGCATTCGTCGTCGAGGTGGTTGGCGTGAAAGATCAGATCGACGCCGCTGCGCGCGGCGTAAAGGGTCGCCTCGCGACCGCGCGCATGAGCGATCGCTTTTTTGCCGAGACGGTGGGTTTCACGCACCATGATCTCGGTCTCTTCCTGGGTGAAGGCGGCGACCAGCTCGCCATTGTCGCGGCGCTGAATGCCGTCGAGCGCCAGTTTAATGCAATCGACGCCGTCCTTGACTTGTTTACGGATTTCTTCGACGGCTTCGGCGTTGGTGGTGACGAGCTTGCCGATCGAGGTTTCGGGCGCGCCAATCCAGGTGGGATACCAGTCGGTTAGACCCTGATGTGTTGTCAGATAGCGCCCCGCGGCCATGACCCGAGGTCCGTCAAAGAGACCGGCGCGGATCGCATTGCGGATCGACAGGCTGATCTGGCCGGCGTCGCCCGGCGAGCAGATCGAGGTAAAGCCGGCGGCGGCAACCTGCTGGGCAAAGAACATGCCGCGCAAGGCACGGAATTCGAGCGGGCTATAAAGGTCGATGTCCTCCTCGCTTTTGGCGTTGCCGTAAGCGAGGTGGGTATGCACGTCGATCAACCCGGGCATCACGAAAAAGCCCGAATAATCGATCGTGCGGTCGCCGTGGGACCGGTCCGGTGCTGCGGTTTCCGGGCCGACATGATCGAGCACCCCGTTTTCGCCGAAGACGAGGATTTCACCGGCTCGGGCCTCGTCCTCGCAACCGGTGAACAGACGGCCGCAGCGCACAAAAGTCTTCATCGCTATTGGCTCCTCGATCCGGTGTCCAGCCGCTGTTGTAGCACGCTCCGGCGGCGATGGACATCAGCGCCCTGTCATTCGGCTTTTCCGCTCCGCCGCGATGTTTTAGCTTAAGGTTGATGAGTATCCCCGGGCTTGCCGGCCATTCCGGAGAAATGGCGCGGCTCATCCGCGAGAAAGATTGGTCGAGGACTCCGCTTGGCAGACCTGAGAGTTGGGGCGCGAGCCTCAAGCTTAGCCTCGCCATGATTCTTGCCTCGGGCTTTCCGATGGCTATCCGCTGGGGACCCGAGCTGATCATGCTCTACAACGACGCCTATCGGCCGATTTTGCGCGACAAGCACCCGGCGGCGCTCGGCCGGCCGCTGCGCGAGGTCTGGTCGGAAATCTATGCCGAGCTCGG
>DASXAM010000309.1:0-3696 GCA_036404275.1 Allostellaceae bacterium
GGCCTCTATATTCGGGCGCTGTGCCAGGGGCTGGCGCCGATCCCGCCGATCCCAGCGCAGATCCGCGCCGAGTCGATCGCCCTGCACCGGGTGCTCGGCGGTGCGGCGTTCCGCGACCGTTTAGCGCAGCTCGACCCCGAAGGGGCGCGCAGCCTCGCTCCCGGCGACCGGCAGCGCCTTATCCGCGCCTATGAGGTCGTGCGCGCAACGGGAGCGCCGATCTCGGCGTGGCGCGCGCAAAGCCCGGCGCCGCCGCCCTATCGCTTTGCCGTGATCCTGGTGATGCCCCCGCGTCAAGCGCTCTATGCCGTCGCCAATGCGCGCTTCGAGGCGATGATAGCGGCGGGCGCGCTCGAAGAAGCGGTCGCGCTGGGGGCGCGTGGTCTCGACCCCGAGCTGCCGGCGATGAAGGCGGTGGGCCTCCCGGAGCTGCTACGGCATCTCCGCGGCGAGCTGTCGCTGGCCGCGGCGATCGCGGCCGGCCAGCAGGCGACGCGGCGCTATGCAAAACGCCAAATCACGTGGTTTCGCCACCAATTAACGGCCGATTTGACATTGAATGAGCAATTTTCGGAAAGTTTGCTGCGGTGCTCACGCCATTTTATTGATGAATCGGTGTTGACCCGGAGGGCCTAGGCCACTAGGGTGCGCGCCCCGGCGAAGGCCGCCGACGCACGGCGGCTCGACTTTGCCCGGCCTATTCCAGCCGAAGGAGCATGTCATGGCGGCCGAGCCGATCAGCGGCGCTGAAATCGTCATCAAAGCGCTGGTCGACCAGGGCGTCGAGGTCATCTTCGGCTATCCCGGCGGTGCCGTGCTGCCGATTTACGACGCGTTCTACAAGCAGAACCGGCTGCGCCACATCCTGGTGCGGCAGGAAGGCGGGGCGGTCCATGCGGCCGAGGGCTATGCCCGCTCGACCGGCCGGGTCGGCGTCGTGCTGGTGACGAGTGGTCCCGGCGCCACCAATGCGGTCACCGGATTGACCGATGCGCTGATGGATTCGGTGCCGGTCGTCTGCCTGACCGGCCAGGTGCCGACCCATTTGATCGGCAACGACGCCTTTCAGGAGGCCGACACCACCGGCATCACCCGGCCCTGCACCAAGCACAATTACCTCGTCAAGGATGTGCGCGACCTGGCGCGGATGATCCACGAAGCGTTTTACGTCGCCAAAAGCGGCCGGCCGGGGCCGGTCGTCATCGACTTGCCAAAGGACGTGCTGTTCGCGCCGGGACCGTATACCGGGCCCGAGGAGGGGCGGCACAAAAGCTATCGTCCGCAGCTTTCGCCCGAGCCAGCGCGGATCGCCGCGGCGCTCGACATGATCGCCAAGGCCAAGCGGCCGCTGTTTTACGGCGGCGGCGGGCTGATCAATTCCGGACCCGAAGCCTGCGCCGGCTTTACCGAATTGGTGCGCCGCGCCGACGCGCCCTGCACGCTGACCCTGATGGGGCTCGGCGCCTTTCCGGCGAGCGACCCGCATTTTCTGGGCATGGTCGGCATGCACGGCACCTACGAGGCCAATTTGGCGATGCACGATTGCGATTTGATGGTCGCGGTCGGCTCGCGCTTTGACGACCGGGTCACCGGCCGGCTCAATGCCTTTTCGCCCGGCTCGAAAAAGATCCACATCGACATCGACCCGTCCTCGATCAACAAGAACGTCCGCGTCGATCTGCCGATCATCGGCGATGTCGGGGAGGCGGTGGCGGCGATGCTCGCGGATTGGCCAAAATCGCGTGCACCCGGCATCGAGAGCGGGCGCGCAAAATGGTGGCGCACCATCGAGGGCTGGCGCGCCCGCGACTGTCTGCGCTACGACAAGAGCCGGCGCGATCTGATCAAGCCGCAATACGCGTTGGAACGACTCTATGCGCTGACCCGCGGCCGCGACCTCTATGTCACGACCGAGGTCGGCCAGCACCAGATGTGGGCGGCGCAATACTTCAAGTTCGAAGAGCCGCGGCGGTGGATGACCTCGGGCGGGCTCGGCACGATGGGCTACGGCTTGCCGGCGGCGCTGGGGGTCCAGGTGGCGCACCCCGAAGCACTCGTCATCGACATCGCCGGTGAAGCCTCGATCTTGATGAATATTCAGGAAATGTCAACGATCGCCCAGTACCGGCTGCCGGTAAAGGTTTTTATCCTGAATAACCAGTATATGGGCATGGTGCGGCAATGGCAGGAATTGCTGCATGGCGGCCGCTATGCCGAGAGCTACACCGCGGCCCTCCCCGATTTTGTCAAATTGGCCGACGCGTTTGGCGCAGCCGGCCGGCGGATCGAAGACCCGACCGCCGTCGATGACGCCATCCAATGGATGCTCGACGAGCCCCGCGCAGTGATCCTCGACATCGCGGTCGATCAGGCCGAGAACTGCTTTCCGATGATCCCGTCGGGGGCGGCGCATAACGAGATGCTGCTGGGCCCCAAGGACGAAGCCGAAAACCCGGTTTCCGAAGAAGGCATGGTGCTGGTGTGAGTGCGACGCCAATACGCCGGCTGCGCTCTACTGAGCTCCTCCGCTTCTCCTCTCGTCGTTCTCGCGCAGGCGGGAACCCAGGGCTGCCAGCGCAGCGGTTGCTGCCCTGGACCCCCGCTTTTGCGGGGGTGACGAAACGGCGATGAGAGTGCGTTCGCGTGGCTGAGGTAGAACGCCATGCGATCGCCGTGCTCGTCGATAACGAGCCGGGGATCCTCGCGCGCGTGGTCGGGCTCTTTTCCGGCCGCGGCTACAACATCGAAAGCCTGACCGTCGCCGAGACCGACGCGCGCGAGCATCTGTCGCGCATCACCATCGTCACGCGCGGCACGCCGATGATCATCGAGCAGATCAAGGCGCAGCTCGGCCGGCTCGTGCCGGTGCACAAGGTGTCAGACCTGACGGAGGAGGGCCCGCGCGTCGAGCGCGAGCTGGCGCTGCTCAAGGTCCGTTCGAAGGGCGAAAAACGCGTCGAATCCTTGCGGATCGCCGACATCTACCGGGCCCGCGCCATCGACTCGACCGCGGATTCCTTCGTATTCGAGATCTCGGGCTCGACCGAGAAGATCGACGCCTTCGTCGACATCATGAAGCCGCTCGGCCTCGTGGACGTCTCGCGCACCGGCGTGGTCGCCATCGCGCGCGGCAAGACCGGGCTGTAGGATACGCAGAGTTGTTTTCTTAACCCCTCACCCGCTCGGGCTTCGCCCTCGCACCCTCTCCCGGCGGGAGAGGGTGGTTCGAGCGCAGCGAGAACCGGGTGAGGGGTGGCCGACAGGCCAAATGAATTTCTCAGGGAGCAGAACATGAGAGTCTTCTACGACCGCGATGCCGATGTGAACCTGATCAAGGGCAAGAAGGTCGCCATCATCGGCTTCGGCAGCCAGGGCCACGCCCATGCGCTCAACCTGCGCGACTCCGGCGCCAAGGACGTGCGCATCGGGCTGCGCAAGGGCTCGGGCTCGGTGGCCAAAGCCGAGGCGCAGAAATTCCAGGTGATGGAGCCGGGCGAGGCCGCGAAGTGGGCCGACGTGGTGATGATCGTGACGCCGGACGAGCTGCAGGTGCAGCTCTACCGCGACCACATTGGGCCCAACCTGCGCGCGGGCGCCGCGGTCGCCTTCGCGCACGGGTTCAACGTGCATTTCAAGCTGGTCGAGCCGGTTTCCAACATCGACGTGTTCATGATCGCGCCCAAGGGTCCCGGCCAC
>DASXAM010000310.1:0-2727 GCA_036404275.1 Allostellaceae bacterium
TGCACGAAAAGGATTTTCAGCAGCGGCCGCAGGATTTCGGCCACCACATGTTTGCGCGGATCGCGCTCGGCGCGTTTCTCTCCGCCGCCGATTATGTCGAGGCGATCCGACAGCGGCGCGAGCTCTGCGTCGAATTCGCCCGCGCGCTCGCCGATGTCGATGTCGCCGTCTCGGCCAACGCGACGGGCCCGGCGCCGCGCATCGACGCATTGCCGACCTTTGGCACGGTCGAGCGCGCCTCCTATACCGGCCCCTTCAACCTGACCGGCAGCCCGGCCTTGTCGGTGCCGATCGGCTTCGAAAACGAATTGCCGCTCGCCTTCCAGATCGTCGGCAAGCCGTTCGACGAGGCCGGCGTCCTGCGCGTCGGCCACGCTTTCGAGCAGGCCACCGACTTCCACCGCCGCCGCCCACCAATCGCCGCCCCACTCCCCGGCCGCGCATAGCAATCGTCAAGCTGACGACATAAATATCGCGAAGACAGGGGATGGAGCGGCATCGATGCGCTCATACAGCATCAAAGCGGAGTGGGATGGTGAAGCCGAGGTTTGGGTTGCGTCGAGCGACGATGTCCCCGGCTTGGCGACCGGCGCCGATACTTCGAGGAATTGATCGACAAACTCAAAATAGTCGTCCCCGAGTTCCTCGAAGAAAACGGTCTGCTGGACACGAGCAGCGACGAGATTCCCTTCACCGTCCTGGCCGAGCGTGTCGATCACGCACGGCGCGCCGCTTGATGGCGGACAATTTTACGCCGCGAGTGAAAGCGTTGCTGATCGAGAACGGATGCACTTTTGTGCGGCAAGGGCGGGCGACCACGAAATCTGGCAGAGCCCAATCACCATGCGCCGCTTCATGGTCGACAACTTTATCAAGTCGCGCCATTGGGCGAACTTTACGCTCAAGCAAGCCGGCTTGCCGAAGGCCTTTTGAGCGCCGCTTGGGCCATTTTCGGTGGCCGGCGCCCGCTCCCCGGCCGCGGGTAGCTCGCGGCAGCGGCTTCAGCCCGTGCCGATCGGCTGGGTCGCCTCGACGAGCCAGGCGGCGGTGACGGGGTCGACGAGCGGGGTCAGGGTTTCGCGCACGCGGCGGTGATAGGCGTTGAGCCAGGCGATCTCGTCGCGGTCGAGCAGATCGGGCACCACCAGGCTGCGGTCGATCGGCGCTAGGGTCAGCGTTTCGAACCCCAGCATCTCGCGCTCGGCTTCGCCATCCGTCGGCTCGACCAGCACCAAATTCTCGATGCGGATGCCGTAGGCGCCAGTTTTGTAATAGCCGGGCTCGTTCGAGACGATCATCCCGGGCAACAGCGGCTGGGCGCTGGCCGCCTTCGAGATGCGCTGCGGCCCCTCATGCACACCGAGATAGCTGCCGACTCCGTGCCCGGTGCCGTGGTCGTAATCGAGCCCCTTTTGCCATAGCCCATGGCGGGCAAAAGCGTCGAGCTGGGTCCCGGTCGTGCCTTTCGGAAAGAGCGCGAGGGCCAATGCGATATGGCCCTTGAGCACGCGGGTAAAGCGGTCGCGCATCTCGTCCGACGGCTCGCCGATCGCGACGGTACGGGTCACGTCGGTCGTGCCGTCTAGGTATTGCGCGCCCGAATCGAGCAGATAGAGCGTGCCCAATTCGAGCCGCTTTTCGGTCTCCGGCATCGCGCGGTAATGGACGATGGCGCCGTTCGACCCCGCCCCGGAGATCGTCGGAAAGCTCAAATCGCGGAAATATTCACCCTCGCGGCGGAAGGCTTCGAGCCGGTCGCTGGCGGCGATTTCGGAAAGCCCTTCCTTGGGCGCCTCACGCGCGAGCCACGCGAGAAACCGGGTCAAGGCGGCGCCGTCGCGGCGATGGGCGGCGCGGGTGCCGTCGACCTCGACCGGGTTCTTGCACGCCTTGGGCAAGAGGCACGGGTCCGCAGCCTGCAAAATCTTGGCTTGCGCGGCTTCGAGCCGGTCGAAAATCCATGCGGCGGCGGTCGCCGGATCGGCTTGCACGCGCCCGCCCTGGGCGGCGAGCGCATCGAGCGCCGGTCCGAGCGCATCGGGCGGCATCACTGTCACCGCGTTGCCGAGATGACGATCGAGGCCGGGGGCGAGCTTGTGCCGGTCGATAAAGAGCGTGACGGCACCATCGGCGCGCAGGATCGCGAATGACAAGGGCAACGGCGTGTGCGGCACGTCGCCGCCGCGGATGTTTAGGAGCCAGGCGATCGATTCCGGCATGGTCAGCACCGCCGCTGCTGCCCCGGCCTCGGCGAGCGCACGGCCGATGCGGGTGCGCTTCGATTGGGCGCTTTCACCGGCAAAGCGCTCCTCATGCGGCACCACCGGCGCCAGCGGTGCTGCCGGCTGGTCCAGCCAAACGCGGTCGAGCGGGTTGTCGGCGACCGCGCGCAGTGTGGCGCCGGCCTTTTCTACGGCGGCACGCAATCGCGCCACATCGTGCGGCGTATGCAGCCACGGGTCGTAGCCGAGCACCGCACCCGCCGTGAGTGCGGTTTCGAGCCAGCGCGCCGGCGGCTCGTCGACCAAGTGGCGGATGTCGAATGCCGCGGCATCGACCTGCTGCGCCGCCTGCAGGGTGTAGCGGCCATCGACAAAGATCGCCGCCTTGTCGCGTAGCACGATGGCGACACCGGCCGAGCCAGTGAACCCGGTCAACCAGGCGAGACGCTGGCCGCGCGGCGGCACATATTCGCCCTGATGCTCGTCGGAGCGAGGCACGACAAAA
>DASXAM010000311.1:0-24051 GCA_036404275.1 Allostellaceae bacterium
GAATCGGCCGCAGCGGATGATCCGAACGAACCCGATCCTCCAGGTCTATATAGCTGAAAAGGCTACCGCAAATCTCGTCGTCGCCGCGCATCGTAACCCCCATCCCCCGATCCAGGGGATCACGACGGCCGAAATCAGCAACGACTTTTTCAACAGCCTGTTAGTCGGCATCTTCGGCTTTGTCTATTTCGCGCTACTCGACACTATGGTCCCCGGCTGGATATTTCTCGCGATCGTATTGTCGCTGATCCCGCACGACCTGATGTACGGGCCGCAGGCGGCGCTGATCGCCGAATGCTTTACCGGGCGGCTGCGCTATAGCGGCGCCTCGATCGGCTACCAGCTCGCCTCGATCTTTGCCGGCGGCCCGGCGCCGCTAATCGCGACCGCGCTCTTTGCATCGTACAAAACCGGCTGGGCGATCGCCTTCTACATTTTCTCTTGTGCGATCGTCAGCCTGATCTCGGCCGCGTTGCTGCCGGATTACACCAACCGCGACATCTCCGCCGAATACGACGAAGCGTAAAGCGCGCAGTCGATTGGCGCGCGCCGCCATTGGCGCGGCGCGATGGGGCTGCTAATCTATCGATAGAAGAAACGACGCCGCATCATTCACATGTGGCGAAAACAACAACGGGCGCCTCGTGATCGCCGGGAACAGGAGGAAAACGCGATGACCGCTGCCTACATCACCGCAGACACGCTCTCCGAAGCCGAGCACAGCCGGCAGCTGCGCCGCGCGATGATCGCGAGCACCGTCGGCACGACGATCGAGTGGTACGACTTTCTGCTCTATGGGCAGGTGACGGCGCTTGTTTTCGGCAAGCTGTTCTTCCCGCATTCCGCGCCGTTTGTCGGTGTGCTCCAGGCGTTCGGCGTCTTTTTTGTCGGGTTTGTCGGCCGTCCGATCGGTGCGGCGATCTTCGGCCATTGGGGCGACCGGATCGGGCGCAAAGCGACGCTGATCGCGACCCTGCTGGTGACCGGCATCGCCACGGCCGCCGTCGGACTGGTTCCGACCTATGCCTCGATCGGCATCTGGGGTGCGGTGCTGTTGACGGTCATCCGCCTCGTCCAGGGGATCGGCGTCGGCGGCGAATGGGGCGGCTCGGTGCTGTTGGCGATGGAATGGGCGAAGACCAACAAGAACCGCGGCTTTATCGCGTCCTGGCCGCAATTCGGCGCGCCGGCCGGGTTTTTCTTGGCAAGCCTCGCCGTGCTGTTCTTCAGCTGGCTTTCCGGCGACCAGTTTCTGGTCTGGGGCTGGCGCATTCCGTTTCTGATCAGCATCGTGATGGTCGTGATCGGGCTGTGGATCCGGCTCGGCATTCTCGAAACCCCGGTGTTTCAGAAAGTGATCGCCGAAGAGCGCATCGAACGCGTGCCGGTCTTCGAGGTGCTGAAGCGCCAGCCCAAGCAAGTGGCGCTGACCGCGTTGTTGCGCCTGCCGGAGCAGGCGCCCGGCTATATCTTTGGCGCCTTCGTCTTCAGCTACGGCACGATGGTCCTCGGCGCATCCCGCAATTTTCTTCTGATCGCGACACTGCTGGCTCATGTTCTCGGGTTTCTCTGGGTGCCGGTCGCGGGTCACCTGTCGGACCGCATTGGTCGCAAGAACATGTACATGATCGGCTGCCTTTATATCGCGATTTATGGCTTCATCTACTTCGCTCTGCTCGACAGCAAATTGCCGGCGCTGATCTTTGTCGGCGTCGCTCTGTCGACCCTGCCGATCATGACCATGTATGGTCCGGAGGCGGCGCTGATCGCCGAAAGCTTCTCACCGCGGCTGCGCTACAGCGGCAGCTCGCTCGGCTATCAGCTCGCCTCGATCATCGCCGGCGGCCCGTCCCCGTTTATCGCCACCGCGCTTTTCGCGAGCTTTCACAAGAGCTTGCCGATCGCTCTCTACATCGGCCTTTGCGCCGTGATCGGCATCGTCGCGACGGCGCTCCTGGCCGACTACACGAACAAGGACATTTCCGCCGAATACGAAAACGTTTGAACACGGGCGCAGCGTGTCGCGGCTCTCTTGGACAGGACGGAGAGGGCAGGGCGGGGCAGGTTGCAATTGCCTTCGCCGCCGCGGCGCTGCTAGGATCGCTTAGGTAGAATTGCTCCCTACCCCGGCAACGCACCGGGACCAAAAACCAGAAATGCCGGCGCAACCGGCCGGCAGTAGAGGAGGAAGATCGATGACCGCATTCGACGCCGCCATAGGCAGGCTTTCCGAAGACGAGCACAGCCGGCAGCTGCGCCGCGCGTTGGTCGCCAGCACCGTCGGCACCTTGATCGAATGGTACGATTTCCTGCTCTACGGCACCGTCAGCGCGCTGCTCTTCGGCAAGCTCTATTTCCCGCATTCGAGCCCGATCGTCGGCGTGCTCGAAGCCTTCAGCGTGTTTTTCATCGGTTTTGTCGGGCGTCCGATCGGTGCGGCCATTTTTGGCCATTGGGGCGACCGCATCGGGCGCAAGGCGACCCTGATCGCGACCTTGCTGGTGACCGGCCTCGCGACCGTCGCGGTGGGCTTTGTCCCGACCTATGCCTCGATCGGCATCTGGGGCGCGGTGCTGCTGACCATCATCCGTCTTATCCAAGGGATCGGGGTCGGCGGCGAATGGGGCGGCTCGGTATTGCTCGCGATGGAGTGGGCGAAAACCACCAAGAATCGTGGCTTCATCTCGTCCTGGCCGCAATTCGGCGCACCGGCCGGCCTATTCCTGGCCAATCTGGCGGTGCTGTTCTTCAGCTGGCTGTCGGGCGACCAATTCGTTACCTGGGGCTGGCGCATCCCGTTCTTTATCAGCATCATCATGGTCGGGATCGGGCTGTGGATCCGGCTCGGCATTCTCGAAACCCCGGTGTTCCAGCGGGTCGTTGAGGAGGACCGGGTCGAGCGCGTGCCGGTCCTCGAAGTCCTCAAACGCCAGCCAAAGCAGGTCCTCTTGACCGCGCTGCTGCGCATGCCCGAGCAGGCGCCGGGCTACATCGTCGGCGCCTTTATCTTCAGCTACGGCACCACGGTCCTCGGCGTCTCGCGCAATTTTCTGCTGGTCGCGGTCCTCGCCCAGTGCGTGCTCGCCTTTATGTGGGTCACCGTCGCCGGGCATTTGTCGGACCGCATCGGCCGCAAGAACATGTACATGATCGGTTGCCTGTTCGTGGCGGTTTACGGCTTCATCTATTTCGGTCTGCTCGACACGAGAGTGCCGGCGCTGATCTTTATCGCGGTGGCCTTGTCGCTGCTGCCGGTCATGACCTGCTACGGTCCGGAGGCGGCGCTGATCGCCGAAAGCTTCTCGCCGCGGCTGCGCTACAGCGGCACCTCCCTCGGCTATCAGCTCGCTTCGATCATTGCCGGCGGCCCGTCGCCGTTTATCGCGACCGCGCTCTTCGCCGCCTACAAATCGAGCCTGCCGATCGCGCTCTACATGGTGCTCTGCGCGATCATCGGCATCGTCTCGACCGCGCTCTTGACCGACTACACCAACAAGGACATTTCCGCCGAATACGAAGGCGTCTGACCGCCAATTGGCCCAATCGGCGGGCCGGGTGGCCGCACCCGCCGGTTGCCGTCAGTGCGCCTCGTCCCAGCTGTGCGCCCAGCCGGTCTCGACGACCAGCGGCACGCTCAATTCGCAATGCGGCTGGCACGCGCCTTCCATGACGGATTTTGCGACTTCCGCGGTCGCTTGCACTTCGGCTTCCGGCACCTCGAACAGCAATTCGTCATGCACCTGCAGCAGCATCCGGGCGCTCAGCCCGGCCTCGGCGAATGCCGCCGGGATGCGGATCATCGCGCGCTTGATGATATCCGCCGCCGAACCTTGCAGCGGCGCGTTGATCGCCTGCCGCTCGGCGCCGGCGCGGCGCGCCGGGTTGGCGTCGCGAATCCCGGCGATCCAGCATTTGCGGCCAAAGATCGTCTCGACATAGCCGGTGCGCCGACAATCGGTCTTGATCCGCTCCATATAGGCGCGGATCGCCGGGAAACGCTCGAAATAAGCGCGGATATAGGCCGCCGCCTCGGCCTGCGGCACGCCGATCTGGGCGCCGAGGCCAAAGGCGCTGATACCGTAGATGATGCCGAAATTGATCGCTTTGGCGCGCCGCCGGGTGATCGGGTCCATCGCGGCGAGCGGCACCCCGAACACCTGGCTCGCGGTCAGCGCATGAATGTCGAGCCCGTCGTGAAACGCCTGGCGCAGCTCGGGCACGTCGGCGACATGCGCCGCGAGCCGCAATTCGATCTGGCTGTAATCGGCCGACAGCAGCACATGGCCGGGCTCGGCGATAAAGGCGCGGCGGATGCGCCGGCCCTCCTCGGTGCGGATCGGGATGTTTTGCAGATTGGGATTGTTCGACGAAAACCGCCCGGTCGCTGCGACGGCGAGCGCGTAGGAGGTGTGTACCCGCCCGGTCTCGGCATCGATTTCTTCCGCCAGCGCATCGGCATAGGTCGATTTGAGCTTGGTCAGCTGGCGCCATTCGAGGACCTGGGCCGGAACCGGGTGCAGCGGCGCCAATTCCTCGAGGATCGAGGCGTCGGTGCCATAGGCGCCGGTCTTGCCCTTTTTGCCGCCGGGGAGGCCGAGCTTGTCGAACAGGACTTCGCCCAATTGCTTGGTCGAGCCGATATTGAAGTCATTGCCGACCGCGGTAAAAATCGATTGCTCGATCTCGGCGATGCGGGTTTCGAAGGTGCTGGACAATTCGGCGAGCGCGGCGCGGTCCACCTTTATTCCGGCATTCTCCATCGCCGCGACGACGGTCGGCAGCGGCCGCTCGATCGTCTCGTAGAACGCGGTCATGCGCTCGCGCACCAGCCGCGCCTTCAGGATCGTGTGCAGCCGCAATGCGGCGTCGGCGCGCTCGGCGGCAAAATCGCGGGCCCGCTCCGGCATCACCTCGGCAAAGGCAATCAGGCTCTTGCCGGTGCCGATCAGCTCTTTCAGCGGGGCCAGCGCATGGCCGAACGAGCGCTCGACCAGTGCTTCGATGTCGTGGTCGAAGCGGCCGCCGTCGAGCGCATAGGACAACAGCATCGTGCAATCATAGGGCGCGAGCGCCACGCCCCAGCGCGACAACAGGTGCGCCGCAGTCTTGACGTCGTGGCCGATCTTGAGAACGCCGGGGTCGGCAAGAAGCGGCCGCAGCCGCGCGACGGCTTCGTCGATCGGAATTCCTGCGGGGGCGGCAAGGTCGAGCTCGCCCGATGCCCGATGGCCGAGCGGGACATAGGCGGCCATCCCCGGCGCCAGCGCGAGCGCGATCCCGGCGAGCCCCGGCCGCGCCCCGGCAACGGCACTCGGCGCCGGCCAGATGGCAACGGTGCCGGCCTCGTAGGCCGCGTCGATCCAATGGTCGAGCCCTTCGAGCGTATCGATCAGCGCATAGCTCCGCGGCGCGGTAAAGGGCGGGACCTCCGGGATCACCGGCTCGATCGGCCCGGTCGGGGCCGGCGTCGGGATCTCGAGACGCCGCTCGATGCGCGACTTCAGCGCGCGCAATTCCATCTCGTCGAGAAATGGAAACAGCTTTTCCGGGTCGTAGGGCTTGACCCTGAGCGCGGAGAGCGGGCAGGGCAGCGGCACCTCATCGTCGAGCTTGACCAGCACCTTGGAAAGCCGCGCCTTCGCCTCGTTGTCGATCAGCGCCTGGCGGCGCTTTGGCTGCTTGATCTCGGCGGCATGGTCCAGCAGCGTTTCGAGATCGCCATAGGCGTTGATCAGCTCGGCCGCGGTCTTGACCCCGATCCCCGGCACACCCGGCACATTGTCCACGCTGTCGCCGCACAGCGCCTGGACATCGATGACCTTGTCCGGGCCGACGCCGAATTTCTCGCGCACCTCGGCCTCGGCGATCACGCGATCGCTCATCGGGTCGCGCATCGTCACCCGCTCGCCGACCAGCTGCATCAGATCCTTGTCGGAAGACAGGATCGTCACCTTTGCTCCCTCTTCGACCGCGTGCCGCGCATAGGTGGCGATCAAATCGTCGGCTTCGAAATCGGGCATCTCGATCTGGCAGATGTCGAAAGCCGTCGCCGCCTGCCGCACATGGCCCATTTGCGGGATCAGATCGTCGGGCGTCTCGCGCCGGTTGGCCTTGTATCCGTCATAGATGCGGTTGCGAAAGCTGCTGCCCGATGCGTCCCACACCACGGCCATGTGGTCGGCATCGGTTTCGCGGCGGTACTTGTCCAGCATGTTGCTGAACAAGGTCACCACCTCCGTCACCATGCCGTCCGATTTGCGCTGGAACACCGGCTCGCTGGTACGCGCGCGGGCGAAATAGGCGCGGAAAATAAAACCCGAGCCGTCGATCAAAAAAACATGACGGGGTGCCGCCGACGGCGCCGGAGCGGCGATCGCGGGCGCTTCGTCGGGCTTTGGCTGGTCGAGAGCGCTGATCAGGTCGTCCACTTCTGTCCCCGTCCTTTCAGGCGCTACGTTGCGGCGACGGCTGCTGCGCGGCATGCGGCAGATCGTGGCCCGCCTCTTGCGCGCCGCTGCATGCCGCCGCGGCACGATGGAGATAAAGACGCGAGCAGTAGGGGCATTCGACCCGCCCGGCCGGCGCAAGGTTCAGATAGACTCGCGGGTGGCCGAGCGGACCGCCGCCGCCATTGCACGCCACCACCCAATCATCGGTGTATATAGTCTCGAAAGGCTCCATTTGGCCGGCCTATGGCTGCGCGCCGACCGCGATGCGGGGCGCCGATTGACCGCTCGATCGGTGCAATGATACCCGTTGCCACGGCTCGATCAATCGCCGGCTCGGATGGTGCGAAACTCGGCGGGCAAGCCGAACCTGGCAGAGGCTGGTGTGCAGAGGTTGCGGCGCAGCGGCACCTGGGGCGGGATCATCGCCGGATTTCTGATGCTGAGCGCATGCGCGCCGACGCGGCTCGACGCCGCAGTTGACGCGCAGACCGATCCGGGCGTGGCGCCGCGCTTCACGACGCACGATTTCATCACCGCCGACGGCCGAACGCTGCCATTGCGCGAGTGGCTGCCTTCCGGCCGACCCAAAGCGGTGATCCTCGGCCTGCATGGCTTTAACGACTACAGCCACGCGTTCGCCGCGCCGGCCGCGGTCTGGGCCAGGCAGGGCATCGCCACCTACGCCTACGACCAGCGCGGATTTGGCGCCGCCCCCGGCCGCGGGCGTTGGCCGGGCGGCGCCGTGCTCGCCGCCGACGCCGCCGCGGCGAGCCGGGTTCTGCGCTCGCTTTACCCGCATGTGTCGCTCTACCTCCTCGGCGAAAGCATGGGCGGAGCGGTGGCGATCGTCGCGGCGACCGGGGCGGAGGGAACCCCGGCTCCCGATGTCGACGGGGTGATCCTGGCCGCCCCGGCCGTCTGGGGCCGGGCGACCATGGATTTTCTGCCGCGCGCGGCGCTCTGGGTCGCGGTGCGCCTGGTGCCGGGGATGGAGCTGACCGGACGCGGCCTCCATCGGATGCCGTCCGACAATATCGAGATGCTGCGGGCGCTCGCCCGCGACCCGATGGTGATCAAGGAAACCCGCGTCGATACGATCTGGGGGCTCGTCAATTTGATGGATGCGGCCCTCGCCGCCGCCCCGCGCCTGCGCGTGCCGCTGCTGGTGATGTATGGCGCGCATGACGAGATCGTCCCGAAGGTGGCGACCCGGCGCTTTGTGCGCAGCCTGCCGATCGATCCCGGCGACCGCCGCAGGCTCGCCTTCTACACCCACGGCTATCATATGCTGCTGCGCGACCTCGAAGGTCCGCTTGTCGCGGCCGATGTCGCGGGCTGGGTTCTCCATCCGAATGCACCGCTCTTGTCGGGGGCCGACCACGGCGGCGCCGAGGCGTCATTGGCCGGCCCCGCGCCGGCCCGCCCGAATGGTGGGTGACCCCTCGAACCTGTTGCGTCTCCCGTCGCTGCGCGCTACCAACACTCCGATCGGCACCCGTAGCTCAGCTGGATAGAGCGCTGCCCTCCGAAGGCAGAGGTCGTGAGTTCGAATCTCGCCGGGTGCGCCAACGCCTCCCGAAGTTTAGATCCTGGGGTGGCAGATGGAGTTCGGCGTCACCCATCGGGCACATCGCCGAGCATTTCGAGCAAAGACCGCGGTGGGGTGGCATGAAATCGGCCGAGGTCTTAAATTTGACGACGATGCTGCCGCTTCTCGTCGCCGAGCGCCCGCGGGGCGATGTCGGCCGCCCGTTTAACGTTGCGTCCGAATTCCGCCCGGCCGGCGACCAGCCGCAGGCGATCGACGAATTGTGCGAAGGGATCGAGCGCGGCGAGCGCGACCAGGTGCTGCTCGGCGTCACCGGCTCGGGCAAGACCTTTACGATGGCGCACGTCATCGCCCGCAGCGGCCGGCCGGCGATCATCCTCGCCCCGAACAAGACCCTTGCCGCCCAGCTCTATGGCGAGATGAAGAGCTTTTTCCCGGAAAACGCAGTCGAATATTTCGTATCCTATTATGATTATTACCAGCCGGAAGCCTACGTCCCGCGCACCGACACCTATGTCGAAAAAGAATCGTCGCTGAACGAAGAGATCGACCGGATGCGCCACTCGGCAACGCGCGCAATCCTGGAGCGCCGAGATGTCGTCGTCGTCGCCAGCGTGTCGTGCATCTACGGCATCGGCTCGGTCGAGACCTATTCGCAGATGACGCTGGCACTGGAGAAGGGCGACCGGGTCAACCGCAACCAGCTCCTCGCCCGCTTTGTCGAATTGCAATACCGGCGCAACGACCACAATTTCTTTCGCGGCGCGTTTCGCGTGCATGGCGACACGATCGAATTGTTCCCGGCGCACTACGAAGACCGGGCTTGGCGATTGTCGTTGTTCGGCGACGAGATCGAGGCGATCCACGAATTCGACCCGCTGACCGGCGAAAAGACCGCGGCGCTGCAATCGATCAAAGTCTACGCCAACAGCCATTACGTAACGCCGCGGCCGACCCTGCTGCAGGCGATCGAGCAGATCAAACGCGAGCTCAAGATCCGGCTCGACGAGCTTCATTCCGAAGGCAAATTGCTCGAGGCGCAGCGGCTTGAGCAGCGCACCACCTATGACCTCGAAATGATCGAGGCGACGGGCAGCTGCGCCGGCATCGAGAACTATTCGCGCTATCTGACCGGACGCAAGCCGGGCGAGCCGCCGCCGACCTTTTTCGAATACATGCCGCGCGATGCGCTGGTTTTTGTCGATGAAAGCCATGTCACGGTGCCGCAATTGGGCGGCATGTTCCGCGGCGACTGGATGCGCAAGACGACCTTGGCGGAATACGGTTTCCGGCTGCCCTCCTGCACAGACAACCGGCCGCTGAAATTCGAGGAATGGGAGGCGATGCGGGGCCAGACGGTCTTTGTCTCGGCGACGCCCGGCCCTTGGGAGATGAACCGCGCGGGCGGGGTTTTTGTCGAGCAGATCGTGCGGCCGACAGGTCTCGTCGATCCGCCCTGCATCATCCGGCCGGTCGAGAACCAGGTCGACGATCTGATGGCCGAATGCCGCGAGGAGGGGCTCAAAGGCCACCGGGTGCTGGTCACGACGCTGACCAAGAAGATGGCCGAGGCCTTGACCGAATACCTGCACGAGGCCGGGCTCCGGGTGCGCTATATGCATTCCGACGTGGACACGCTGGAGCGCATCGAGATCATCCGCGATCTGCGGCTCGGCGCGTTCGACGTGCTGATCGGCATCAACCTGCTGCGCGAAGGGCTCGACATCCCGGAATGCGCGTTGATCGCGGTGCTCGACGCGGACAAGGAGGGCTATCTGCGTTCGCGCACCTCGCTGATCCAGACGATCGGGCGGGCGGCGCGCCATCTCGACGGACGCGCGATTCTCTACGCCGACCGGATGACCGACAGCCTCAAAGCCGCGATCGACGAGACCAACCGGCGGCGCGAGAAGCAGCAGGCTTACAATGCCGCAAACGGGATCACGCCGGAAAGCGTGCGGCGCGGCATCTCGGACATTCTCGAAAGCGTCTACGAGCGCGACCATGTGACCTTCGGCCTGTCCGAGAGCGAAGCGGGGCACTACCAGGGCGCCGATCTGAAGACCGTGATCGCCGACCTGGAAAAGCGCATGAAGGAGGCTGCCGCCGAGCTCGAATTCGAGGAGGCGGCCCGGCTGCGCGACGAGATCCGGCGGTTGGAGCAGGTCGATCTCGGCCTGCCGGCCACGGCGGTCGGTGCGCTTCGCACCGGCGCCAAGTCGGCGGACGGCCCGCGCGGGCGGTCGACCGCCGGCCGCGCCGGCGTTTCGGCGCGCGATGTCATGCGCGCCAAGATGCGCGCGAAGAAGGAACGCCGTGGTCGCCGCTACTGAGTCAAGCGCGCGTGCGGAGCTGACCGGCGCGGTGCCGCCGCCGCTGGTGCCAAAGGCCGCGCTGGTAACCGGCGGCGGGCGGCGGATCGGCCGCGCCCTCGCCCTTGGTCTTGCCGCGGACGGCTATGCCGTCGCCGTGCACTGCCATCGCTCGCGCGCCGCCGCCGAGGAGGTGGTCGAGACCATTCGCGGCAATGGCGGCGTGGCGGCGGCGTTCGAGGCTGACCTCGCCGACGAAGCCGCCGTTCAAGGACTGCTGCCGCGTGCCGAGAAGGCGCTCGGACCGATCGGCGTCCTCGTCAACAATGCCGGCGTGTTCGGCGACGACACGGTCGAGACCGTGACCCGCGAAAGCTGGGACCAGCATATTGCGGTCAATCTGCGCGCGCCCTTTGTGCTGATCCAGGCCTTGGCCGCACATTTGCCCGCCGATGCCGGCGGCGTTGTGGTCAACATGCTCGACGAGCGTGTCTGGTCGCCGACGCCATTTTTTGTATCCTACACATTGTCAAAGTCGGGGTTGTGGACACTGACTCAGACGATGGCGCTGGCCCTGGCGCCGCGTATTCGGGTGAACGGCATCGGGCCCGGGCCGACCTTGCCGAGCCCGCGACAGACCCCCGAGCAGTTTGCCCGGCAACGAGCGATGATGCCGTTGCGCCGCGGCACCGGGCCGAACGAGATCGCCGTCGCCCTGCGCTTTATATTGGCCGCGCCGGCAATGACCGGCCAGATGATCGCTCTCGACGGCGGCCAGCACCTCGGCTGGAGCCAGGCGCAGCGGCCTCCCGCGCCGGAATAGCCACTTCGCCTTGGAGGCGAATTGACGCGCAACGGAGCCAATGGTGCAACCGGCGGAAATGCGGTTCACGCTTTGGCTTGGTTGGGGAGGACGGACGATTTGTACACAGTTCGTGTGACGATTTGGCGACGCGATTTTTTCCCCGAAGACGGCCGGACGATTATGAAATGATTAACCGTCGCGAAAAAATAATCCATAGAATCAATTTGTTATATATATGCCCAATTTTTGGGCAAGAAGGCTAAACCTAAAGCCTTGCCGGATTCCGGGCTTGATGCGGAAGAGTTCTCAACAAAGTTATCCACCAAACTCGTGGATATCGGACAATGCTTCGGAATTGCCATGGCGGCTCAACCGGTTGACGCAGCGTTGACAGAGATCGCACCGATGCCGCGTCCGCGGCGGCGCGCCAAAGCAGCGCCGATGGACCCGCGCCGCGCACCGAGCGGGATGCTCGTCATGCCCTCCGCCGGCGCGGAAGAGGGCGTCGAGCGCGATGCCGACCCCGCCGAGCCTGCAACCGGGATCGCCGCCGGCGTCGCCGCGATCCGTGCCGCGCTGCGGACGATGCCGCCCGCCCCGGGCGTTTACCGCATGCTCGACCGCAAGGGCGACGCGCTCTATGTCGGCAAGGCGCGCAATCTGAAAAGCCGGGTGCAGAACTATGCGCACCCGGCGACATTGTCGAACCGGCTGCGGCGCATGGTCCACGAGACGGCGGCAATGGATATCGTCGTCACCCACACCGAAGCCGAAGCGCTGCTGCTCGAATGCAACATGATCAAGCGGCTGATGCCGCGCTACAACGTGCTGTTGCGCGACGACAAGTCCTTTCCGCTCATTCATATCGGCGTCGGCCACGATTTTCCGCGGCTGACCAAGCATCGCGGCGCCCGCAGCGGCGATGGCAGCTATTTCGGGCCGTTTGCTTCGGCTGGCGCAGTCAACCGAACGCTCGTGACCTTGCAAAAGGCGTTTTTGCTGCGCTCCTGCAGCGACAGCATCTTCACCGCCCGCACGCGGCCGTGCCTGCTGTTTCAGATCAAGCGCTGCAGCGCCCCTTGTGTCGGCCGGATCGGGCATGACGATTACGCCGCTTTGATCGGCGAAGCGCACGCGTTTTTGTCGGGCAAGAGCGACGCCGTGCTGGGACGGCTCGCGGGCGAAATGCAGCGGGCCGCGGACGCCCTCGATTTCGAGGCGGCCGGCATAATCCGCGACCGGATCCGCGCCTTGTCACTGGTCCAGGGCCATCAGGACATTCATGTCCCCGGGGTCGTCGATGCCGATGTGATCGCCGCCCACCAGGCCGGCGGCCAGACTTGCATCGAGGTGTTCTTTTTCCGCGGCGGGCAGAATTGGGGCAACCGCGCCTATTTCCCGAGCCATGACCGCCAGCTCTCGGTCGAGGAGGTGCTGACCTCGTTTGTCGGCCAATTCTACGACAACCGGCCAAAACCGCCGCTCGTGCTGTTGAGCCATCACCTGGTCGAGGAGGCGCTGGTTGCCGAGGCGTTGTCGCTCGCCGGCCCGCGTGTGCGGCTCGCCGTGCCACAGCGCGGCGACAAGAGAAAGCTCGTCGAGCGCATTCTCGCTTCGGCGCGCGAAGCGCTCGGCCGCCGCCTTGCCGAAAGTGCCTCGCAGCAGCGGCTCCTCGACGGTGTCGCCGCGGCTCTCGGTCTCGAAGCGCCACCCGCCCGCATCGAGGTCTACGACAACAGCCACATCCAGGGCACGAATGCGGTCGGGGCGATGATCGTGGCCGGTCCCGACGGGCTGATCAAAGCCGCCTACCGCAAATTTACGATCCGTGGCGCGGCGCCGACGGCCCCTCGCCCCAGCCCTCTCCCCGCGAGCGAGGAGAGGGAGCACCGTGCCGAAAACTCTCGCCCCGCTTTGGCGGGGAGAGGGAGGGGCCGGCGTCAGCGGAGGGAGGGCGAGGGGCAGCCAGAGGCGGCCGCGCGGCCACCGGTTCAGCCCGAGATCACCGGGGGCGACGACTATGCGATGATGCGCGAGGTATTGCATCGCCGCTTTGCGCGCGCCTTGAAGGAAGACCCGGACCGCGAGCGCGGCATGTGGCCGGACCTCGTGCTGATCGATGGCGGGCAGGGCCAGCTCGGGGTGGCGCAAGCGGTGCTCGACGAGCTTGGCGTCACCGATGTGGCGCTCGCCGCGATCGCCAAGGGCCCCGACCGCAATGCCGGCCGCGAGCGCTTTTTTCTGCCCGGCCGGCCGCCCTTCTCGCTCGATCCGCGCGACCCGGTGCTCTATTTCCTGCAACGGCTGCGCGACGAGGCGCATCGCTTTGCGATCGGCACGCACCGCGCCCGCCGGACAAAGGCGCTCGGACAATCGCCGCTCGACGAAATCGCCGGGATCGGCGCCCGCCGCAAGCACGCGCTGCTCCACCATTTCGGCTCGGCCCGCACCGTCGCGCGTGCCGGCCTCGGCGAGCTGGAACGCGTCACCGGCATTAGCAAAACTGTCGCCAAAAAGATTTATGATCATTTCCATGCCGGTGACTAAGATGATCGAAAAGTGTTTCCCGGCCAGGAGCCTTGTGAGCCGTTGACCAGCCTGCCCAACCTTTTGACGCTGTCGCGCATCCTGGCGATCCCGGCCGTTGTCGCGTGCTTTTATGTCCCGGGCGACGGCGCACGCTGGTTCGCTTGCGTGCTGTTCTCCGCGGCCGGGGTCACCGATTGGCTCGACGGCCACATGGCGCGGCGCTGGCAGCAGCAGTCGGAGCTCGGCCGGTTTCTCGACCCGATCGCCGACAAGCTGCTGGTGGCGGCAACCCTGTTCCTGCTGACGACATTCGGCCGGCTGTCCGCCGCGGCGGTGTTTCCGGCGTTGGTGATCCTGTGCCGCGAGATCCTGGTCTCGGGGTTGCGCGAATATCTTGCCGGGCTGCGTGTCGGCATGCCGGTGTCGCGCCTCGCCAAATGGAAGACGTTTATTCAGATGGTGGCGATCGGCTTTTTGATCGTCGGCGACGCCGGTCCCGCCGCGGTGCCGGTTGCAGCAATCGGCGAGACGCTGCTGTGGGCCGCAGCACTCCTCACTCTGGTGACCGGCTACGACTATCTGCGCGCCGGCTTGCCGCACATCACCCGGCGGCGTCCGGTCGGGGGCGCGCGGCGGAAGTCGGAGCGGCCGGCATAGTCCGGCGGCAATGCAGATTTTTGGCCTCGCCGGGTGGAGCGGCAGCGGCAAGACCACGCTCCTGACCGCGTTGATCCCCGAGCTTGTCGCCCGCGGCATCACGGTCTCGACCGTCAAGCACGCGCATCACGCCTTCGATATCGACCGGCCGGGCAAGGATTCCTGGCGCCATCGCGAGGCCGGCGCGCGCGAGGTCATGATCACCTCGGAGCGACGCTGGGCGTTGATGCACGAATTGCGCGGCGACCCCGAATTCTCGCTCGACCGGCTGCTGGCTCGGCTCGGCCCCGTCGATCTGGTGCTGGTCGAAGGCTTCAAGCGCCATCCGCACCCAAAGCTCGAAGTCCACCGCGCGGCCCTCGGCAAGCCGCTGATCCATCCCGAAGATCCGTTTGTGGTCGCCTTTGCTTCCGACGAGCCGCCGCCGGGTCTCGGCCTGCCCTGGCTGCCGCTTTCCGATGCGCGCGCCATCGCCGGCTTTGTCATCGAGCATCTGGGCCTCGGCCGATGCCGCAGCTGAGTGACGATTGCTTTGCCTTTGGCGGTGCGCTGATGAGCGTCGAGGGGGCGCTCGCCCGCATCGACGAGCGTGTCGTCCCTGTCGTCGAGACCGAAACCGTGCCGTTGCAACAGGCCGCCGGTCGGATTTTGGCGCACAACCTCGTTGCCGAATTCGACCTGCCGCCTCATGCCAACAGCGCGGTCGACGGCTATGCCCTGGCGCATGCCGATTTGCTGCCCGATCGCGACACGGTCTTGCCGGTCGGCGGCCGCGCCGCAGCCGGCCACCCGCTCGGCCGCCCGCTGCTGCGCGGCGAGGCGATCCGGATCTTTACCGGCGCGGTGATGCCAGAAGGTGCGGACACCGTCATGATGCAGGAGGACTGCGTCGCCAAAGCGGACCGGGTGCGGCTCAAGCCCGGGATCAAAAAGGGCGCCAACCGTCGCCGCGCCGGCGAGGACGTGGCCGCCGGCGCGGTGGCGCTCGCCGCCGGCTGCCGTCTCGGCCCGGCCGAGCTCGGCCTTGCCGCAGCTCTCGGCCGCGACGGCCTGCCGGTCTACCGTCCGCTGCGTGCGGCATTGCTGTCGACCGGGGACGAGGTTCGCAATCCGGGCGCCCCGCTGCCGCCGGGCGCCATCTACGACGCCAACCGCTTTATGTTGCGCGCCTTGCTCGAGCGCCTGGGCTGTCTGGTTACCGACCTCGGCATCGCCCCCGACCGGGAGGCTGCGCTCGCCGACATGCTCGCTGCGGCTGCCACCGGGCACGATCTGATCGTCACCTCGGGCGGCGTCTCGACCGGCGAAGAAGATCATGTGAAGGCCGCCGTCGAGCGCATTGGCTCGCTCCATTTCTGGCGGCTCGCCGTCAAGCCGGGACGTCCGGTAGCCCTCGGCCAGCTGCGCGGCGTGCCGCTCCTCGGCCTTCCCGGTAACCCGGTCGCGGCGGTCGTGACCTTCGCCGTGCTAGCCCGGCCGCTGATCCTGAAGCTCGCCGGCGCATCGCCGGCGCTGCCGCGCCTCTACCCGGTCCGCGCCGGGTTCGCCCACAAGAAACGGCCGGGCCGCCGCGAATATCTCCGGGTCAGCCTCGAGCGCGCCGGCGAAATCGTGACCGCGGTCAAGTTTCCGCGTGACGGCGCCGGCATCCTTTCTTCGGTCGTGCAATCGGACGGGCTTGCCATTCTCGACGAAGGTGTGGCTGAGCTTGCCGCGGGCGAAAGCGTCGATTTTCTGCCATTTGCCGAGGTGCTCGGGTGAAGCTTCTGTATTTCGCCTGGTTGCGCGCGCGCGTCGGCTGCGCCGAGGAGGAGGTGGCGCTGCCGCCCGATATCACCGACGTTGCGGGCCTTCTCGACTGGTTGCGCGCTCGCGGGCCGGGCTACGCCGCCGCCCTTGCCGACCCCTCGGTCATCCGCGTCGCGGTCAACCAGGATTATGTCGGACCGGAGCATGCCGTGCGCGACGGCGACGAGGTTGCAATCTTCCCGCCGGTCACCGGAGGCTGAGCCATGATCCGCGTGCAGCGCGAGGATTTCGACGTCGGCGCCGAGCTCGACCGGCTTGCCGCCGGCAATCATCGGGTTGGCGGGATTGCGAGCTTTGTCGGTCTGGTGCGCGATCTCGGCGGTGGCGAGCGGGTTGCCGCGCTGACCCTCGAGCACTACCCCGGCATGACCGAGAAAAAGCTCGCCGAGATCGAGCTCGAGGCGCATCGCCGCTGGCCGCTCGACGCCTCCTTGATCATTCACCGCTACGGTCGGCTCGAGCCGGGCGACCGAATCGTGCTGGTCGCCACCGCCTCGCCGCACCGCGAAGCCGCCCTCGCCGCCTGCCATTTTCTGATCGATTGGCTCAAGACCGACGCCCCCTTCTGGAAAAGCGAGGAAACGCCGGAAGGCGAGCGCTGGGTCTCGGCCCGCAGCGAGGACGACAAGGCAAAGCGCCGCTGGACGGGCGGGGAACAATAAGGCCGCGTCAACCGACCGCGTGTTGACAATATCGCATCAATGTGATATTGTCATACCGTCAATCCGCCAGCCCCCGAGGCCCCGTCATTTGCTGCAGAAGCAGCAGATGCGGCGAGCGCGCCGGTCGGCTATCCGCCGCGGGCTTCGGTAGCGACGGGCTCGCCGTCCTGGCGCAGGCGGCTCGACAGCAATTCGCCGCGCTTTTCGAGGACCGGATAGGCGGCGGCCGCGATATGCGCGTTGATCCGCTTGAGGTCGCGCAGCATGTCGAGATGGAGGGCGCTGGTTTCGACACTCTCGACCCGGCCGGCGCGAACCCGCGCGAAATGCGCCTCGGTGGCCCGGTTTTCGAGGTCGCGGAACACCTCCTTCTCGCCCAAAAGCTCGCGCGCCGCGCGCACATCGTCGGTCATGAACACCGCGGCGGCGGTGCGCAGATTGGTGACGAGGCGCTGCAGCATCTGGCAGATCTCGGCGGTCCCCTCGGCCGAGAACGCCAGATTGCGCTTGAGGCGTTTGTTGGCGCTGGCAATCACGCCGTGCTCGACGATGTCGCCGGCGTGCTCGAGATTGGTGATAAAGGCGACGATTTCCGAAAGCCGGCGGTCGTCGTCCGGGTCCAGCGTGTCATGGTCGAGCGAGATCAGGTAGGCCTTGATCGCACCGTTGAGCCGGTCGACCACATCATCGAGCCGCTTGGCTTCGCCAATGCGCTTGCGGTCGCCGCGATCGACCGCGTCGAGCGCGGCTTGCAGCATCGATTCGAGGACGTCGGCCATGCGCATCGCCTCGCGCGCCGCGCCGGCGAGCGCAATTGGCGGGGTTTCGAGCGCCGCCTGATCGAGATAGACCGGCTGCGCCGGGTCGGCCGCGACCGCCTGCTGTGGCAGCGCTCGGGTCAGGAGGCTCGCCAGCGGCCGCAGCGCCGGGAAGAAAAGCGCCGCCATCACGAGATTGAAAAGGGTGTGGAAATCGGCGACGGCGCGGTAGGTGTTCGGCTCGATCGCGACGAGCAAGGGGCTTGCCCATCCGAGCACGGAAAGTCCCAGAACGCAGCCCGCCACGCGGTTCAACAAATTGCCGAGCGGCAGGCGTCTTGCCGCCGGGTCGCCGGTCATGCCGGCTTCGAAGAGCGGATTGAGCGCGGTGCCGAGATTGGCGCCGAGGACGAGGGCAAAGGCGGCCTGCGGCGGCACCACGCCTTGCGCGGCGAAGGCCATGATCAACAGCACGACGGCGACGCTCGAATGCGCCGCCCAAGTGATCCCGGCGGCAAAGATCACATCGATGACCGGCACCGTGGCGATTGTGCCGAGCAGCAGCCGCAGGCTCGGCACATCCTCGTAAGGCGTCAGAATCGCCAGCAGCTGGCTGAGCGCCAGCAGCATCAAGCCGAGGCCGATCCCGACCCGACCGAGGTCGCGCGTGCGGGTCACGTTGCCGCGGCGAAACATCGCCACGCCGATCAGGATAAAGAGCGGCGCCACCCGCGAAATGTCGAACGACAGCACCTGCACGATCAGGGTCGTGCCGACATTGGCGCCGAGCATCGCCGCCAGCCCCGGCACCAGATCGACCAGACCGCCGGCGGCAAAGCCGGTGACCATCAGCCCGGTCGCAGTGCTGCTCTGCAAGACCGCGGTGATGCCGAGACCGGCGGCGAATGCGGTGCCGGCACCGCCGAGTGCCTGGCCCAGCAGGCGTCGCAGATTGGGTCCAAACGCACGCTGGATCCCGCTCTGGACCATATGCACGCCCCAGAGGAGGAGCGCGATGGTTCCGGCGAGGTCGATCAGGGTCAGGGTTGCGTCGATCGCCGCCTCCCGCAGCAGCGGCGCC
This sequence comes from Allostellaceae bacterium, assembly GCA_036404275.1. Taxonomy (GTDB): domain Bacteria; phylum Pseudomonadota; class Alphaproteobacteria; order ATCC43930; family CGMCC-115725; genus AP-15. The sequence goes on from DASXAM010000311.1 coordinate 18,612, forward strand.
CCCGATTGGCCGCAGCAATCCTCATTACGCCCGCTGGCTCGGAGATTTCAACCGCCGCCCGCGGCCTGTCTGCTCACGCGCCGCCGGTCAAGCCTATCGGCCGCTCCGGCGGCCGTGGGATAAACGGCCGATCAGCCGGCGCGGCCCCAGGCGAGAAAGCCGTCGTTTTTAAGCCCGGGTTTGCCGTAGCGGAGCGGCGCGCCGGCGATCGTCTCGACGCGGCCCCCGGCGGCTTCGAGGACCGCCTGGCCGGCCGCGGTGTCCCATTCCATCGTCGTGCCAAAGCGCGGGTAGAGGTCGGCTTCGCCGGCGGCCAGGAGACCGAGCTTGAGCGCGCTGCCGCAGCTGCGCCGCTGCCGCACCGGGTAATTTTGCAAAAATTCGCCGAGCCGGCGGCTGTTTTCGTGCGAGCGGCTGTGCACGACCACGAGCCCGTCGACCGGCGGCACGCGCGCCCGGATCGGTTCGGCCGCCCCGCCGCTGCGGCTTCGGGTCGCGGTACCCGGCCCGCAGGCGGCATAGGTCAGCCCGACCGCCGGCCCGTGCACGACACCGAGCACCGGCCGGCCCTCCTCGACGAGCCCGATCAGGACCGCGAACTCGCCGTTTCGAGCAATGAACTCCCTGGTTCCGTCGAGCGGGTCGACGACCCAGAAACGCGAGGTCGAAGGTGGCAGCCCCTCGGCATCGACCATCTCTTCCGAGACGATCGGGATATCCGGATGGTTCTCGCGCAGAAGGGCGACAATGATCCGTTCGGCGGCGAGGTCTGCCTCGGTGACCGGCGTCTTGTCGCTTTTTTCACGAACATCGAACGGTGCGGCGTAGACCCGCATGATCGCCTCGCCAGCGGCGCGGGCCGCGCGCCCGGCGGTTTCGAGCAACCGCTCGGGCGTCGCCTGCATGTTGCGCCTACGCGGCGTGGAGCAGCTCCAGCGCCTCCTCGTAGACGCTCATATTCTTGCCGTAGGAGATCGCCGCCGCCTGGACGCCGGAGACGAGGTGCATCCAGCGCCACGGCTCGCGCGTGTCGTTGAATTCCTCGACGATCGCCTGGTGATGCTTGAAGGCGTGCATCTCGGTGAAATTGTCGTGGCAGACAATCTCGGCGAGCCGCGCGATCAAGGCCTGCGGGTCATAGCCGCTGTTGACGTATTGCTGCGCCAGATTGCACGCCGTCCTGACCTCGGGGACCGCCCGCATCAGCCCCAGATTGGACACCTTCGACCAATCGACCGGCGGCTGGGTATAAATGCAATGCACGATCGCATCCAACAACTGCTCCTGCGAGCGCGGCGGCAGCGCCGCAACGGCCGCCCAATCGGGCTGCGGCGCCGGCTGCAGCCGGGTCGCGGTCGAACGGATCTCCGGGCCCGAGTGCCAGGTCATCAGCAGCAGCAGTTTGTTGCGCAAGCTGATGCCGTCGAATTTGAGCAGATAGCGGCGCAGATTCGCGCTGGTGTGCAGGTGGACATCCATCGGATTGCCGCCGAGCGAGCGCAGGAAGAGGCCGGCCGCCCCGATCGACAGCGCTTCGCCGGCGCCTTCGAGCGACAGCCCGTCCCCCAGCGCCTTTGCCATCAGCGCCGGGATATCGGCAAAAACATCGACCCGCCCGATCGCCTCGCCGAGCGCGCCGACCGCCGCGGTCTCGTCGTCACCGCTCTGTTGGCGGGTGACGCGGGTCATCAGCTCGTGCTCCTCGATCAGCCCCTCGATCTCGGGAAGCGCCGGAGCGGTCGGGAAGCGCGCCGCATAGCGCACCGTCGGCCGCATCAGAACCGAGAAATATTCGGGTTCGACCGCCGCATTTTCCAGCGCCCGCCAGGTAAACGCCGGAAACGCGAAGTAGTGGTCGTCGATGATGTTTTTGGGGATCGCCACGCTCAGCAGCAGGTCAAACGCCTCGATGCGCGGGGCGTGGTCCCACAGCCACAAGAACAAATGGTCGGCCTTGTTGCTCTCGCCGCGATTGCACGCGGCAAGAAAAGCCGCCTTGGTCGCTTCAACGCCGCCGGCATCCTCGGGCTCGAATTCGAGCAGCGCGTAGGGGCCCATCGCCGGGTGGTGGATGTGCTTGTTGGACAATGCCACGTGCTGCATGACCGGCAGAAAGCGGTCCTCGCCCTCAAGCCGTCCGACCAGCTGCGAGATCGCGTGCAGACCGACGAGCGGATGCAGCGGGCCGCCGTGATGACCGGGCGGCAGGTCGGTCGCACGCGTCACCGCCAGGGCCGACGCTGTCAGCATCGTCTGGGTCGGCACTCCGGCGCGCAGTTTCTCCAGCGTGCGGTCAAGGATCTCGTCCGGCGACGTATTCTCGATGAATTGCGCCAACGGCTCGATCGTGTCGGAAAACTGGACCCGTTGCGGCATGCTGGTTTCTCCTGGATGGCCTCGCTCGCCCGGCGATCACGAGGTCTTCTTGATGCTCGACTGTGATCGTCATGCACGTTCGTCAGACTTGTCAACGCCGCAGAGTGGGCATCTGTCATGCCGCCGCCGGGTTTGTCGCGGTCCGGATCGCGCGCCACACCCGCTCCGGTGTCAGCGGCATGTCGAGATGCTCGATGCCGAGGGGTGCGAGCGCATCGACAACGGCATTGACGAGCGCCGGCGGGGCGCCGATCGCACCGGCCTCGCCCGCCCCCTTGATGCCGAGCGGGTTGGTGCGGCACGGCACGACGTTGAAAGCGAACTCGATCGACGGCAAATCCCCGGCCCGCGGCAGGCAGTAATCGGTCAATGTGCCGGAGAGCAGCTGCCCGGTCTCGGGATCGAAGACGCAGTTTTCGAGCATCGCCTGCCCGACGCCTTGCGCCACCCCGCCCTGCACCTGCCCGCGCAGCAACAGCGGATTGACGACCGTGCCGAAATCATCGACGACAACATAGCGCAGAACGTGAATGATCCCGGTCTCGGGTTCGACCTCCACTTCGCAAGCATGGCAGCCATTCGGAAATGTCGGCTGTGACGGGGTGAAATGGCCGCTTTCAGCAAAGCCGGGCTCGATTCCGGGCGGCTGCTGCGCCGGGTTGAAGGCCGCGCGCGCAACCTCCTCGATGCCGAGTCGGCGATCGGTGCCGGCAACGGTAAAGACGCCGTCGGCGAACTCGACATCGGCCTCGGCCGCTTCGAAAAGGTGTGCCGCGATGCGCTTTCCTTTGGCGATGAGCTTGTCGGCGGCGTGGACAAGCGCCGCACCGCCGACCGGCAGCGAGCGTGACCCGCCGGTGCCGCGGCCAAAGGCGATCGCGGCCGTGTCGCCCTGGACTACACAAACCTTGTCGAAGTCGAGCCCGAGCCGTTCGGTGGCGAGCTGGGCATACGCGGTCTGGTGACCCTGGCCCGAGGACTGCGTGCCCATCAGAATCGTCAAGGTGCCGCTCGGGTCGAAGCGCAATTCGGCGAATTCGTCGGGCGGAAACCCGGACTGCTCGATATAGACGGCATGGCCGAGCCCGCGGCGGCGGCCGTGCATCTGCGCTTCGGCCCGCCGCGCCGGGAACCCGGCGGCGTCGATTGCGGCGAGCGCCTGGTCCATGTTGCGGCCGAATTCGCCGCCGTCGTAGTTGAGGCCGAGCGGCGTCGCGTACGGCATCGCCTGCGGCGGCACGAAATTCCGCCGGCGTAATTCGTCGGGCGCAATGCCGAGCCGGCGCGCGGCGAAATCGATCAGGCGTTCCAGGGCGTAGGCCGCCTCCGGCCGCCCGGCGCCGCGATAAGCATCGACCGGCACCGTATGGGTGAAGACGCCCTTGACCCCGACATGGATCGCCGGAATGCGGTAGACGCCGCTGAGCATCGGTCCGCCCGAGGCGGTCGGGATCTCGGGCGCAAAGTTCGACAGATACGCACCCATATTGGCGATTGTCGCGACTTCGAGCCCTTGAAAGCGCAGCTCCTCGTCGAGCGCCAGCTCCAGCCGGGTCAAATTGTCGCGGCCCTGCGTGTCGGTCATAAAGGCGTCCGAGCGGTCCGGCGTCCATCTGACCGGCCGGCCGAGCTTTTTGGCCGCCCACAGCACCAGCACGTGCTCGGGGTACAAAAAGAGCTTCATGCCAAACCCGCCGCCGACATCGCGTGTCACCACGCGGATTCGGTTTTCCGGCACTTTGAAGACGCTTTCGGCCAGGAGGTTCCGGAGAAAATGCGACCCCTGCGTCGAGGTCCACAGCGTGTAGGATTGCTCGCCCGGATCGTAGGCGCCGATGGCGCCGCGCGGCTCGAGCGAATTGACCACAATCCGATTGTTGACGAGGTCGAGGTGCACGCGATGGCGCGCGCCGGCCATTGCGGCGGTGACGGCGGCGGCATCGCCCAATTCCCAATCGAAGGCGAGATTGTCCGGCACATCGTCCCAGACGAGCGGCTGGCCTGCGTCAAGCGCATGCGCGGTTTCGACCACCGCCGGCAGCGGCTCGTAATCGATCGCGACAAGCTCGACGGCATCGCGCGCCACGGCCGGGCTCTCCGCCACCACCATCGTCACCGTGTCGCCGACGTGCCGCACCCGGTCGCCCGCAATCGCCGGCCGCGGCGGCATCGCGCCGGGCGAGCCGTCGCGGTTGGCGACAGCGCTCAGGCACGGGATCGGGCCGAGCCCGTCGCGCGCGACATCGTCGCCGGTGTAGACGGCAAGCACGCCGGGTACCGCGGCAGCGGCGGTGGTATCGACGGCCCGGATGCGGGCGTGCGCATGCGGCGAGCGCAGCATCGCAGCATGCGCCTGGCGCGGTCGGACGAGATCATCGACATAGCTGCCGTGGCCAGTAATGAAACGCCGATCCTCGACGCGGCGGACCGCCTGGCCGATGCCGTACTGGTGCATGGAACAAAGCCCTCCGGTCCGGCATATCGGCGATAGCGGCGGAATTTGCCAGGGTGCCGGCAGTGTGAGCGAGAATAGGTCAACCTTCGAGACCGACATCCCGGCGCGGCTCGACCGCCTGCCGTGGACGGGCTTTCACTCGCGGGTTGTCGTCGCGCTCGGCATCACCTGGATTTTGGACGGGCTCGAAGTGACCTTGGCCGGCTCGGTCGCCGGGGCTTTGCAGCAAAGTCCGGTGCTGCATCTCTCGGCGGCGGAAGTGGGTTTTCTCGGCAGCGCCTATCTCGCCGGCGCGGTCAGTGGCGCGATCGCCTTCGGGTACCTGACCGACCAGTTTGGCCGCAGAAAGCTCTTTTTCGTGACGCTCGGGCTTTATCTCGGCGCCACAGCCGCCACCGCACTCTCGTGGGATTTCGCGAGCTTTGCGGTGTTCCGGTTTTTTACCGGCGCCGGCATCGGCGGCGAGTATGCAGCGATCAACTCGGCCATCCAGGAGTTGGTGCCGGCCCGGTTTCGCGGCCGCACCGATCTTGCGATCAATGGCAGCTTTTGGCTTGGGGCCGCAGCCGGCGCGCTCGGCGCCGTCATTTTTCTGCAGCCCGGCCGATT
>DASXAM010000312.1:0-8192 GCA_036404275.1 Allostellaceae bacterium
CTCAGCGAGGTTCTCGATCGTGCCACCGGCTGGCGCATCGTCGCGGTGCCGGGCCTCGTCCCGGATGATGTGTTTTTCGCCCACCTCGCCGCCCGGCGGTTTCCCGCGACCTGCTTTATCCGTCGTCGCGACCAGCTCGACTATCTGCAGGAGCCGGACGTTTTCCACGACATCTGCGGTCATGTGCCGCTGCTGATGAACCCGGTTTTTGCCGACTACATGCAGGCTTACGGTGAAGGCGGGCTGAAGGCGTCGGGGCTCGGCCATTTGCCGCATCTGGCGCGACTTTATTGGTACACGGTCGAATTCGGGCTGATTGCGACCCTCCAGGGTCTGCGGATCTACGGGTCCGGGATCCTGTCCTCGGCCGGCGAATCGGTCTATGCGTTGGACGATCCTCGCCCGCACCGGATCGGTTTTGATCTGCGCCGGGTAATGCGCACCAGCTATCGCATCGACCGGTATCAGGCGACCTATTTCGTCATCGACGATTTCGAGCAGCTGTTCGCGGCGACGCGGCCGGATTTCGCGCCGATCTATCACGAGATCGCCGCCCTCCCCGACATCGAGGCCGACGCAGTTCTTGCCGCCGACCGCTATTTTGGCGCGCGCCCGAGCGCGGGCAAAAAAATTGGGCCGCAACTTGAAGCGGCCCAAGTTTAGGGAGGAAACGCCTAGAAGACGTACGGTAGGACCGCAACCGGCGACCGCTACCGCACTGCACAATTTAGTGTGCCGGCCGGGAATGTCAAGCGGGTTTTTAGAAATCTCTGGCAACGCTTGAAAATCCCCTCGATTTGAGCCGATGGGCCGTCGGCTCGGTATAGGAGCTATGTGCAATGCACAAGGGATCGGGGGCGAAGAATCCGAGGCCGCCCGCGCTCGATCCGGGCGCGGCGCTGTTTCTCGACGTGGACGGCACCTTGCTGGAAATCGCCGCCCGGCCCGATCTGGTGCAAGTGTCAGACGGCTTGCCGAGGCTGATCGCCCACCGGGCCGCGGAGCGTAATGGCGCGCTTGCGCTGATCAGCGGGCGGCCGCTTTCGCATCTCGATGCACTGTTCCGGCCGTGGCGCGGGGCGGCCGCCGGACTGCATGGCATAGAGCGTCGCCGCGCCGACGGCAGCCTTGCGAGCACCGTGCGCCAGACCGAGGCGATTTACCGGCTGCGCCCAAAGCTCGCAACGTTTGCCCAGAGCGCATGCGGCCTCGTTTTTGAGGATAAAGGCGCTTCTCTTGCCTTGCACTATCGTGCGGTGCCGGAGCGCGAAGCCGAGGTCCTGGCGGTTGCTGAGCGCCTGCATCGCTCTACCGATCCTGATTTGCGGCTGATCAGAGGAAAGCTGGTCGCCGAATTCGTGCCGCGTGACGCCAACAAAGGCCGAGCGATCGCGGCGTTTCTCGCCGAGCTGCCGTTTTTGGGGCGCCGGCCGGTTTTTATCGGCGACGATGCGACCGACGAGGATGGGTTTGCCACAGTCAACCAGCGCGGCGGGATCGCGGTTCGGGTCGGGCCCGCAAGCGAGACGGCCGCGCCCTACCGGCTCCCTTCGGTGGCTGCGGTCTTGGCGTGGCTCGTGGACCAGGGGAACCTTTAACCGTCGTCCGGCGTTGGATTAGTGCCCAAAAAGCAAGAAGCGGGGGAAAGTGAGGATGGAGGACAAGCTTTCCGGGGCCCATGGCACCAGCCGGGCTCTGGACTTTCGCATGCCGGCAGCGCGGCGCGCATGCGGGCGCAACACGAACCGGCGGCTGGTGGTGGTGTCCAACCGCGTGGCGCCCGTCGGAGGTGCCAAGCCCGATACCGGCGGGCTGGCGGTCGCCATCCGCGCCGCATTGCAAGAGCATGGCGGCATCTGGTTTGGCTGGAGCGGACGGATCGAGGACGACGCGAACGGCGAAGCATCCCTCACCGACCATGGCTCCGTTGCCTGCGCCACGCTCGACCTGACGCGCCGCGATTTCGACGAGTATTATATCGGCTATGCCAACCGTGTGCTGTGGCCGCTATTTCATTTCCGCGGCTCGCTGGTCGAGTTCTCGCGGCGCAACCTCGCCGGCTATCGACGCGTCAACCGGATGTTCGCCGCCAGACTCGCGCCGATGCTGGCGGCCGATGACCTCGTCTGGGTGCACGATTACCATCTGATCCCGCTCGGCGAGGAGTTGCGGCGCTTGGATCGGCAGCAGCGAATCGGGTTTTTTCTGCACATCCCGTTTCCGCCGGCGGAAATGCTGCGCCTGCTGCCCGACCATCAGGACCTGGTCAAAGCGCTGTGCGCCTATGACCTCGTCGGGTTTCAGAGCGAGCCCGACCTGCATGGCTTTCGCGACTACCTGTTGCGCTGGGCGGACGCCGAGGATTTGGGGCACGGCCGGCTGCGCGCCTTTGGCAGAATCATGCAGGCGCAGGTGTTCCCGATCGGCATCGACACCGCGACGGTCGCCGCCCAAGCGGAGGCGGCCGACACCAACCGCCACATGCGGCGGTTGCGCCATAGCCTCGGCGACCGCGCCCTGATGATCGGCGTCGACCGCCTCGATTACTCGAAGGGGTTGCCTTCCCGCTTCCGCGCGTTCTCGCACTTGCTCGAAACCGCGCCCGAAACCCGCGGTCGGGTCGTGATGATGCAGATCGCTCCGCCATCGCGCTCTGAAATTCCTGAGTATCAAGAGGTGCGCAAAGACCTCGCGGCGATTGCCGGACAAATCAACAGCCGCTTTGGCGAGTTCGACTGGACGCCGCTGCGCTACATCAACAAGGCATTTGCCCACCCAATCCTCACTGGGTTTTTCCGAGCGAGCCGGATTGGCCTCGTCACCCCGTTGCGCGACGGCATGAACCTCGTCGCCAAGGAGTTTGTCGCCTCCCAGCCGCCGGACGATCCGGGCGTCCTGGTGCTGTCCTGCTTTGCCGGTGCGGCGCATGAATTGGCCGAAGCGGTGCTGGTCAACCCGTATGACATCGAGGGCATGGCCGAGGGCATGCGCCAGGGGCTGGAGATGCCGCTCGGCGAGCGCCGAGAGCGTTGGGCCGCCCTGATGAAGACGATCGAACGCAATGATGTCACATATTGGCGAGAGAATTTTGTCCGTACACTGGCGGAGGACGTCGAGCCCGCGTGACCGAGGACACCGGCACCCCCGAGACTTGGCTCGTCGGCGATGTTGGCGCCACCAACGCCCGCTTCGGTCTCGTCTCGCCCGCGCGCAAGCTACTGCATACGCACACCTTTCTAATCGACGAGCAGCGGACAATCGAGCACGCGATCGGAGCCTATCTCGGCGCGCGCGGTGAGCTGCCGATGCCGCGGCAAGGGGCGATCGCGATCGCCTCGGCGATCACCGGCGATCGGGTGGCGATGACCAACCATCCATGGAGCTTTTCCGTCTCGGCATTGCGCGACCAGTTCGGCTTCGCCCGTCTCGAAGTGATCAACGATTTTACCGCGGTGGCGCTGTCCCTACCCTATCTCGGCCCCGACGATCGGGTTGCGATCGGCGGCGGTACAGCAGTCCCCAATGCGCCGATCGGCGTGCTCGGCCCGGGCTCGGGGCTCGGCGTGTCCGGCCTGCTGTCCGCCCGGAATGGCAGGGTGGCGCTGACCGGCGAAGGCGGGCATGCGACGATGGCGCCCTCGACCGAGCGCGAAAGCGCGGTGCTCGATCGTCTGCGCCGGCAATTCGACCACGTTTCGGCCGAGCGTGTCTTGTCCGGGCCTGGCCTCGTCAATCTCTACAACGGACTGGCCGCGCTCGATGGGGTGCCGTCGCGCGGCTACACGCCGGCTCAGATCACCGACCCGGCGACCGGCGCCGCCGACCCGCTCTGCGCCGAGGCGACGGCGATGTTCTGCGCCATGCTCGGCACCGTTGCCGGCGATCTGGCGCTAACTCTCGGTGCGCGCGGCGGCGTCTACATCGCCGGCGGCATCGTGCCGCGGCTCGGGCCACGATTCGCCGCCTCCCCGTTCCGCCAGCGCTTCGAGGCCAAGGGCCGGTTCGGCCCTTACCTCGCCGCGATCCCGACACATGTGGTAACCCACAGGTTTCCAGCCTTTCTCGGCTGCGCCGCGCTACTCGCCGACTGACCCGACGGCGCTTTGACGCCGAGCTCGCGCGGCCGCTAGAATTGCGGCGTCTCGGGACGGGTGTTGTCATGAACGCATCAGATGATCGCAGCATCGCGGCCGGCTCGCGCGAGCGCCTGCGAATTCGCAGGGGCGATTTCTGCGGCGCCACCGCCGGGTTGGCGCCCGGCAATGTGCAGGCCAATCTGGTGATTCTGCCAAAGGCGCTGGCGCACGACTTTCTGCGCTTTGCCCAGGCCAACCCGAAGCCCTGTCCGGTGCTGGCGGTGTCCGAGCCGGGCGATCCGCGCCTGCCGTCCTTGGGCGAGGATCTCGACATCCGCACCGACCTGCCGCGCTATCGCGTCTGGCGCTGCGGCGAGCTGGTGGACGAGCCGACCGAGCTCGGTCCGGTGTGGCGCGACGACCTCGTCAGCTTTGCCCTCGGCTGCTCGTTTTCGTTCGAGCAGGCGCTGATCGACGACGGCATCCCGCTGCGCCACATCGCCACCGGGGTCAATGTCGCGATGTACCGCACCAACATTCCCTGCGCCCCGGCCGGGCCCTTCGCCGGCCCGCTCGTCGTCTCGATGCGGCCGTTCAAGCCGGCCGACGCGATCCGGGCGATCCAGATCACCTCGCGCTTTCCCTCGGTGCATGGGGCGCCGGTGCATATCGGCGTGCCGCAGGCGATCGGCATCCGTGATCTAAGCGACCCCGATTACGGCGATGCGGTCGCGGTCGAGGACGACGAATTGCCGGTGTTCTGGGCTTGCGGTGTCACCCCGCAGGCGGTGATCGCCGAGGTCAGGCCGGAATTCTGCATCACCCACGCGCCGGGCAGCATGCTGATCACCGATCTGCGCAACGCCAAGCTCGCGAGCCTCTAGCCGCGCAATGGCTGAGCCGGCCACATCAGAATCCGTCGTCGATTGCATCGAGCAGGCGGTCCAGACCGATGTCGGGCGCAATATCGGGCCGCTGTTCGCGGCGGCGCGCGGCGGCTTGCTCCGCGCCGCCCAGGCGCTGGCGGCGGCGCAATCATGCCGGGTCGGGCTGATCACCGGCTTCTATGTGCCGCAGGGCGACCCGCCGGCGGCCGAAACCGACGGTCCGGTCGGCACCGCCTTGCTCGCCCGCGGTCTCGGCGATGTCGGCATCCCCTGCCGCCTCGCCACCGACGAATCGTGCCGCAACGCCTGCGTCGTGGCGCTCGCCGCCGCCGGCGCAGCGGCTGTGCCGGTCGATGCGGTCGCCGCCACGGCGCCGCTCGGCACGCTGATCGAAACCTGGCGCCGGGCCGGCGTTACCCATGCGGTCTCGATCGAGCGCTGCGGCCGCAGCGCCGACGGCACACCGCGCAACATGCGCGGCCAGGATATCGGGTCGCGCACCGCGCCGCTCGACGACCTCTTTGCCGCCGGCCCCTGGGACACGATCGCGGTCGGCGATGGTGGCAACGAGATTGGCATGGGATCGTTGCCGCGCGCGCTGATCGCCCGGCATGTCGCGCATGGCGAGACCATCGCCTGCGTCACCCCGGCCGATCACCTGATCGCGGCCGGTGTCTCGAATTGGGGCGCCTATGCGCTGATCGGCGCGCTCGCCGTGCTGCGCCCGGATTGGCAGGCCAAGCTCCTCGCTTGTCTCGACGAGGCGCTCGACCGGCGAATTCTCGACGCCATGGTCGCCGATGGGCCGGCGGTGGACGGTGTCTCGCTGTGCCGCGCCTTGACCGTCGACAATCTCGACATCGGCGTGCATCACGCCAAATTGCGCGAGATCCGCACGCTCGTCGAAGGCGGGCATGGGCTATAGCGAATTTGTCTTTGAGGGCTACCACTACAGCGAGGCCAGTGCCTCGCTGTCGCTGCGCTATCGTTTTGCCGACGGGCCGAGCTTTGAAGAAAGGCTGGTGTTCGATTTTCCACCGCGTGCTCTGTCATCGGCCGAGCGGGAGGTGCTCGACCGGATATTTCGTCTGATCTTTCTGTTTTCCGGGGTCAGCTATTACAAAGCCTTTATCCCGGAGCGGCTGGTTTGCGAGGCGTTCGAGGTCGATCCGGACACCGCCGCATTCGTCACGCGGTTTTACGAAAAAGGTCTCGCCGAATTTGCCTGGAAAAACCGGGTCCCGCTGCGCGTCGGGTTTCGGCCGGACACAGCGGCGCCCGCTTTGCCGCTGGCCCTCGACCTGCCGCGATTGACCTGTGTGCCGGTCGGTGGCGGCAAGGATTCGGTCGTCACGCTCGAATGTTTGAAACATGCCGGCGAGCCGCTCGTCCTTTTTTCATTGGGCGATGCGGCACCGATCGCCGCCTGCATCGCCGCGTCCGGCCTGCCGTCGTTCCGCGTCCATCGCCGGCTCGACCGCACGATCCTGGCGCTCAACCGGCAGGGTGCGCTAAACGGCCATGTGCCGATCACCGGCATCTTGAGCGCCATCGCCTTGGCCTGCGCGGTGCTGTTCGGGTTCGACGCCATCGCGATGTCGAACGAGCATTCGGCGAGCGCACCAAACCTCTTCAGCAACGGCATCCCGGTCAACCACCAATTCAGCAAGTCGCTCGAATTCGAGGCGGATTTCTCCGATTACGTCGGCCGGCACATCTCGCCGAGCATCGCCTATTTCTCGCTGCTGCGACCCCTGTCGGAAATCGAGATCGCCCGCCGCTTTGCAAATTTCCCCGAATATTTCGAGAGCTTTCGCAGCTGCAACACCGCCTTTCGCCAGTTGCCGGCCGAACGCGGCCGGCAATGGTGCGGCGATTGCCCGAAATGCCGGTTTGTGTTTCTCGCCCTCGCCCCTTTTGTCGGCCATTCCGAGCTGATCCGGATCTTTGGCCGCAACCTGCTCGACGACGAGACCCAGATCGCCGGTTTCGCGGCTCTGTGCGGCCTCTCCGACCACAAGCCGTTCGAATGCGTCGGCGAGATTTCGGAGAGTGCGGCGGCGATGGCATATCTCGGCCGCGACCCGGCGTGGCATGACTCGGTCGTCATACGGCGGCTGCACAACGACTATCCGGCATTGCGGCAAGGCGATGCCGGCAATTTCGCGACGCTGCTCGCGGCCCGGCATCCGCATCAAATGCCGGACCGTTTCCAGGCAATGCTCGATGCGGGCGGCTGAGCTCGGCGGCAAGCGCGTCGCCATCTGGGGGCTCGGCCGCGAAGGCCGGGCGGCAATCGAATTGCTGCGCCGGGAGTATCCGGCGACGCCGCTGCTGCTGCTCGACGACAACACAAACGCGCGGGCGCCCGACGACGCCGGCGGCAATTTCACCTGTGCCTTTGGCGCCGACCCTATCGCCGCCGCGCTCGACCGCATCGACGTGATCGTCAAATCGCCCGGCGTCAGCCTTTACCGGCCCGAAATCGCTCAGGCGCGGGCAAAAGGCATAAAAATTACATCACTGCTCAATCTGTGGTTTGCCGAGCCGCACGACATCACGACGATCTGCGTCACCGGCACCAAAGGCAAAAGCACGACGGCGGCGCTGATCGCCCATATCTTGAGGGGGCTCGGCCGCCGCGTCGCCTTGGCCGGCAATATCGGGGTCGCGATCACTTCGATCGACACCGCCGCCGCCGATTATGCGGTGATCGAAATGTCGAGCTACCAGACCGCGGATTTCGACGGCGTTTGCGACATCGCGGTGCTGACCTCGCTCTATCCCGAGCATGCCGATTGGCACCGCACGCTCGAAAACTATTACCGCGACAAGATCCATCTGTTGACCCGCGCACGCTGCGCCATTTTCGGCGCCGATACGGCCGCGGCGGCCAAAGCGCTCGCGGTGCAATTCCCGGTCGGGGATTCGTGCACGATCCGCGCCTGCGACGGCGATGTTTTCGATGGCGGCCGGCATATCGGGCCGGTGCGCAACCCCTATCTCGCCAGACCGCACAACCGGTCCAATCTGTGCCTCGCCGTGGCGGTGGCGAAAAGATTGGGGGCCGATGCCGCCGATGCCCTCGCCGCCGCCGAGGATTTTCGCGGCTTGCCGCACCGCCAGCAGGAGCTCGGCACCAAGGATGGGCTGCTGTTTGTCGATGACAGCATATCGACGATCCCGGAATCGACGATAGCGGCGCTCGCGGTCTATGCCGGCCGGCCGG
>DASXAM010000313.1:0-21208 GCA_036404275.1 Allostellaceae bacterium
TGGAACTGGTAGCCGAGCGCCAGCCGCTCGCCCAGTTCGAGCTTGACGCCACGGCGGGCATAGGCCGCCTGAAATCCCAGCATGTGCCGCTCGACCGCACCGCCCTCGGCCGAGCCGCCGCCGATCACGCCGCTGATGCCATATTTCGCCATGAACTCGAAAGCCCGCTCGGAGCCCGATTGGATCGGCTGCCAGCATTCGACCGGCAGGTGCTCCGGCGCCGGCACCAGGGTGATCTCCTTCAAGGTATAGCCGCGATACGGCACCTCGGGCGGGATCGCGTAGTACTTGCCCTTATGCGAGAACGGCTTGCCTTCGAAGGCCGTGAACAGCACCTCGACGCCTTCCTCGAACATCTCGCGATTGGCGTTCTGGTCGATCAGCGGATTGCCGAAAGTCTCGACCTCGCGAGTGTGATAGCCGCGCCCGACGCCGAAAATCACCCGCCCGCCGGTCAGGATGTCGGCCATCGCATAGTCTTCGGCGAGGCGCAGCGGATGCCACATCGGAACGATGTTGAAGCCGCAACCGATCTTCAGGTTCTTGGTCACGCCGCACAAATGCATCGCCATCATCAAGACGTTCGGGATCAACTCCGTCCCTTCGGGCTGGAAATGATGCTCGGCCATCCAAAAGGTGTTGTAGCCGCGCTCGTCCATGCATTTGGCGTAGGCCACGACTTTGTGCATCGCCTTGGCCAATTCCGCTTTCGAATAGCAGCGCTCGTTGATCGGCGTGCCGGTGTAGCCGAGATTCGCCATATCGGCGGTGCCGTAATAGGAGCTGTCGAATTTGGTGATCATGGTGTCCTCACGGGTTTGGTCAGCCGGTCCCGAGGCGCATCCACCCTATCCGAAGGGCTTCCCCACGCGGGGAGGGAAGGACAAGCACTCCTACCATCTTCGGCAAGCTGCTGGAACCGATCGGCGCGCACCGCTGCCCCACCAATAAGGCACCGCGGCCTGGACCGATCAGATGAAGAGCTACGCCGGCGACTTGGCGGCGTAGCCGGCGGCGGCGAGGGCGCGCCCGATGAGGGTGAGCGCCGCCGGGTCGTCGATCGTCGCCGGGATCGCATAAGCTTCGCCATCAGCCATCTTGCGCATCGTGCCGCGCAGGATCTTTCCCGAGCGGGTCTTTGGCAGGCCGCCGACGACGAGCGCCCGGTGAAAGCTCGCGACCGGGCCGATCCGTCCGCGCACCAGCGCCACGGCCTCGCGCTCGACCTCGGCGGTGTCGCGCATGATACCCGCTTTCAATACCAAAAGGCCGAGGGGCACCTGTCCCTTGAGCGCGTCGGCAACGCCAATCACCGCGCATTCGGCGACATCGGGATGGGCCGCCAGCACCTCCTCGATGCCGCCAGTCGAGAGCCGATGCCCGGCGACGTTGATGATGTCGTCGGTGCGGGTCATCACGTTGATATAGCCGTCGGCGTCGATAAATCCCGCATCGGCGGTTTGATAATAGCCGGGAAAGGCGCTGATATAGGCGGCGACGAATTTGTCGTCGGCCTGCCACAGGCTCGGCAAGGCGCCGGGCGGCAACGGTAATTTGACCGCGAGCGCGCCGATTTCGCCAACCGCGAGCTCGCGCGCCCGGCCCTCAGCCTCGGCGTCGAGTACGCGCACGTCCCAGCCGGGCACGGCGCGGGTGCACGAGCCGTGCTTGACCGGCAGCTGCTCGATACCAAGGCAATTGGCGCCGATCGGCCAGCCGGTCTCGGTCTGCCACCAATGGTCGATGACCGGAATCTTCAATTGCGCCTCGGCCCAGGCTACGGTCGGCGGGTCGGCGCGCTCGCCGGCGAGGAAAAGCGCGCGCAGGCTGCCGAGATCTCGCATTCGGATCAGACGGCCATCGGGGTCCTCGCGCTTGATCGCGCGAAAGGCGGTGGGGGCGGTGAAGAAGACCTGCACCTTGTGCTGCGCGATGACGCGCCAAAAGGCGCCGGCATCGGGGGTGCCGACCGGCTTCCCTTCGTACATGATCGTGGTGCAGCCGAGGAGGAGAGGCGCATAGACGATATAGGAATGGCCGACCACCCAGCCGACATCGGAGGCGGTCCAGAACACCTCGTCGGGCGCCACCCCATAGATGTTGCGCAGCGACCAATGGAGCGCCACGGCATGGCCGCCATTGTCGCGCACCACACCCTTCGGAATGCCGGTCGTGCCCGACGTGTAGAGGATATAAAGTGGGTCGGTCGCCATGACTGGAACGCAATCTGCGGGCTTCGCTGCCTGCAACAGCGCCTGCCAGTCGTGGTCGCGACCCGGCACGAGATCGGCGCGACACATCGGCCGCTGCAACACCACGCAATGATCGGGCTTCGATTTGGCCTCGGCGATTGCGGCGTCGAGCAGCGGCTTGTAGGGGACGATGCGCTCGCCTTCGATGCCGCACGAGGCGGACAGCACGACCTTCGGTTTTGCGTCGTCGATGCGGGTCGCCAACTCGTGCGCGGCAAAACCGCCGAACACGACCGAATGGACCGCACCGATGCGGGCGCAGGCGAGCATCGCCATCGCCGCCTGCGGTACCATCGGCATATAGATCAGGACGCGGTCGCCCTTTGCGACACCGAGCCCGGCGAGGACGCCGGCAAGCCGGGCCACCTCATCGCGGAATTCGCGATAGGTGAAGCGCGCGACTTGGCCGGTAACCGGGCTGTCCCAAATAAGCGCTGTGCGATCGCCGCGCCCGGCTGCGACATGGCGATCGAGCGCGTTCCAGCAGGTGTTGAGCCGAGCGCCGGCAAACCAGCGGTAGAAGGGCGGCCGGCTGTCATCCAGCACGCGGTCCCAACGCCGCTCCCAGTCGATCGCTGCGGCGGCTTCAGCCCAGAATTCCTCGGGCCGCTCGATCGCCCGCCGATAGGTTTCGGCGTAACCCGCCATGCCGCCTCCTCCCGTTCTCTGTCGGATTCTCCGCGATCGAACGCGGTTCGGCAAGCCGGCTGCAGTCCGGTCAGATCGGGATGTTCCAGATGTCGCGGGCGTAGCCGGCGATCGTGCGGTCGGAGGAGAACCAGCTCATGCCGGCGATGTTGAGAAGGGCCGCCCGCGCCCAATCGGCGGGGCGGCGCCAGCGCTCGTCGACCGCCTGCTGGGCGGCATGGTAAGCCGCAAAATCGGCGGCCACGAGAAAAGGGTCGCCACGGCGTAGGCGGCTCGTCAGCGGCGCGAAACGGTCTGGGTCGCCGGGCGAGAATTCGCCGGCCTCCAAAGCTGCGACCGCCGCGGCCAGAGCGGGCAAGGTGGCGATGATCGCATCGGCGTCGAAGCCATTGCTGGCGCGCTCGGCCGCCTCCTCGGCGGTCAAACCGAAGATGAACATGTTGTCGGCGCCGACCCGGTCGCGGATCTCGATATTGGCGCCGTCGAGTGTGCCGATGGTCAGGGCGCCGTTCAGCGCCAGTTTCATATTGCCGGTGCCCGAGGCTTCGGTGCCGGCAGTCGAAATCTGCTCGGACAGGTCGGCAGCCGGGATCACAATCTCGGCCAGGCTGACGTTGTAATTGGGCAAAAAGACGAGTTTCAGCCGGTCGCCGACCAAGGGGTCGTTGTTGACCCGCTCCGCGATGTCGTTGGCAAGCTTGATGATCAGCTTTGCCTGTGCATAACCGGCCGCCGCCTTGCCGGCAAGGATTTTTACCCGCGGGACCCAATCCCGGTCCGGTTCAGCGCGGATCGCGTGCCACCGGGCGATCGTCTCCAAGAGATTGAGGAACTGGCGCTTGTATTCGTGGATCCGCTTGACGTGTACGTCGAACAAAGCAGCCGGATCGAGATGCAGCCCGAGCCGCTCGAGCACGGTGCGGGCCAGATCGCGCTTGTTCGCGAGCTTGACCGCGGCCAAGCGCTCACACAGGCCCCCATCCCCGGCCTGGTCCGCGAGCCCGCCGAGCGCCTCCGGGTCGTCGAGAATCGCGGGGCCGCAGGCTGCGCAGAGCAGCCGGGTCAGGCGCGGGTTTGCCTGATGCAGCCAGCGGCGGAAGGCGATGCCGTTGGTCTCGGCGACGATGCGCTCCGGGTAGAGGCGGTGGAATGCGGCGAACACGGTGCGCCGCATCAATTCGGTATGCAGCACCGAAACCCCGTTGACCCGGTGCGAGCCGAGAAAAGCGAGGTTGCCCATCCGCACCCGCTCACCCGCTTCGTCGATCAACGATATGGCAGCGAGGGATGCGGGATCGGCCTCGCCGCGCACCGCGACGCAGCGGCGATGGCGCTCGTCCAGCGCGCGCACGATTTCGAGATGGCGCGGCAATGTCCGCTCGAACAGCGCCACCGGCCAGCTTTCCAGCGCCTCGGGCATCAAAGAATGGTTGGTATAGGCAAAGCTCGCTTGCGTGATCCGCCACGCCTCGTCCCAGGTCATGTGCTGGCGGTCGACCAGGATGCGCATCAGCTCGGCGACGGCGATCGCGGGGTGGGTGTCGTTGAGCTGGATCGCGGTGTGGGCGGGGAGCGTGTCGATGCCGCCATGGGCACGCAGGTGCCGCCCGACGAGGTCCTGCAGCGAGGCGGCGACAAAGAAATATTCCTGACGCAAGCGCAGCTCGCGGCCGGCGGGCGAATTGTCGCCCGGATAGAGGACCTTGGAGATCGCCTCCGCGCGCGATTGCTCAGAGAGCGCGCCCACATGGTCGCCCTCGTTGAACAATTCGAGACGCAGCGGATCGGGGGCGCGAGCCGACCACAACCGCAGCAGATTGACGTGGCGGCCCCGCCAGCCGACGATCGGGGTATCGAAGGCCACCGCCTGGATGGTCTCGCCGGGTAGCCATGCCGACCGTTCCGGCCCGCCGGACGAGCCCAGTCGCTCGACGCGGCCGCCAAAATGAACGTCGTAGACCACCTCCGGCCGCTCAAACTCCCACGGGTTGCCGAACGACAGCCATTGCTCGGGGAATTCTTCCTGCCAGCCATCCTTGATCACCTGGCGGAAGAGGCCGTGGTCGTATCGGATGCCATAGCCGCAGGCGGGAATGCCCAGCGCCGCCATGCTGTCGAGAAAGCAGGCGGCGAGCCGGCCAAGCCCGCCATTGCCCAGCGCGGCGTCGGGCTCGGCGTCCCGGATGCGCGCGAAATCGATGCCGAGACCGCCGAGCGCCGCGGCGACGACCTCGCCGAGCCGCAGATTTTCGATGACGTCGTTGAGCAGCCGGCCGATCAGAAATTCGAGCGACAGGTAACAGACCCGCTTGCGCCCGCGGGCGACGCTCGCCCGCTCGCCGGCGAGCCAGCGATGGACAACCCGGTCACGCAAGGCCAATGCGGTGGCGACAAACCAGTCGCGATCGGTGGCGGCCGGCGCATCCTTGCCGATCGACAGCGTCAGTTTGGCAAGGATCGCGGTTTTGAACGCCTCGATATCCGCCGCGCTGGCGCCGGCATCGGCGATCGGCGGCGGCAAATCTTCGGCAAAGTCCGTGGCGATACTGGTGATCGGCATTGAGTGGAACCGGTCGGACGGGATATCGTCGATAGGCGCCGCCATCGTGGCGCAAAGAGCTTAGAGCTATGTTACGATTGCCGGTGCCGGCAATCCCCATGCCGCGACGCCGCACCGCGCCTTTGCTGTTGCCGACACCGCCATCCTGTGGCGTCCTCGTGGCGAAGGAATCGCGGGTCTTTCCCGATGACCTAGGTTGCGCCCTGCTTCACCAGCCGGGCGCAGAAGAACCCGTCGAGACCGTCATACTCGGCAAGATGGCACGGCAAGGTGCGCAGGTCGCCGGCGTCGGTAATCCATTCGGCGCTGGCGCCGATTTCTGCAGGATCGATCGGACGGCGCTCAACCGGGGCACCAGCTCGCAGCAACGCTTCGATGCGCTGCACCCCCTCCTGCGGCTCGAGCGAGCAGGTGCAGTAGACCAGCGTGCCGCCGGGCCGCAGCATCTCGGCCGCGGCGCGCAGCAGGCTCTCCTGCACTGTCGCGAGGCGGGTCACGTCCTCAGGCAGCTTCAGATGCGGCACGTCGGGATGGCGGCGGATCGCTCCGGTGGTGGTGCATGGCGCATCCAGCAATACTGCATCCACCGGATTCGGTGGCCGCCATGAAAGGGCATCGGCCGCCACCGCGTCGATCGGCAAAGACAATCGGTTGAAATTAGCGACGAGCCGGTCGAGGCGGCGGGCGGACCGGTCGACCGCGGTCACCCGCGCTCCGGCTGCCGCAAGCTGGGCCGTCTTGCCGCCGGGAGCGGCACACAGATCGATCACCTCGCGCCCGGCGAGGTCGCCGAAGAGCCGCGCCGGCAGCGCGGCGGCCGCATCCTGTACCCACCACGCACCCTCGTCATAACCGGGCAATGCCATCACCGAGCCGCCCGCCGACCGCCGCAATGTCCCGGTCGGCAGCACAACCGCTTGCAGTTTTTCGCACCAATCATCGACCCCGTTTCGCAATGTCAGGTCGAGCGGGGCCTCGCGCAAATGGGCGACCGCGATCGCACGTGCGGTCTCTTCGCCATAGCCGCGGGTCCACGAATGCCATAGCCAGTCCGGGGTGTTGAGGCGCGCGGCGTCCTGCGTTTCGGCCAGCGCCGCACCTTCAACGCTCAGCCGGCGGAGCACCGCGTTGACAAGCCCCTTATGCGAGAGAAAGCCGCAGCCATGCGCCAGATCGACACTGGTCGCCACCGCCGCATGCGCGGGCGTTCGCAAGAACAACAGCTGAGCGATGCCGAGGCGCAGGATGTCGTGCACGGTCGCCGCCCGCGGCGGCAACGGCGTATTGAGGCAAAGCGCGATCAGTGCATCGATCTGTCCCAGCCGACGGAGCACCGTGGCCACGAGCAGCCGGGCAAAAGCGCGGTCTCGGCCCGAGACTTGATGGATCGCCGGATTCTCTTCGATCGCATCGTCGAGCGGCCGCCTACGGCGAAGCACCGCACCGATCAGATCGAGCGCCGCAAGGCGCGCGGTCGGCCATTGTGACATCAAAGTACTTCCCCACACCCTCGCCGGCAGCGCCCGAGCCGTCTCCGGCAATTCAGGCCGATTGGTCCAAAGTTGCCGCGGCAAACGCAGGTCCGCAACCTTCGTTCCACCGCCCGGCGGCCAGCAGACGGTTGCTGCCGCTGGCGGCGGCCCCGGCTCGCGACCGTAAAGGGACGATTGCCGCAAGCCGTCGAGCCGCGCCTCGGCCGCAGATCCGAGCAGAAACCAACGCCCGCCCGGCCCAAAAGTCCCGCGGCGACTCGATCCGGCGATCGAGACTCCGGCAACCGCCGCACCGATTTTTGACACAGCACGCGGCGCGCTTGCCGATCCGCGCCGCCACGCCCATGCTGCCGCCACCACTATGGGGAGTCGCGGCCTGATGATTACAACCCCACCGCTGGGCCGAAGCAGCCGTGCGAGCGGCGCCGCGGCAGGTTGCGCGATCGGTCCGCGCTTGTCGGCCGCAGCCGGGGCCGCGGTTAGCGGCATCGATCTGTCGCAGCCGTTGGCTGCCGCGGAGCGCGCGCGGATCTTCGACGCCTTTCGCGAGCACCATGTCGTCGTTTTTCCCAGGCAAGCTCTGAGCAGAGAGCGGCAGTTTGCCTTCGCGAGCAATTTCGGCGAAGTCGAGCGTCACGGCGGCGCCGGTTCGGCGGCGAAGCGATATGCCGTCGCCCATGTGATCTCCAACCTCGACGCCGGCGGCCACCCGGTCGACCGGTCTGCCTCTGCGGTCAGCAACTATCGCTGGCACACCGACAAGGCCTATCATCCGGTGCCGCCAATGCTGACGATGCTTTATGCGGTCGAATTGCCGCCGCGCGGTGGCGACACGGAGTTTGCCAATACCGCAATGGCTTATAACGCTCTCCCGGAAGCGACGAAGCGCCGGATCGCCGGGCTGCGCGTGGTCTTTCGCTGGGGTGCAGGCCTCGGCAAAACGGACGCGCCCGCATATCGCGAGATGATGGACCGGCCGGCGGTCTTGCATCCGCTGGTCCGCACTCATCCGGACACCGGCGCCAAGGCGCTCTATTTGGGTAACCACGCTTCCCATATTGCGGGCCTGCCGCCAGGCGAAAGCGCGGCGCTGCTAGACCACTTACTCAAGCATGCAACCCGCCGCGAATTTGTTTATACGCACCGCTGGCGTGTCGGCGATTTGGTCATGTGGGACAATCGCTGCCTGCTGCACCGCGCCGTCGCCAACTTCAATTTGGCGAGGGACCGGCGCATCCTGCACCGCACCGTAGTTAAGGGAACGGCGCCGGTGTGACCGCTCCCGATGCGCGGCCAGGCGATGCCGTGCCGGGCCTGCCGGCTTCCCGTTCGGTCATCCGCTCGCTTGCGGACGCAATGGCCCCGGCCGCGGGGCGAGCATAGAGGTGGCGCTGTTCACCGCACCGGCTTGCCGGCTCGCGAGCTCGGCGGCGAGGGCGCGGCGCGCCGCCGCGGCGATAATAACGACCGCAAAAAATCCGTCATAGGTCGCCAGCGTCGCGAAGCTCCCGCCGACACAATACCCAATCAGTGCTGCTTGCAGCATTCGGCCAAGGTTGTTCGCCCAGAGGAGGTCCGGTTGGCGGCGGGAACGCCGCACCAGCCAGGAGGCATCGAGGGCGGCGCTGGCGATGATCGCGATATAGATGGCAAGCCCGGGGAAGCCGTGATCGCCGAGCATCTCGAACCAGTCGCTGTGCGGCGCGCGCGGCCGATCCAGCTTGGGCAGAGGGCTGTCCCAAAGCTGCCGGTTGACCGATCGCGGATCAAAGGACCAATGGAAACCGGCGCCGGTGATCGGCCGCTTCCGCGCCATTTCCCACGACAGCTGCCACATGTACAAACGGCTTTCGGCGGATTCATCCTTTTGGTAGGTTTCAATCGTCGCCATCCGGTCGATCCATTCCGCCGGCGCAAAGTTCCACACTCCTGCGGCCGTGAGAGCAATCCAGATCGTCATGGTGATCTTTTTGCGCGTGCGGAACCACAGCACGGCGCCCATCGCGATCACGGCAACAAGAGCGCCACGAGAATAAGTGAAAAAATCCCCTAAAGCCGTCAGACCGATGAACCCCATCATCGGCCATTTCAAGGCGGGGTGAGGATACCGCTCGCGCAGATAAAACAGCAACGGCAGCATCATCGTCAGGGCGACGCCGAGATCGTTGTTGTCGCCAATCATCGTGCCTTCCGGCCCGTAGACCCGGTAGACGCCGCCATGCAGCAACGTAAAAATGCCGCCCTTAAAACCAAAAAAGGCAACCGACAGCACGCATACCACGATCAATTGATCGAGACGGGCACGGGTCGTCGTCAGCATAAAGGCTACGATCGTCATCAGCAGCATTTTTTCGGTAAGCTGCCATTTGTCGTAGATTTGGGCCGGCGGACCCGTGCCGAGCAGCGACGTCACGGAAATCCACAGCATCATCAGCAACAGCAGCAGCGTGGTCTTGTTCCACGGTGGCGCTTTCGGCTCGTCGTTGGACAGGAGCCACGCCAGCAATGTGGCGACCGCGACAATCAGGGCATAAGGCGGATCGGCAAAGGGTCCGCCCCAGACGAGCCGATGAGGGCTCATCAGCGACACCCAAAACCACATCAAAATGCCGAAAAACGGCCCTTTGATGAAGATGAAGGGCAGCAGCCCGAAAAAAACCAGGGCCAGCGCGTATCCGCGCACGCTATCGCCACCCCTGTCGCTGGCCGGGCCGATCGCGCCCGGATCCGATCGCGGCTGCCATGACCGGCAACCGGTCAAGCCTGGTCATGCCGCAACCCATCGATGCCAGCCCCGATAAAGACCGAGACAGCGTTAATAAATAATTTCATTGATAATCCGAGCTGGATCGGAGCAGCCGATGTATTACGCGAGTCAACCTAGCGCATTTTGAGCGCACAGGCAACCGGCACCGTCGAGCCCGTGCAAGTCGTGCCCGATTTCGAGGCGGTCAGGGCCGCGGGATAGTGAAGCCTAAAAGATGGCGACGGTCGGCATCCCCGGGCAGCCCGGCGCTCACGCTCGGCTAAGGCGCCTCGTTCGACATGATGATCGTGCCGGAGGCGGCGAACATGCCGCCGACACCGTGGCAGACCGAGATCTTGGCGCCCTCGATTTGCGCGGGGGCGATGCCGCGCATCTGACGCACGCTCTCTTGCAAGGCGTACATGCCGTACATGCCGGAATGCATGTAGGAGAGGCCGCCGCCGTTGGTGTTGAGGGGCAACTTCAAGTTATCGCCGGGGGCGGTGTTGCGCTCGGCGATAAAGGCGCCGGCCTCGCCGCGCGGGACAAAGCCCAAATCTTCGAGGCCGTAGATCGGCAGGTGGGCGAACGCGTCGTAGATCATCAGGTGATCGACATCGCTGTGGGTGATGCCGGCCTCGGCAAAGGCGGTGGGGCCGGCGACGCGGAAGGCGCGTGACGAGGTGAAATCCTGCATTTGGCTGACCATCGGCGTCTCGACGCTCTCGCCGGTGCCGAGGAGGTAGACCGGCTTGGTCGGGAAATCCTTGGCGCGCTCGGTCGAAACCAGGATCAGCGCGCCGCCGCCATCGGTTACGAGACAGCACTGCAGCAGCCGGAACGGGTAGGCGATCATCCGAGAGTTCAGCACGTCATCGACGGTGATCGGCGTCTTGAAGGTGGCGCGCGGATTCTTCGCCGCCCATTCGCGCTGCACGACCGAGACCATCGCCAAGGTCTCGTGGCTGAGCCCATAGGTCTTCATGTAGCGCAGCACGGGGATTGTGAACAAAGTCGGCGGTCCCATCGGCCCATAGGGCTGCTCGAACTGGCCGGCGAGGCTTGTCGGTGCGACGACATTGCGGGTGCGGCCGATGCCGGAGCGACCGCTCTCGCCATGCGTGATCAACACCGTCTTGCACAGCCCTGACTCAATCGCCGCCGCGGCGTGGCGGACATGGATCATAAACGAGCAGCCGCCGACCGCGGTGCCGTCCACCCATTTTGGCATCAGGCCGAGATAGTGCGCCACCGTCACCGGCGTCTCACCGGCGGTCGCGATCCCGTCGATGTCGGCGGGTTTGAGCCCGGCATCGGCCATCGCGTTGAGCGCCGCGTCGGCATGCAATTGGATCTGCGACATGTCGGGGATGACGCCGAGCCGCGTGGTCTCGGCCGCGCCGACGATGGCGATCGATTTCGGCTTCATCGCATCAGCTCCGGGCCGGGCGGAAGAGGGGCAGCGTGATTTCGTCGTCGAGCTTTTCGAAAGCGACCTCGAGCGGCATGTCGAGCACCAGCGCCTCGGGGGTTTGCGGGCAACCGGTGATGTTGGTCATCAGCCGCGGCCCTTCGTCCAATTCGACGACGGCGATCGCGTGGGGCGGGGTGAAACCCGGCACCGGGCGGTGGTGGATCACATAGGAAAAGAGCCGGCCCTTGCCGCTCGCCGTAAACACGCCGACATCGCGTGACGCGCAGGCCGGGCAGAACGGCCGCGGCGGAAAATACACCTTGCCGCAACCGTTGCAGCGTTGCAGCCGCAATTCGCCTGTCCGCGTGCCGTCCCAGAAATGCTGCGTCTCCGGCGTCGGCACCGGCCGCGCCCGCCTTCCGTCCGACATCCCCGCCTCCAGCAATGGCTTCCTAACGAGTTTGCCGTCTCAGGCGTCTCGATTCCAGGGGTTGATCACCGTCAGGCCCGCCGCCCTGAATGGGCCCTCATCGCGGGAAGCGACGCCCAATCCGCGCGCCGCAGCGATGGCCGCGATCTGACCATCGGCAAACGAGATCGCATAACCCGCGCTGCGGGCACGAGCGGCAATCTTCGCGTAGGCCTCGGCGGCAGCGACATCGAACGAAAGTATTCGCTCACCGAACAAGGCCTCGAGCTGTTTTTCCAGCCTCGCTTCCAGTGTCGCCCGTCGCCTTCCGGCCGGCAGGGCCTCGACACCCAGCAGCAGCTCAGCCAGGCTGACCGTCGATAGAAACAGGGTTTCGACCACCTGCGCATCGAGCCAATCCAGCACCCGTGCATCCGGGGACACGCGGATCGGCTCCGAGACGACATTCGTGTCGAGCAAAATCATTCAAGGTCGATCGGTTCCGCGGGGGTCTTGTCGCGTGCAATATCGAGATCGATCCCGCCGCATTCGCGCACCAGCTGCGCCAGCGCAGAGCCGAGCTTGACCCTGGCCGCCGGACGCACTGCCTCATCGAGGATTTGGCGCGCCTCGGCCTCGGTGCTGCGGCCGTGTCGGACTGCCTGCTCTCGAAGCGCACGATGAGTCTCGGGCGCCAGATTGCGGATAACGATCGCGGCCATAACAATCTCCTGCCATGCTGTTCGGACGATATCATAAAGAGTTTTGGGATATCAAGATTCGCCCCTTTGACGCCCGCGTGCAATTCGTGCAAACGAAGCTGCAACATGATCGAGGAGGGCGGGATGGCAGCGGGAATGAGCATCACGCCGGCGGAATTGCGTGGCAGGCTGCATGATGGCGGCGAGATTGCGGTTGTCGATGCGCGCGAAGAGGGCAGCTTTCACGACCGGCATCTGCTGATGGCGTCGTGCCTGCCATTGTCGCGGCTCGAATTGCTGGCGCCGGCCCTGTTGCCTCGGCGCTCGGCGCCGATCGTCGTCTGTGACGACACCGAGGGGCTGGCCGAGCGGGCGGCGGCGCGATTGATCGAAGGCGGCTGGAGCGCTGTCGCGGTGCTGGCGGGCGGGGTCGCCGCCTGGGAGCGGGCCGGGTTTCCGATTTACAGCGGCGTCCATGTGCCGTCGAAGGCCTTTGCCGAGGTCGTCGAGCACGAGATGGCGACCCCGTGGATCTCGGCCGAGGAATTGGCCGAGCGGCAGCGGAGCGGTGAAAAGCTCGTGATCTTCGACAGCCGCTCCTATGAGGAATATCACTCGAACAGCATTCCGGGTGCGGTCAGCGTGCCCGGCGCCGAATTGGTCTATCGCTTCAACGAACTGGTGCCGTCGCCCGAGACCTTTGTTGTCGTCAATTGCGGCGGGCGCACGCGCAGCATCATCGGCGCGCAGTCGCTGATCGACGCCGGCGTGCCAAACCGCGTTGTCTCGCTGAAGGACGGCACGATGGCCTGGCATCTGGCCGGGCTCGGCGTCGTCAACGGCGCCGATCGGCGCGCCCCCGCGGTCTCGGCCGACGGGGTCGCCGCCGCGCGGGCGCGGGCCGATGCGGTGGCGCGGCGTTATGGCGTGCCGGTCATCGATACCGCCACCCTCGCCCAATGGCAGCGTGAGACCGATCGGCGCACGCTCTATCTGCTCGATGTGCGCGACCCGGGCGAATACCGCAACGGACACCTGCCGGGCTCGCGCATGGCGCCGGGCGGGCAATTGGTGCAGGAGACCGACAGTTGGCTCGCGGTCTGGGGGGCGCGGATCGTTCTCATCGACGATACCGGGGTCAGGGCGCGCATGACTGCCTCGTGGCTCAGGCGCATGGGCTGGGACGCGGCGGTGCTCGATCAGGGCCTTGTCGGTGCCGAGCTGGAAACCGGCGTGCCGGCGGACGACACCCTCATGTTCCCGGCGGCCCATGAGCCGCAAACCGTGTCGCCAGCGGAATTGCGGGCGAAGGAGGGCGCCGTCATCGTCGATCTGGCGCTGAGCCGGCAGCACCGGCAAGGGCACATTCCGGGCGCCTGGTTTGCGGTTCGCGCCCGGCTTGCCGATGCGCTTGGCAGGCTCCCGGCCGCGGGCGACCTGGTCTTGACCAGCGAGGACGGGGTGATCGCCCGCTTTGCCGCGGCCGAATTGCGCTCGCGCCGGCCGGCTATGGTGCTGGTGGGCGGCACCGCGGCGTGGGAAGCGGCCGGGCTGCCGCTCGAAACCGGTCTCGACAAGCTTGCCGACGAGCCCGACGATGTGGCGCTCTCGGCCCGCGACCGGCCCGCCGACCGCGAGCGCTATATGCGCGAATACCTCGCCTGGGAGATTGACCTCGTCAACCAGATCGCCCGCGATCGCGATTGCCGGTTTCGCCTGGCGCCGGTCTGAACGTCATCCGACCCGAACGAGCTTTTGCAGGCTGCGCAGACCGGGCGGGATCAGCTTGCCTTTGGCACGGACGCGGCGGCCCCAATTGGTAAAGCTGACCTCGCCGACATAGATGTCGCCCCTCGAATCGACGGCGATGCCGTGCGGCGAGATGAACTGGCCGGTGGCGAGCCCGGCATGCTCGTGGCCAAGCCGCGCCAACAGCGTGCCGTCATGCGCGTAGATGCTGACGCGCGGACCGCAGCCCGGCAGATCGATATTGACCGCCATGTCGGGGCCGATCTCGCCGATATACATGCGCCCGGCCTTACCCGGCTCCAGATAGAGGCCCGAGGGCCGATGCATGTTGTTCCACTGGCCTTCATACTTGCCGTTGCCGTCGAATACCTGGACGCGGTGGTTTTCGCGGTCGGCGACATAGACCCAGCCATCGGCGTCGCAGCACACATTGTGCGCGATGTTGAACTGGCCCGGATCGGTGCCGGGCTCGCCCCACGACATCAGGAGCCGACCGTCGGGCGTGTATTTGTGGACCCGCGAATTGCCGTAGCCGTCCGAGATGTAGAGATCGCCCTGCGGCGACATTGCGGTGTGGGTGCAGCGGTTGAACGGCTCGCCACTCATATAGGGCGCCGGTTTGCCGGGGACGCCGATCGTCAGCAATACCTTGCCGTCGAGCGTGCATTGCCGGACCGAATGGTCGCCGTCATCGGTCAGCCAGATCGTGCCGTCGGGCGCCATAAAGACACCGTGCGGCCGCACGAAGACGCCCTCGCCCCAGGTGCGCAGCAGATTGCCGTCGCGGTCGAAGACGCACATCGGGTGCTTGCCGCGGTTGAAGGCGTAGACATTGTCGTTGCCATCGACGCCGACCGCGGCGACATCGGCATTGAACTCCATCCCCGGCGGCAATTTGGCCCAGCCGTCGAGGACCTCGTACCGATAGCCGTCCTTTCCGAGTATGACCGGCATGGCGACCCCTTTCTTCTGCGCGGCGAGAGGGTGAGCTTGCCCCGATTATAGGGGGGCGGGCCGGCGGCTCAACGACGGCATCGGCGGGCGGCGCGGCCGGAGGGATGGATGGCGGCGGTGGACAGGACGGGGGGCGCGCCGGGATCTTCGGCGCGTCCGGCGCAGGCATTGCGCCCGGCGCTGGCGGCGGTCGGCGGCAGCGTCATGGTCGGGTTTATGCCGCTCCTCGTCATCCGGCTCTACAATGACGGGATCGATGCGACATCGATGCTGGTCTGGCGCTACGGGCTGGCGCTGGCGCCGCTCTTTGCCGCCTCGGCATTGGCGGGGCACGATGTTCGCGCCGCGTGGCGCAGCGGCGCCTGGCGGATCGCAGCGGTCGGGGCGACCCTGGGCGCCGGACAGACCTTGTGCTTTTGGGAGAGCCTCCACACCCTCGACAGCAGCATTGCCATCCTGTTGTTCTACACCTATCCGGCGCTGACGCTGGTGCTCGACCGGCTCGTGTTCGAGCGGCCGATCCGGCGGCGCGCGGCGGCCTGCGTCGCGGTCATCATGATCGGCGCCGGGCTCATCACTCTGCCGGGGCTCAGCGGCGGTCTCGATGCGCGGGGGCTGATGTGGATCCTGCCGGCACCCGTGATCTACGCCCTCTACCTCGCCGCGAACTCGGTGCTGATGCGCCGGCATCCGCCCTTGATCGGCGCGATTTACCTCTATCTCGGGCTGGCGCTCAGCTTTGGCGGGGCCAGCCTCTATTTCGGCCTCGACCTGCCGGCAGCACCCGGCACTTGGCTTTTGGTGCTGGTCATCGCGCTCGGGCCGGGTGCGCTGACCGTCACCCTCTTCAGCTACAGCGTTCCGCGGCTCGGCCCCGCCAGCTATGCGATCATCGCCAACACCGAGCTCGTCACCGTTGTCGCAATCGGCATTTCGGTGCTGGGCGAACGGCTGACCGCGGCGCGGATGGCGGGCGGGGCACTGATCGCGTGCGGCATCCTGGCGCACGGAGTTTTTGGCCGGCAACCCTCGTCGCGAGCATGATTTACAGTTTTTCGTATAAAAGGAGTAAAATCTCTTTACATCATCGTAATGTTCCTGATATACCCTCTTATCGGGTAGCGGCGATGCCGCAAGGGAGGGACAGCATGGGCCGTGCCGGCCGTTTTCGCCTCGCATTCCTGGTGTTAGCCTCTCTGGCGTTCTTGGGCTCGGCGGCATGGGGCGCGGCACCGGTTGGCCAGGCCGATTGCACCGGCGGGCCGTGGGTCAACGCGCGCTGCTATGGTGCGCTCGGCAACGGCAAGAGCGACGACACTACAGCGCTGGAAAACGCCGTCCATGCGGCGATTGCCGCCGACGCGCCGTTGATGCTGCCGCATGGCACCTACCGGCTCAGCCGCCCTCTCGTTGTCGATTACCGGAAGGTGGCGGATACCGGGTTTCGGCTGATCTCGATGGGGGCGATCCTCGACGGGCGGCGGATCACGACCGGGCCGGTCCTGCGCATCGTTTGCTCTGGCGGCACCCCCGCCGCCCCGAAAGGGTGCTTTTATTTCAAAGAAGAAGGCACCTTGTTCGTCAACGCCGACACCGACCATTACGCCGTGGCGATCGGCCGCCGCGATTTCTCCGACGCGCAAAACTCGATCAAGATCGACCATCTGATCGTCAACAATGCCAATACCGGGCCGAACGCCGGCGGGTTGCAGCTCAACTATGTGCTGAGCTCCGAGATATTCGCAGTCGCCGATTCGGCCGGCGGGGCGGCCGGCATTGCCTTGGAGCAGACCCAGATTTCCAAGATCAGCGGCGCCGGCTCGGCGAGCGCCAAGGGCGGCGCGGCGCTTCTGATCGAAGACGGCTACAGCTTTGCCAACACGATCTCGGCGATGGATCTCGAAGTGGCGCCGACCTGCCTCGTCGTCGCCTCGCGCAAGGCGGTGCACAATACCTTTATCTCGCCCTATATGGCGTGCGCCACCGCGGTCGAGGCGACCGCGGGCAACACCACACAGCTCGTCAACCCGCTCTTCGGCGGCAACGTCAGGCGAAAATTCGCCGCCGCGGTCGGCATCGAGGCGACGCCGTGAGCGGCGGGCTTTGACAGCGCCGCCCCGGTGCCCAAATCTATTGGCGCCAGACGGCCGGATGGCCGCTCCCCACAATGCGGGGAGAGGAAAGTCCGGGCTCCACGGAGGTGCGGTGCCGGGTAACGCCCGGCGGGGGCGACCCCAGGGAAAGTGCCACAGAAAGGACACCGCCGAGCCCGCGTCGGCTTGCCGGCCGGGCGGCAAGGGTGAAACGGTGCGGCAAGAGCGCACCGCGCCGCCGGCAACGGCGGCGGCAGGGAAAACCCCACCGGGAGCAAGACCAAGTAGGAGCGGCAGGCATTGCCCGCGCAAGCGGCGGTGCCGGGCGGACCTCCGCGCCGCCGCTCGGGTCGGTCGCGCGAGGCGTCCGGTGACGGGCGTCCCAGAGGAATGGCCATCCTCGCCCGCGGCGGCGACGCGGCGGGCGGGACAGAACCCGGCTTACACGCCGTCTGGCGACATCTCCGGTTTCCCGCTTGCATTCTCTCGCCGGCGCGAGCCGCGCAACCAACGCGCCAGTTGCGCAATGCCGGACGGCTAGCTCTGGCGGCTCAGAAGAAGAAGGTCAGGTTTTTGCTCATCAGCACGTTCTGATCGAGGATGATCTTACGCCGGGCTATCTGCCAGCTTTCGCCGATGCGGCGCAGCAAATCTTCGCGCTTGCCGCAAAGGATGTCGGTCTCGGTTTCGACCCGGTTGCGGTAGACCAAAAACCGGCATTTGACCGCAACTTCCGCCGCGTCCGCCACCGAGGGGGCGGCGTCAAGCAGCTGAACATTGGAAACCATGTGCGAGATGCGCGACACCGGCTCCTCGGCCCAATGGATGCCGGTCAGGATTTGCTTGACCCGGCGCTCCAGCGTCTCCTTGCCTTCGTCGAACCAATTGATGTCGCGGTCGGCGCGGGTAAATTCGCGCTCCTGCTCGCCGACCTTGACGTTGCGCCGCATCGGCATCCAGTAGCGAATATCGTCGGCGACGAGCGCCAGCCACTCCTCATAACGGCGCTCGTCGAGCAGCTCCGCCTCGTGATAGAGAAAGTCTTCGATGTCCCGCAGCAAAAGGGCGCGGGCGAGTCGGCCGTCGGTCTCCGTCATCGCGCCAATCCAATCGCGTTTCGCCGGACCGCGCGAGCGGTCGGTCGCAAGACGACAGCGCGGCGGAGCTCGTCTTTAGCCGACAAAACCCTCCGCCGACAATCCGGCGCGAGACAGCTCCGCCTCGGCAAAGGCCGGCAGCGCTTCGTTGACCCGACCGCCAAAGCGCTCGGCAAAGGCTTCGGCCAGCTCGGCCGCCTTGAAGTCGATGCGGACGACCACGCCGCGCCCGGCCTCGCAACAATTGAAGCCCGAAGGCTGGCACCGCCGCTCGTCCAGCCAAATCCGCATCATCGCCATCTGTCGCGACAGCTCGTTCGGGGGGAGGGTAAGCTCCACGGTGCGCATGCGGCTCGCTTCGGTTGTTGCGGCGAGCGTCGATCATACAGCGGACGGCGGCCGGCGCGGCGGCAATCGTTAACGCTCATCACTTTGCCACACCGGGCGGGGATCGGCGATAATGATAGCGGCTGATTTCGAGGGTCATGCCGCAGCCGGCATAGAGTGCACGGGCCGGGGCATTGCCCGCCTCGACCTGCAGGCAGGCCGCCATGGCACCGTTTTCGCCGCCCCAAGCGGCGAGCGCGGCGACGATCCTACGCGCCAAGCCGCGGCGACGATAATCGCGAGCGGTGATCACCGATTGATAGCAAAGGAGGCCGTCGTGGACGACGGCGTAGGCGAGCGCGGCGGGGCGACCGTCGATCGCAAGCGCCGCGAAGGCCGAGGGCAGCGCGATCGCCGTGATGTTACGGCGGTAGACGGCACTCTGCTCGCGGGTTCGGCCTTGCAACTGCGCCATTGCGGCGAACCAGGCGGTGCTCGGCGCCGGCGACAGGCGCACGCACCGGTCCGTCTCGGCCGCCATCGCCCGCATCTCGCCATAAAGCACGCAGCTGTCGCCCTCGCGGCTCCAGCCGCACGCCGCGAGGCGCTCATCGATCTCGGCGGGAATGATTGAAGGGACGCGGAACAGCGGTGCGGAGCCGCGGCGCCGGTATAGCGCCGTCACCGTGTTGATCAGCCGGTCGCTCGCATCGCAATCGGGCAAAAGCGGGCTTGCCGAATTACTGCCGCGGCGCGGGCCGCCCTCGCTGAAGCGCACCAACCAGCCGGAAAGCCACACCTGGCGCACCGGCGGATACGCATTGAGCTCGGCTTCCTCGACGCGCCACGCCAGCCGGGCGGCGGCGGAATCGGTCACTCCTGCGGATAGCGCCACACTGTAACGGGCTGGGTCGCGGTCTCGTCGATGGTCCATTGCGGCAGCGACAAACCGGGGGCGACGTCGCTAAATACCATCCGCACGCGGCTGCCGATGCCGACCCGGCGGACCATGTCGGGCGGCGCCAACTGGCCGTCGGGTGTGGCGAGATTACCGGCGACCCGCAGTGCCTCGTCGGGCGTCGGCTCGGCCTTTTGCGTGTCGAGATCGACGAGCAGGATCAGATAGGGCGTCTTGTCGCGAAACGCCGGCTGGATCGCGTGGTGCACCTCGCTGTAGGAATGCACTGTTCCCTTGCCCTCGACCCGTTGCCACGCCGAGTCGAGGCTCATGCACCACGGGCACGCCGTAGTCGGCGGATAGCGCAGCCGGCCGCATTGCGCGCAGGCCTGCAGATGAAAATCGTGCTCCGCGCAATGGCGGAAATATTCGAGGTTCTCGACGTCGAGATCGTCCACCGAGAGCCCCATCCCGAGATATTCGGCGCGAAGTGGCATGTTGTGTCTCCTTCTCAGCCGCGGCGCATGACCATCGACGAAGCGGTGGCCGGATTGGCCCAGCCGAGATTGGCGCTGACCTCGACGTTCCTGACCTGGCGGCAGCCGCCTTCGCGATAGTCGTAGGTGTGCCGGCGTTTGCCGTCGGGCCCAACCGGGCAGGAATCGTCGGCGTCCTGCCGCAGTTGGCGAGTGTTCTCGATGACCATGTTCATGCCGTGGGTGTAGCCCTCGCAGAGATGGCCGCCGCTCGTGTTGTTCGGCCGTTTGCCGCCGAGCTGGATCGCCCCGCTTGAGACGTAGTCGCCGCCCTCGCCTTTTTTGCAAAAGCCGTAATCTTCGAGCTGCAGCATCGTCGTAAAGGTGAAGGCGTCGTAGGAGCCGGTAATGTCGATATCCTGGGGCCCGACCCCGGAATTAGGCCACAGGATTTTGGCGGCATAATACCCGGCCACGGTCGAGATCGGCCCGTGCTGGTAATGCATGTCGAGCCTCGGCTTGTTGCAACGGCCGACGACGCCGCGGATCAGGACGAGCGGATGGCGGCAATCGCGCGCTCGCTCGGCCGAAGTGACGATGACGCAGGTCGCGTTGTCGGTCTCGACGCAGCAATCGAGCAGATGCAGCGGCTTGCAAATGAAGCGGCTGGAAAGCACGTCCTCGACCGTGTAGCGCTTTTTGTAATACGCCTTGGGGTTGTTCGAGGCATGGTGGCTGTGCGCGACCTTTACCATCGCGACCTGCTCGGGCCGGGTGCCATAATCGTACATGTGGCGCATAAAGGTCGGGGCAAAGCTCTGCCCGGCGCTCTGCCAGCCATAAGCACGGTTGTGCAGCATGTCGCCGCTGACGGGTGTCGCCGACCGCGCCCCGGTGCCGCCGATCCGGACCTGCGAATAGCCGTTCATCGAGCGGAAAATTGCCACGACTTTGCAGCAGCCGGCTTCGATCAGCCCGATGGCGATGCCGACCAGCGCCTCGGTCGACGAGCCGCCACCGACCACATCCATATAAAAATTGGGGCGGATGCCCAAATCGCCGGCGATAAAGGTGGCGGAGGTCGAATCGCCGCCCGAATAGTCGAGAATGCCGTCGATGTCGGCGGCGGTAAGCCCGGCGTCGAGGATCGCGTTTCGCACCGCCCAGGTGCCGAGCGCCCGGGTCGTCTTGCCCGAGCCGCGGGTATAGGTCGTCTCGCCGACCCCGACGACCGCATATTTGTCGCGCAGATATTTGGGCGTGGTCGCATCCACCTCTTGTCGTGGCAACGGCATTCGTCCTCTCCTCCAAGGTCGTGCCCCGCGCCATTATCCATGCCCGATTGCACCCCGTCCCGTGCTTTTTGGGCTCACGGTCTCCCTGCTACGCCG
>DASXAM010000314.1:0-26825 GCA_036404275.1 Allostellaceae bacterium
ATCGAGGCGCCGAAATTGTCGATGTAGAACTGCGCAGTCGTCTTCGGGTCGCGGGTCTTGATGTGCACGTGCTGGACGGTGTTGGCCATAGTCGTTCCTCCTTCTCGCGGGGTTGTTATGGGCGCCGGAGGGCGCCGCCGGCGACGATATAGCGTGGCGATCGGGGGCGCTACACCCCAGCGGTGTGCTCGTGCGACGATGCCCGGAGCTCCTTCCCCACTGCAGCGCTGGGGCATATACAGATCTGCTTCAACACGCGTATGGCCGGCGAGTTTGCCCTCTCCGCCTGCTACGGGGAAAGGGAGGGGACCCGTCGCGACCGCGACGGGGAGGGTGAGGTGGCCGGCTCCGGCGCGTGGTACCCCCCGCCTCACCCCGACCCTCTCCACCCCCAGGGGCGGAGAGGGAGAACCAAAAGGATAGCCGTCCTGCCAGGCGGGGTGGATGACCACGGCGAGCACCGCCCGACGACGACCCCTACTTCGCGGCGCCGGCGTAGCTCGTCAGATCGATAAATTCGAGAACCGTGCCGTCGGGGTCGCGAAAATAGGCGCGCGGCCCGTTGACGACGCCGCCCTGCCGGTCCTCCTCGAAGGTGATCTCGACGCCGTTGGCGCGCAGATGCGCGAGTGCGGCCGGATAATCCTCGTGCGCGACGGCAAAGGAATGGTGCACGCCGCCATGGTCGTCGGGCTTCGGATTGATCGGCGCCTCGCGCTCGACCAGGATCACGCAGGTCCCGGCCGCATCGAGAAACGCCATCTTGCCGCCGCCGACCGTCGCCAGGTGCCGGCAGCCGACGAGCTCGGTGTAAAAACGCGTGCTCGCCGCGACATCGCTGACCGGGATGCTGAAATGGGCGACGGATTTGATCGCGACCATCCGGTCCTCCCTTAAATGATCGCCAGGATGGCGCTTGTGCGGCAATGCCGCAAGCGGGCCTGGCGCGGCGCGCGCGCCGATCGATTGCCGGCCGCGGCCGCGCCCCTATATGGTACGGCGCAGCGGGACCTGGTGAAGGGCGAGGAATGGCGAGCGAGACGCTTGCTGCGCCGCGGATAGCGCGGAGCGGTGAGGTTCAGGCGATCGGGCTGGTGTCGGCGGCGCATTTTGTCGGCCACTACCACATGCTGGTGGTGCCGCCCTTGTTCGCGCTGTTGAAGGCGCGCTGGGGGGTGGGGTTTGTCGAGCTTGGCTTGGCGCTGACGGTCTACGCCCTCGTTTCGGTCGCCGCCCAGCTGCCGATGGGCTGGATGGCCGACCGCTTCGGCTCGCGCAAATTGCTGATCGCTGCGCTCTGCCTCGGCGGTGTCTCGATCGCCTCGATCGGCATCGTCGACCGCTATTCGTGGCTCCTCGTCGCGGCCGGTCTTTCGGGAATCGCCAACGCCGTCTATCACCCGGCCGATTATGCGATCCTGTCGGCGCGCGTCGCCTCGTCGCGGATCGGCCGCGCGTTTTCGGTCCACACCTTTGCCGGCATGCTCGGGAATGCGCTGGCACCCTTGTCGATGCTGGTGCTGGTGCCGCGGGTCGGGATCGGGGGTGCCTTGATCGCCGCCGGCATGGTCGGTCCGCTCGTCGCATTGCCGCTGATCGCGGCGCCCGCGGTCGAGGGCGACACCTCCCCGGCGCGCCGGACGGAAAGCGAGGCGAAGGCCGCGCGGGGCGGCACCGTCTTCACTCCGGCGATCCTCGGCTTGATGGTGTTTTTCGTGCTGCTCAGTCTATCGACGAGCGGGATCAGCAATTTCTCGGTGCCGGCATTGATGAGCGCCGACCGGCTGCCCTTTGCCGCGGCCAATCTGTCGCTGACCGTCTATCTGACGGCGAGCGCCTTTGGCGTCCTCGGCGGCGGCTTTGTCGCCGACCTGACCCGTCGCCACGGCGAGGTCGCGGCTATCGGCTTTGCCTTGAATGCCGCAATCGTGCTGGCGATCGGCACGATCGGGCTCGGCGCCGCACCCTTGGTCGGATTGATGGGTCTCGCCGGGTTCCTGTCGGGCATGATCATGCCGTCGCGCGACATGCTGGTGCGCGCCGCCGCCCCGGCGGGTGCGATCGGGCGCGCCTTTGGGATCGTCACGATCGGCTTCAGCCTCGGCGGGACGGTCGGGCCGATGCTGTTCGGCTGGATCATGGACCGCGGCGCGCCGCAATGGATCTTTATCAGCAGCGCGATCTTCATGCTGTTTACCGTTGCTGCGGCACTCCTCGGCGACCGCCGGTCGCCCGCCCGGCGCGCCCGCGCTGCGCCCTAAAAACATGCCGGGCTGGCTGCGCCGAGCCGGCATCCGCTACGCCGCCCGGCGCAGCTCGGCGGTGATCGCCGAGACCGAGGCCGTTGCGCGCCGTGAAGCGCCGCCGGCGCCGCCCGACCCCGTGCCCCCTATGGCGCCGCCGCCTCGCGCCGACCAGCGCGACTTGGTCCGCATGCTGCTCGCAATCCTGTTCGTCGCCGGCCTGATCGCGGCGTCGGTGTGGATCTTGTGGCCGTTTTTGCCGGCGATCATCTGGGCGACGACCTTGGTGGTCGCGACTTGGCCATTGATGCTGCGCGTCCAGCGGCGGCTGTGGAACCGGCGCAGCCTTGCGGTCGCGGTGATGACGGTCACCTTGCTGATCATTTTCGTCGTGCCGTTCTGGCTCGCCGCCGCGACGATCACCGCAAATTTCGACCGGATCGTAGCCTGGGTCTCGGCGCTCAGCTCGTTCCGGCTGCCGGCGCCGCCGCAATGGCTGGGTGAATTGCCGCTGGTCGGCGCCAAGGCGGTGCAGCTCTGGCAGAATGCGGCGGCGGCAGGATTAGGTGAGCTGGTGGCAAAGGCGGCCCCCTATGCCGGCAGCGTTGCGGGCTGGGCGCTGGGCGCGCTCGGCGGGCTCGGCATCGCGGTCGCCCAATTTCTGTTGACCGTTGTTGTCGCCGCCTTTTTGTACATCGAAGGCGAGCGCGCCGCGATTGGGGTCCGTCGCTTTGGCCACCGCCTCGCCGGCGGGCGCGGCGAGCAGTCGGTGATCCTCGCCGGCCATGCGATTCGCAGCGTCGCACTCGGCGTCGTGATCACCGCACTCGTCCAATCGGTGCTCGGCGGCATTGGCGTCGCCGTGGCCGGGGTGCCCTTTGCCCCGGTGCTAACCGCAGTCATGTTCATGTTGTGCGTCGCGCAGCTCGGGGCGGGTCCGGTGCTGGTCCCGGCGATCATCTGGCTCTATTGGCGGGGCGAGCCGGGCTGGGGGACATTTCTCCTCGTCTGGTCGCTCCTGGTGATGAGCCTCGACAACGTGTTGCGCCCGCTGCTGATCCGCAAAGGCGCGCACCTGCCGCTGATCCTGCTGCTCGCCGGCGTGATCGGCGGGTTGATCGCCTTTGGCCTCGTCGGCATTTTTCTCGGCCCGGTGGTGTTGGCGGTGGCCTATACCTTGCTGCAATCCTGGATGGCCGAAGACCCAAACCCGGGAACCGGCGACGCCGAGGGGCCGAGCCTCTGATCCGCCCAACGCCATCTTGCGGATGCGGCGGCAAACCAGCATACACTCGGCCCATCGGCATGATCGGCGGCAGGGGAACGCGATGAATTTCCGGTTCGGCAGGTTTTGCTCTTTGGTGCTGCTCGCTGTGACGCTCGCGGTTTCCGGCGTGGCGCAGGCCCAGACCGCGCCGGCCCCGGCCGCCGTAAAGGCCGCCCGCTTTCTCGTTTATTTCAACGAATTCAGCGCTTATCTCTCGCCGCGGGCAAAGACGACGATCGCCCGCGCTGCCAAGGAAGCGAGGGCGGTCGGCGCCAAGACGATTACCGTGCAGGCGAGGGCGAGCGCCACCGGCACCCCGGTCACCAATAAATACCTGGCCCAGACGCGTAGCTCGATCGTCGCCGACGAATTGGAGGCGGACGGCATCACCCGCTCGATCATCCAGGAGCAGCCGATCGGCCAGACCGGATCGAGCGACCCCTCGGTCTTCAACCGCCGCGTCGACATCATCATCGGCCACTGATGGCATCGGGTCCCCTCGTCGTCACCTACGAGCTGAGCCCCCGCAGCCGGGCAATCCTCGCCGAGGAGCTCGGCGATGCGGGACCGGTCGTCTATTTGCACGACCTCGCCGCGGGCGAGCGTGCCTCGGCGCTGCGGCGGGCGGCGGCCCTCCTCGCCTATAACACCGCGGTCGAGCTGAGCTCGTCCGAGCTGCCGCTGATCGCCGGCGCGCGGCTCTTGCAATTCACCACCGCCGGCATCGACTGGATCCCGTTAAAGGGTTTGCCGCCGGGCCTGCCGATCGCCGCCAATCGCGGCGCCTCGGCAGAGCCGATGGCCGAGCACATCGTGGCGATGGCACTGGCGGCGGCAAAGCGGCTCTTTGTCGAGCACGAAAACCTGCGGCACGGCGAATTCAACCAGCGCAGCAAGAACCGGATGCTGCGCGGCGGGATATGCGGCATTCTCGGCTTTGGCGCGGTCGGCGTTGCCACCGCGCGGCTCGTGCGCGCCTTTGGAATGCGGGTCCATGCGATCAACCGCCGCGGGGCGAGCGACGAGCCGGTCGATTGGATCGCCACACCCGACCAGCTGCACGAAATGCTGGGCGCCGCCGATCTGCTGGTCGTCGCCGCGGCATTGACCCGGACCAGCGAAGGCATCATCGGCGCGCCCGAACTCGCGCTGATGAAAAAGGATGCGATCCTGGTCAATGTCGCGCGTGGCGAGATCGTCGACGAGACCGCCCTTTACGAGCATCTGAGGGCGCACCGGCATTTCACCGCCTGCATTGACGCCTGGTGGATCGAGCCGGTGCGTCACGGGCGGTTTGCGATGGGCTACCCGTTTCTCGACCTGCCGAATGTGATCGGCTCGCCGCACAATTCCGCCGGTGGCGGGGTATGGCGCGATGTTTCGCTGCGCCGCGCCGTCGCCAATTGCCGCCGTGCGCTTTTGGGCGAAACCCCGCTCAACCTGATCGGCCTGGACGAGCGGATGATGTAGCGCAGAGCCGGCGCCGCAGGCCCCATCGCAGGCTCGTTTGCGCGGGCTGCGCCGTTTCGCCCCATTGGCCTATTTAGCAGCCGCTCCACGCATCTGTTCTATCGCCTCACTCCTTGCTCTCCACTTTGGCACGGGCCTGGTCTTTTTGACGGGCGGCTTCGCGCGTCGCGGCCGGGTCGGGCTTGGCGAGAACACTCGTGATCGTGCTGCGCACGACGCGCACGCGTACACCTTCGGCGATGTCGACGGTCACCTCTTCCGGACTTTCTACCCGCACCACGGTGCCGATGATGCCGCCGCCGGTGACGACGCGGTCGCCGCGTCGCAAGGCCGCGAGAGTGGCGCGATGGTCCTTGGCCTTGCGCTGCTGCGGGCGGATCAGCAGAAAGTAAAAGACGACAAAGATCAGCACCAGCGGCAGAAACTGCAGCGCGTTCTGGCTGTCGAACAACCCTTGCAGGCCCGTCGTTTGTGCGTAGGCCGTGGAAATCAGCATCGAGCAGCATCCCGCGAGCATGAGCCGCCGCAGCCGCTCAGGCGGCGCCACGGCGAGCCATTGGTACGCGATGCCCGGTTAAAGAGCAATGGGGCCGGCGCGCTCATTTCGTGTGCCGTCGGCCGCATGGTAGGGTCCGCACCCTGCATCCCGAAATTTTAGCGCCAACGTGACAACCGAACCCGATCTGACGCCGCTGTTGCAGCGGATTGCCGATGCGCTCGAACGCCTGGCGCCGGCAGCGCCGCCGCCCGCCGACCTCGACGCCGCCGACGCCTTTGTCTGGCACGCCGACCGCCTGGGGCTGGAGCCGGTCGACACGGTCAACCGCGTCGAAATCGAACTGTTGCGCGGGATCGACCGGGTGCGCGACATCCTGCTTGCCAACACCGAGCGGTTTGCTGCCGGGTTGCCGGCCAACAACGTCTTGCTTTGGGGTGCGCGCGGCACAGGCAAGAGCTCGCTGATCAAGGCCGCCCACGCCGCCGTCAACGCCAAAACACCGCACGCCCTAGCCCTCGTCGAAATCCACCGCGAGGACATCTTGAGCCTGCCGCGGCTACTGGCGCTGCTGCGCCCGGTTTCGCGGCGGTGCATCCTGTTCTGCGACGACCTGTCGTTCGATCAGCACGACACGAGCTATAAATCGCTGAAGGCGGTGCTCGAAGGCGGCATCGAGGGCCGGCCGCCAAACGTTGTGCTCTACGCCACCTCCAACCGCCGCCACCTGATGCCGCGCGACATGATCGACAACGAGCGCTCGACGGCAGTGAACCCCGCCGAGGCGGTGGAGGAGCAGGTGTCGATCTCTGACCGGTTCGGGCTGTGGCTCGGCTTTCACAATGTCGATCAGCCGACCTATCACGCGATCGTGCGCGGCTATGCCGAACGCTACGGGCTCCACCTTCCGCCCGACCGGCTCGACGCCGAAGCCAACGAATGGTCGATCACCCGCGGAGCGCGCTCCGGCCGCGTCGCTTGGCAGTTCATCCAGGATCTCGCCGGCCGGCTCGGCAAGCCGCTCGCTTGATAGGCGTCAGCGTCCGGGCTCGGGAACTGTCCCTCCTCGAGCGCCCGCACTCGGTTGAGCAGCCAGTCCATCCGGCCATGCTCGGCCCGAACCTCGGTCAGCACGTCGCTCATTTGCCGGGTCATCGTGTTATCGATGACGCTGGGTGATCGCGGTCAGCACCGTGACATCGTCCTTCATCGCGAGCAGTTCCTGCATCTGTCGTCCCAGCATCGTCACATCGACATTCTTGGCGGCGCCGGCGAGGTCCTCTTTGGTCGCCATCTCGGCCTGCATCGCGGTCAAAATCGCCTCGACCCCCACCATCCGCTTTCCCGCCGCTGGCGGCGCGCCGACGTCTACGGGTCTTGCGGCGCTTCGCCCGCGCCGGTGCCGAGCGCGGCGGGGGCCAGGTCGAGGAGGCCGGCGCTGCGCAGCTCGTCCACGGCGGGCAGGTCGCGCAGGCTGTCGAGACCAAAATGGGCGAGAAAATCGGGCATCGTCACCCAGAGGAGCGGACGGCCGGGCGTCGCGCGCCGGCCCCGCGGCCGCACCCAGCCCGCTTCCATCAGAATGTCGAGCGTGCCTTTGCCGAGCGCGACGCCGCGGATTTCCTCGATCTCGGCGCGGGTGACCGGCTGGTGGTAGGCGATGACCGCCAACGTCTCGACCGCGGCCCGCGACAGCGCGCGCGGCATCGGCCGCTCGACCCGCAATTTGTCGGCGAGGTCGGGTGCCGTTGCAAACGCCCAGCCGCCGGCGAGGCGGACGAGATTGATCCCACGCCCGGCATAGCTCTCGGCCAGCTCGGCCAACAGCGCCGTTGCATCGCTGTCGGCGCCGAGCCGGGCGGTGAGCGTCTCCTCCCCCAGCGGCTCCGCAGCGGCAAAGAGCAGCGCCTCGAGGAGGCGCAGCTGCTGCTGTCTGCCCGCGCTCATCGCGCTCGCGCCCCGAGCGCGCGGCTGCGCAGCCAGATCGGGCCAAAGGCGCGGTCCTGGCGCAATTCGATCCGGCCGTCGCGGGCCAGCTCGAGCGCTGCGGCAAAGGTCACGGCCAAGGCCGAGCGGCGCAATTCCGGGCCGCCCGGCTCGTCGGGCAAAAACCGCGCCAGCTCGCGCCATTGCGGCAGGCGGCCGAGAAACCACGCAAACCGCTCCAATGCCGCGTCGATCGAATGAAACGCCGACGGCTCGATCCGCAAGACCGCGGTCTCGCGCCGGCGCACCCCCTCGGCATAAGCGCCGAGGAGATCGTAAAGCCGGGTCTGCCAAACCGGCACGGCGACCGCGGCCACACCTTCGGGCGCGCCGCGCAGAAAAAAGTCGCGGCCGAGCTGTGGCCGGGCCATCAGCCGCCGCCCGGCAATCTGCATCGCCTCCAAGAGCTTCAACCGATGGCCGAGCGCCGTGGCGATCTCCTCGGCGTCGGGGCCGTCATCATCCGGCGGCTGCGGCAACAGCAAGCGCGACTTCAGATAGGCGAGCCAGGCCGCCATAACCAAATAATCGGCGGCGATTTCGAGCCGCAATTCCCGACGCGCGGCGATAAAGGCAAGGTATTGGTCGGCCAAAGCCAGGATCGAGATTTTCCCCAGATCGACCTTCTGCTCGCGCGCCAGGCTCAGCAACAGATCGATCGGCCCCTCATAGCCGTCGAGCGCCAACACCAGCTGCTCGGGCTCATGCCCTTGGCGAGAGCCGGCGCCCTCCCCTTCCCTCCCCCGCATGCGGGTGAGGGTCAGGGTGGAGGCCGGATCGACGGGGTCCATGCTCGTCAGGTCTGCCCGGTGATCGTCAGCACAAAGCGGATCAGCATTTCGGTCGGCACGCCGATCACCCTGCCGAGGATGTTGAGGTCGAGGCCGGCCTGCTCGCCGAGCATCGGGATCACGAACAAAAACAGCAACAGGATCGGGATCCCGAAGCGCTCGACCTGCGCCAGGCGAAACGCCAATGGCCGCGGCAGCAGCCCGACCGCAACCCGCCCGCCGTCCAAGGGCGGCAACGGCAGCATATTGAAGACGCACAGGACGGCGTTGATCTGGATCGAATGGACGAGATTGGCGCCGATCCACTCGGCCGGGCTCGGCGGGATAAAGACAACCCCGTAAAACAACAGCGACGAGACGATCGCGAGCAGCACGTTTGTCGCCGGGCCGGCCAGCGCCACCCATACCATGTCGCGCCGCGGATTGTTGAGCCGGCCGAAATTGACCGGCACCGGCTTGGCATAGCCGAACAGAAACGGCGAGCGCACCAGGATCAGGAGCGCCGGGAGCAGGATCGTGCCGAACCGGTCGATGTGGTTGAGCGGGTTGGCGGTGACGCGGCCCAGGCGCCAGGCGGTGTCGTCGCCGCAGCGATAGGCGACAAGGCCGTGCGCCGCCTCGTGCAAGGTCACGGCAAAGACGACCGGCAATACCCAGGTGCTGGCGGCGTAAAGCATCGCCATTATCGAGCTCATCGCCGCACCGCCGCCATCAGCAGGTCGAAGCGCTTTTCCACAGCGCCGCGGTCGAATTCGCCGGGTGGCCGCCGCACACTTTCGGCGCGGGCAAGCCGCGTCGCCGTGGCGGAGGAAATCGGCGGCATGGTCTCGACGATCGCCGCCATCTCGTCGGGCCGGCCGTTGCAATGCAGCACCAGATCGCAGCCGGCGGCGAGCGCGCGGCCGGCCCGCTCGGGCAAAGCATCGCCCAAGGCGTGCATCGACAAATCGTCGGAAATGAGGACACCGTCAAAGCCGATCTCGCCGCGAATGATGTCGCCGATCATCCGTTTCGATTGGGTTGCCGGCGCTGTCGGATCGATTGCCATATAGACGATATGGGCGGTCATCGCCCAAGGCATAGCGGCGAGCGCGCGAAACGGCGCAAAATCGGTGCATGCCAGCTCGTCGTGCGAAGCCGCGACGCCCGGCAATGCGAGATGGCTGTCGATTTGGGCGCGGCCGTGCCCCGGAATGTGCTTCAGAACCGGCAGCACGCCGCCTGCGATCAGCCCGTCGCAGACGGCGCGGCCGAGGCGCGCGACGCGGTCGGGATCGCCGCCATAAGCGCGGTCACCGATCACCGGGTCGGCGCCGGCCGCCGGCAGGTCGAGCACCGGCAGACAATCGACGGTGATGCCGAGCCGGCCGAGAT
Source organism: Allostellaceae bacterium (assembly GCA_036404275.1). Classification (GTDB taxonomy): domain Bacteria; phylum Pseudomonadota; class Alphaproteobacteria; order ATCC43930; family CGMCC-115725; genus AP-15. Next base: position 9,628 of record DASXAM010000314.1, read on the forward strand.
CGTCGGCGATCAGCCGTGCGCCGAGCCGCGCCGCCTCCTCTGCGAGCGGGTCGGGCAAAGCGGCTATTTCGGCCGCCGACGGATAGCGGCGCCAATGGGGCGGCTGCAACCGCGCCACCCGCCCGCCTTCCTGGTCGATCAGGACCGGCGCATCCTCTCGCCCGACACAATCGCGCAGCGCTGCGACGAGATCGCGGACCTGGTCGGGCTCGCGGCAATTGCGCCGGAACAGGATAAAGCCGAGAGGCTGGACGGCCGCGAAAAACTCCCGCTCGGCCGGGCTCGGCGTTTCGCCGGCGCAGCCGAAAACGACCGGCTTCCGTCTGTTGCCCGAGGAGCCCGCCGGCTCATCGGACAACGATGCATCCGACATTGCGTTCTTTGAGCGCGCCGCAAATGCGGTCGGCGGCGGCGAGGTCGCCGACGGGTGCCGTTTGGATGCGATAATAGACGCCCTTGTCGCCGAGATCGGCGCGGATCGCCGAGGCCGTCAGATTGCCGAGGAGGTCGTGGTTCTTGCGCTTGATCCGGTCCCATTCGCGGCGGGCGACTTCTTCGCTGCGGACTGCGGCAAGCTGGAGCCGCACATGGCCGGCCTTGACCGGAGACGCCCGCCCTGACTCGGGTTTTCTGACGGACGCGATGCCGGACGACGCTCCGGCCTTCTGCGCGGGAGCGGCCTTCGGCGATGGCGAAGCAGGGGCTTCGGGGGCCGCAACCGGCTCGGGCGGCGGCGGCGCGGCGGCCTGAGCAGGCGGCGGCGCCGGCCGCGCCATCGGCTGCTCCGGCGGCGGCAGCAAATGCTCGACCATGTTCCGGTCTTCGCCATAGATCAGCATGTTGCGGTCCGGGATCTGCATGCCGCCGGGCTTGTCGGGCTTGACCTTGTCGGGCCGGGCATCGGCGCGGATCAGCGGCACGTCGGCCGCGCTTCCGCCGCCGGCATGGCGGGTGCCGGCGACATAGGCGAGCCACAAGCCGCCAGCGAACAGCACCATGACCCCGAGCCCGACGGCGATCGTCAAGAGCCGTCGCGACTGCGGCGGCGTTTCTTCGCGCGGCTCGGCGTAGAGGCCGGTGTGCTGCTCGGGATCGGCCGACCCAAGAGGGTACGACATGGCTACATCTCCTCGACCGGCACGACACCGATCACGGCGAGGCCGGAGGCGATGACGATGGCGACGGCGCGCACCAGCGCCAGCCGGGCGCGGCTCAGCGCCGGGTCGTCGGCGAGAATAAAGCGCAACGCCGCCTCGTCCTTGCCCTTGTTCCAGAGCATGTGGAACTCGGCCGCGACCTCTTGCAAATAGAAGGCGATACGGTGCGGCTCGTGCGCCTCGGCCGCACTCTCGACGAGGCGCGGCCAGGCCGCCAGCCGGCGAATCAGCGCGAGCTCCGCCGGGTCGGCGAGCGGGCTGAGCGGCGCCTCGGCGAGTGCGGCGTCGGAGAGGTCGTCGCCCGGAAACGCCTCGGCCGCGTGGCGCATGACCGAGGCGGCGCGGGCATGGGCGTACTGCACATAAAAGACCGGGTTGTCGCGCGATTGCTCGGTGACCTTGGCAAAATCGAAATCGAGCGCCTGGTCGTTCCGCCGGGTCAGCATAATAAAGCGGAAGACGTCGCTGCCGACCTCGTCGATGACCTCGCGCAAGGTGACAAAGGTGCCGGCGCGTTTCGACATGCGCACCGGCACACCCTTGTCGTAGAGGTTGACGAGCTGGCAGAGCTTGACGTCGAGCGTCGCCTCACCGCCGGTCACCGCCTTGACCGCGGCCTGCATACGCTTGACATAGCCGCCATGGTCCGCGCCCCAAACATCGATCAAATTGGCGAAGCCGCGCCGGAACTTGTCGCGGTGATAGGCGATGTCGGCGGCGAAATAGGTCCAGGAGCCGTCCGATTTCTTGAGCGGCCGATCGACATCGTCGCCGAATTCGGTTGCACGAAAGAGGGTTTGCGGCCGCGGCTCCCAATCATCGGGGAGCTTGCCTTTGGGCGGCTCGAGGACACCGGTATAGATCAGCCCGCGCGCTGCGAGCGCGGCCAGAGACTGGTCGATGGCGCCGGCCTCGACCAAGGCGCGCTCGGAAACAAAGCCGTCATGCCCGACGCCGAGTGCCGCGAGATCGGCGCGGATCAACGCCATCATCTCGGCGATCGCAAAATCGCGCACCGGTTCGAGCCACTCGCTCTCCGGCCTTCCGAGCCATTTCGGCCCATCGCGCTCGGCCAGCGCCCGACCGGTCTCGATCAGATATTCGCCGGGATAAAGCCCTTCGGGAATGGCGCCGACCGTTTCGCCGAGCGCCTCGCGGTAGCGCAGATAGGCCGAGCGGGCCAGCACATCGACCTGGGCGCCGGCATCGTTGATGTAATATTCGCGCTCGGCCCGATACCCGGCCTTATCCAGCAACGCCGCGAGCGCGTCTCCGACCACCGCGCCGCGGCCGTGGCCGACATGCATCGGCCCGGTGGGGTTGGCGGAGACAAACTCGATATTGACCCGCTCGCCCGCGCCGACCGCGGAATCGCCAAAGCTCGTGCCGGCCTCGAGGATGGCGCGCAATTGCGCATGCCAGACCTCGGGCGCCAGGCGAATATTCAAAAAGCCCGGCCGCGCGGCGGCGGCGCCGAGGCCCCGGCCGCGGTAATCGCCGGTCGCCAACTCGTGCTCGCTGAGCGCCGCGACGAGTTCTTCGGCCAGCGCCATCGGGTTCCGCTTGACGGCGCCGGCCAGCACCATCGCCGCATTTGTCGCCAGATCGCCATAGGTCGGGTCGCGCGGCGGCTCGACTGCAACCCGCGCCAAATCGAGCCCCGCCGGCACCACCCCGCGATCCACGAGATCGTCGATCGCCGCCAGCACCAGCCGCCGCACATCATGAAAAATATTGGTCATTCAGGTATCGCCGGGTTTCCCAATCGCCTTGGCCGGGCTCGACCCGGCCATCCACACTTCCAACGGTTTCGCCGCACCGCGTTAAGACGTGGGTGCCCGGATCAAGTCCGGGCAAGACGGAAATTGCAAGGCTTTGGGGTCAGATGAGCGATTTTCCAAATCTGCGGCGATAACATCGTTCGCGGGCGTTACATCGGGGCGTAAGTGTCGAACAGGCGGTGGTGCTCGTCGAGGGCGTAGCGGTCGGTCATGCCGGCGATGTAGTCGGCGGCGATTCGCGCGGTCTGCGGGTCGCCGGGGCCGGCGGCGAGACCGCGCCATTCGCCCGGCAGGCATTCGGGCTCGGCGAGATAGAGCCCGAACAGGTCGTGGACGACGCGGCGCGCCTTCGAGCTCATGCGGTTGACCCGGTAATGCCGATACATGCGCTCGAACAGGAAGGCCTTGAGCGCCCGGTCGTTCTCGCGCATCTCCTCGGAAAACGCGACAATCGGGGTCGTTAGCGCGCGAATGTCGGCGGCCGATCGCGCGCCGCTTTGGCCGAGCCGAGTGCGCGTTTCGACGATCAGATCGCCGGCCATATGGTCGATCATCCGGCGGATCGATTCGTGGATCAGCCGCGGCTCCTCCAGCCCGGGATAGCGCGCCGCGACGTCGCGGAACACCGGACCGGCGAGCGGCACCTCCGCCAAATCGGCAACGGCAAAGAGGCCGGCGCGCAGCCCGTCATCGATATCGTGGTTGTTGTAGGCGATGTCGTCGGCGATGGCCGCGACCTGCGCCTCGGCGCCGGCAAAGGTGTCGAGGCCCAGCGGGTGCACGCGGTCGTATTCGGCGATCGTAGGCGGCACCTCGCGTTCGATGCCGGGGCCGACGAGCGGGCCGTTGTGCTTGACCACGCCCTCCAGCGATTCCCAGGTCAGGTTGAGGCCGTCGAACTCGGCATAGCGGCGCTCGAGCCGGGTCAAGATGCGCAAAGTCTGGCCGTTGTGGGAAAAGCCGCCGAACGCCGCCATCTCGGCGTTCAACGCCTCTTCCCCGGCATGGCCGAACGGGGTGTGGCCGAGATCGTGGGCGAGCGCCACGGTTTCCGCCAGATCTTCGTCGAGGCCCAGCGCGCGGGCCACGGTGCGGGCGATCTGCGCCACTTCGAGGCTGTGGGTCAGGCGGGTCCGGTAATGGTCGCCCTCGTGATAGACAAAGACCTGGGTCTTGTGGGTCAGCCGGCGAAACGCGGTCGAGTGGACGATCCGGTCGCGGTCGCGCTGAAACGCCGAGCGCACCCGATGCTCTGGCTCGGGATGGAGCCGCCCGCGGCTCTCCGCCGCCCGCGACGCATAGGGGGCGAGACCTTCTTTGCGGAGCATGCCTTTCATATGCCCCGCCTAAATCCATCGACAAGCCGGATTGGTGCAGCTGCCGCATTTGGTTAAGCTCGCGCAACCGGGAGGGGCGCCGAGATGGAATATATTCGCGTCAGCTTTGACCCGAACGATGTGCGCGATGTCATCGCCAACGGCGATGTCGTCGGCGAGACCGAAACGGTGCTGACCCTGCCGGCGAATTATTACGTCATTTCGCTGTCGGGCAGCGGATATGCGCCGCCTTCCTGGTCGGGCGTGGTCAGCGGCACATTGCCGGGGAGCCCGCTGCCGATCCGCTTCGACAAGGTTTAGGGAGGGCGGCGTCATGCGCAGGGGATGGCTGCTGATTTTGTGCCTGCTGGCCGGCTGCGCGGGCGCACATTTCGAAAACACCCCGCTGCAGGCCGGCGATGCCAATCCCGACCGGCGCACGATCGATCCGGCGAGCCCGGACCGGCCGGTCATTCTGATGACCTTTTCGGGCGGCGGCTCGCGGGCGGCGGCATTGGCCGAGGCGGTGCTGCGCGAGATGGCGGGGACGAGCTACCTCGCCGCCGACGGCCGCCATGTCTTGACCGAGGACGTAAAGCTGGTGTCGTCGGTGTCGGGCGGCAGCGTCACTGCCGCGTGGTTCGGCCTGCACCGCCGTGGCCCCAAAGACTGGGACGGCGACCTCGACGCGCTGCGCAGCGGTTTCCTCGTCGAGGACAATATGAAGGCGTTGGAGCTCGACGTGGTGAACCCGGTCACCTGGTTCAGCCTGGTGACCGGCAAGGTGACGGCGATCGAGGAGCTCGAAAGGCTGTTCAACGATCGCCTCTTCCACAACCAGCCGCTCGCCGCGCTGAACCAGCCGGGCGAGCCCTATATCGTGCTGAATGCGACCGACATGGCCGGCGGGCAGAGTTTTGCGATGGTGCCGCGCCGCTTCGACGATGTCTGCTCGAAATACGACACTCTGCCGATCGCCAGCGCGGTCGCGGCCTCGGCGGCGTTTCCGATCCTGCTGACGCCGGTTTCATTCCAGAATTATTCGGTGGGCTGTCGGGGCCGCGTGCGCAGCGACGGCTGGGTCGCGAGCGATTTGTCGAACCCGTACACGCCCTATCTGAACCTGCCGGAATACCGCGACGCGCGCTACACCAACGATTTGCGGCATGGGAAAGGGGCGTTTCGCGACATCGACTATCTCTATTTTCTCGACGGCGGGCTCGCCGACAATCTCGGGACCCAGTCGCTGCGCACGGCGCTGATTGCACCTTACGACGACGCCGGCGTGTTGCGGGCGATCAACGAAGGCCGGATTCGCCGGCTCGCGGTTATCGTCGTCAACGCCCGCTCCGACCCGCCGAACAAGCTCTATCAGCAGCCCCGGCAGCCGGACCTGATCAACCAGATCGAGGCGGTGACCTCGGTGCCGATCGACGCCAACACGGCAAATTCGCAGACTGCCCTGTCGGCATTGCTCGGCGAATTGGCGCAGGCCGCGGCGGCCGGCTCGGGAAAATTCGGCGGGATGGGCATCTACGGCATCACCGTCGATTACGACCAGATCCCGATCGACACGCCGGCGCATCGGGCATTGCGCGACCGCGCCAAAGCCGTGCCGACGCGCTGGACCCTGACGCCCGCGCAATTGCAGGTGACCGAAGAGGCCGGCCGGTTTCTGCTGCGCCGCCATCCGTGCTGGCGCGCGCTGCTCGCCGATCTCGGCACTGCCGAGCCGCCGATCGCCGGCGAGGAGCCGCCGCCGAACATGGCATGTCCGACCAAGATCGACATGGCAAAGGCCCGCGCCCGCCCGTCGAGCTGACGGAGCGCAGTCAGACGATCACAAAGTTCGCGTGGGTCAGGTCGAGACCGGGCGACAGCGTCGCAAACCGGGTCGCCGCGAAATGGCCCGAGCCGTCCGGGTCGTAGCTGATTACGCCGGTGCTGCTCGAATAGATGATCCGATCCTCCGAGGTGCGCGCGCCTCGGCCGGCGAAAAATTCGCCCGCCATCAGGGTGCCGACGGCGCCGACGGCCTTGAATGTCGACCGGTCGAGCAGGATTTTGTCGCTGGCGGCACGGAAATCGACGATGCGATCGACATTGGTCTTTGCATTGGGCGCGGTGTCGAACACAAACGAGTCGCGCCCGGCCCCGCCATCGAGCCGATCGTCCCCGCCGCCGCCGTCGAGCCGGTCGTTGCCGGGGCCGCCGATAATCACATTGGCGAGCCGATTGCCGGTTCCGCTGAAATCGGCATTGCCGGTGTAGACGAGCTGCTCGACATTGGCGCTGAGCCTATAGCGCTGCAACGTCGTTCTGACCGTGTCGATCCCCTGGCTCGCCGCTTCGATCACCCGCACACCGGCATTGTTCACGACATAAGCGTCGTTGCCGCCTTTGCCGTTGAGCGTGTCTTTGCCGCCGCCTCCCGTTAACGTGTCGTTGCCGGAACCGCCGGTGATCGTGTTGGCGAGGGCATTGCCGGTGCCGACAAAATCGCGGGTCCCGGCATAGGTCAGTTTCTCGAGGTTTGCCCCGAGCCGGTAGCGCGCGAGAGTGGTTTTTACGGTATCGACGCCGTTCCCGCGGCTCTCGACGACCGTATCGCGCACATTATCGACGACATAGGTGTCGTTGCCGACACCGCCCCGCATCCTATCGGCGCCGATGCCGCCGTCGAGCGTATCATTGCCGCGCCCGCCGCTGAGCGTGTCGCGGCCGGCGCCACCGGTCAGAACATTGCGACCGGCGCCCCCGGTCAGGACAAAGCGGCCGTCGGTCTCGGCGCCGCCGTCGAACACCAGGCGGTCGCTCGAACCCAAGGCCGAGCCATCGACCGTCAACATCCTTTCTTTCGCGACGGTGGCGTCGTCCGTTGTCAGCGAATAGCCAAACCCGGCGCCGAGATCGATGCGCTCGACATTGACCATCGTCTTCGGGCCAAAAACGACAGCGTTTTTCCCGGTGTAGGCGCCGTCGAGGCGCAACGCATCAAGGCCGGCGCCACCGTTGATCCGGTCCGCCGCGACCAATTTGCCGCGCACGAGGACGCCCCGCTTTTCGCCAAACACCAGATTGTCGAACGCAAACACGTCGTTTTCATGGGTGCCGAGAAACCGTACCTCGCCGGGCTGCACCGTGAAGGTGTGAGTGACCGCTTCGCCAACGGCAACCGCCGCATTGACGACGCCGGTGCCGGTCAGCCGATCCGGACCAGCGGCGGTGCCGGGGTCGGAGAACACGTCGGCCGCCGAATCACGCAGGATATTCCGGATATCCGTGTTGGTGAGGGTTTGGTCCGCCTGCACCAGCAACGCCGCGACGGCAGCGATCGATGCCGCGGCCGCCGAGGTCCCAAAAAAGTTCGGAAACCCGTCGCCATCGGTGTCGACGCCCAAAAAGCCGGTGTCGCCGCCATCGATGCCGGTGACCGTCGGGCCGCTGCGAATGACCGGCGCGGCGAGCCGGTTGCCGGCGTCGTCGAACAGAAGCTTCGTTGGGCCGGCCGAAGAATAGGGCTCGACCTCCGGAAAGACGCCGTTCTGGTATACGAACGAATAGTCGTCCGCAGCGACCGAGAGCGATCCGGGTGCGGCGTGATGGCCATAGATCGTCCCGTTGTTTTTGTTTAGCGGCGAGCGGGCGACGGTCGTGCCGGCGCCGTCGTCGAAGACGATGATCTTGATGTCGCCGGGCTTGGGACCCGAGAAATGGCCGAGCGCGATATTCGCGGCCAGCGCCACACCGCTGGTGTTGGTGTATTGGATCAGCGTGGTCGGGTCGCTCGTCTTGGTGGCGTTGTTCTCAATGTTTTCGGCGAGCAGATTTTTGCCGGAAGCATTGTAGAGAAACAAATCTTCGTCGCTGGCCGAGTGGGCCCCCCCATCGGCCGAAAATGCCGGCTCGTCCCATTGCGCGGCAATCGTGACGGTGACCCCGTCGGGGATGATGATGCGCAGAAATTGCGGGGTCGAGCCGGTGTCGAGCTGGGCCAGGTGCTCGTCGTCGGGGCCGATGACGCCGCTGTCGCGCCATTTGGTCTCAAAGCCGTTTCGTGCCTCGTTCCCGGCCGAGGAAACATAAATGACGCCTTGTTTTTCGACCTGCTCGATCGCCTGCGCGATAACCCCGTTCTGGTAATCGGGCTCGTTGAAATAGGTCAAATCATCGACGATGACCTTGGCGCCGGCGGCGGCGAGGTCGAGAATGTGCTGGGCAAAGGCTGCTTCGCCGCCTTCGCCGGTGGCGAAAACGATGCTGGCGCCGGGCGCTTCGTCATGGATGATCTGCGCCATCGCCCGGCCTTCGTCGGTGCCGCCGCGAAAATCGTCGAGCACCCGTGTCGTGGGCGGCGCGCTGCCGAAAAACGGCGTTGCCGAGCCGGGCAGATCGTCGCTGGCGATATCCGCGGCCTTGCTGCCATTGCCCGAGGTGCTGAAGCTGTCCGAGATGATGCCGATCGTGACGCCGCCGCCTTCGATCCCGAAATGCTCGGCGCGCACTGCGTCGGTGGACAGCGATTGGTCGGCCTGGTTGTCGACAATCCCCTCGGCCGGCACCACCCCGACCTCATCTGCATGGCCGAGATCGGCGACCTTCAGCAATGCGGCAATCCGGTCGGCCGAAATTTCGCCCGACGCGACCGCGCCAAAGCTCGCTCCGTCGCGCAAACCGGTCGCCTGCAGCTGGCGCAGCAATTTTGCCCCATTGCCGTCCTCGGCCACCGCATCGATCGTAACAAGCCCACCCGTTCCGGCAGTGGGATGGCCGCTGCCCTGGAATTGGCTGACCAGGGAGGTGAACGGCGCCATCTCCGAGGCTTGCGGCGAATGCGTGTAGTAAAGCGCCGCCAGCTGGGCATCGAGCCGTGACAGCGCCCCGTTCTTGATGCTCGCGATCACGGTCATGGCAGCAATTCTTTGATCAAGCTATGGTGCGTCCGCATCTTCAGCTGGCCAGGCCAAAGGGTTCCTATGGGCGAAATTGTCAATATGCATCAAGCGAAAGCCTCGCTGTCGCGGCTCGTCGAGCGTGCCCTTGCCGGCGAGGAGGTGGTGATCGCGCGCAACGGCGAGCCGCTGGTCCGGCTTGTCCCGGTCGTGAAAAAGCGCGAGCCGCGCATTCCCGGACGCGGCAAAGGCAAAATTTGGATGTCTCCCGATTTCGAGTTCACCGACGAAGAAATCACCGAGTTGTTCGAGCAGTCCCTGTGAGGCTCCTGCTCGATACCAACGTGTTCCTCTGGTGGTGGGAAGGATCTCCACGGCTCCCGGTGCGGGTACGTGACCTGATCCGCGACTCCGGCAACGATATCGCCGTCAGCATCGCCTCCTTATGGGAGATCGCAATCAAGCGCGCATTGGGCAAGCTCGATTTTCGCGGAGATTTCCAGGAGGTCATGACCGAGGAGGCGTTCGATCTTCTCGCGATCACCTACGGCCATTTGCGCGTGCTGGCTGACCTGCCCCGAAACCACGGCGATCCATTCGACCGTCTGCTGATTGCCCAGTCGCTCGCCGAACGCATGCCGATCGCCACCGCCGACCGCGCCTTTGCCGCATACGAGGTAGAAATCCTCTGGTAGCGGCGGCGAGGATCAGCCTGCCCGCAGTCTTTGGGTGGCGGCGCGGTCAAGGGCGCCATCGGCGGCAAGCGCGACGCGATAGTCCTGCTGCGCGGTTTCCCGCGAGATCAGACCGTCGGCGACGTCGAGGGCGACTTGCTCGGGGTCGCGCTGGGCCGGGTCGCCAACGCCGCCGCCGCCCGGCAATTCGAGGCGGATAAAATCGCCGCCGGGGACGCTCTGCCGGCCCTTGGCGCCGATTTTCCGGCCGGAGACGAGGCTGACCTTGCCCGGCGCCCCTGCGCCGCCGCCGTCGCGGCCACGTGCCGGGTTGCCGATGCGCTCGAAATTGCACAGCATCGCGATCGGCGTGCCCTCGGCCCCGCCCAATTCGATGATCTGGCCGAGCCCGCCGCGGAAATGTCCGATGCCGCCCGACCCCTCGCGGAATTCCCGTCGGCGGAACACCACCGGCGCCACCGCCTCGGTCGCCTCGATCGGGATCGTGCGCACGCCCGACGGAAACGCGGTCACGTCGAGTCCGTCCTTGCCGGGTCGGGCGCCCGCACCCCCGCAATGAAAAATTGCGGTGCTGAACGGTTTGATGTCGGGCGGTGCGGTCCCGGCTTCGGCGCCCAGTTCGTCGAGCACATCGGCGCCGCCGTAGATTTGCGGGATCCACAGCGAGGAGGCGCCTTCGGCCGGCACCCCGCCGTCGATGACCTGATGCAGGCAGCCGAAAACGAGATCGGGCAGCATGTGGCCGACGGTGTGGCGGGCGGCGACCGCGCGCGGCCGCTTGGCGTTCAACAAGCAGCCCTCGGGTGCCGAAACCGTGATCGGCGCGAGCGAGCCGGCATTGTTCGGCACCTCCGGCGCCACCAGGCATTTGACGCCGAAGGCGGTGTAGGCGAGCGTGTAGTTGAGGACGACATTGATGCCGAAGGCGCTCGCCGGCGAAGTCCCGGAGAAATCGACATGGATGCCACCGGCGCCGATCGTCATCTCGGCGGCGAGCGTCAGCGGCCGGTCGAACCCGTCCATCTGCAGGCTGCTGGTGTAGCGGCCGGGCTTTAATTTGGCGATCGCTTCGACCGTCGCGTCGCGCGAGGTCTCGATGATGTGCTCGCCGAGCCGGTCGAGATTGGCGATGCCGAACTCCTCCATCATCTCGACGAGCCGCCGGCTGCCCTCGTCGTTGCACGCGGCGAGCGCATAGACGTCGCCCTCGACCTGCAAGGGCTCGCGCACATTGGCGCGGATCACCCGCAGCAGATCCTCGTTCATCCGGCCTTCGCGCGCCAACGCCAAGAGCGGGATCGACAGCCCTTCCTCGAACACCTGGCGGCCGTCCGGCCCCATGCCGAGCCCGCCGATATCGACGACATGCACCGTGCTGGCAAACAGGCCGACCGCCTCGCCGTTCAGAAAGGTCGGGCTGACCACGGTCAGATCGTGCAGATGGCCGCAGGTCAGCCACGGGTCGTTGGTGATGTAATGGTCGCCGGGCCGCATCGTCTTTAGCGGAAACGCGTCGAGAAAATGCTTGACCGCGGCCGCCATCGAATTGACGTGGCCCGGCGTGCCGGTCACCGCCTGGGCCAGCATGTTGCCGTCGCGGTCGAAGACCCCGGCGGAAAGGTCGCCCGCTTCCCGCACGGTCGTCGAAAACGCGGTGCGCACCAGGGTCTGCGCCTGCTCCTCGACGACCGCGATCAGCCGGCTCCACATGATCTGCATATGAAGCTGCGACAGAGCGGCATTCGGTCTCGACAACATCGGCTGGCGCCTTCAAAGGAGCATCGAAGGCAGTCTACAGCACGTCGGATCAGCAGGGCACTGCCGTCGCATGCCCCTCCTCCGCATAGGCGATGATCCGCCGGTCTCGAGTTATGATCGGCACGCCCAGGTGACGCGCCGTCGCCACAATCAATCGGTCGCCGGGATCGCCATGGAGGCTGCCGGGCAGAAACGAAGCGTCGATCGCAATTTCCGGGGTAAAGACTGCCTCTCTGATGCCGGGACCGGCCATCACCCGCGCGAACCAGGTCTTCGGGTCAGGCACGAATTGGAGCGCTGGCACCCGGCGTGTCCTTGGCTTGCTCAGCAATCCGACTTCCCAAGCTGAAATCGGCGAAACATACACGCCGTCTGCCAGGCCGGCATGGACGATCGCTGCGAGCGCCGCGGTCGCCATCGGATCGCCATTGGCGAGCCAGATCACCGCACAAGTGTCCAGCAGCACGGCGCGCGGCGGGGCATGCTCGCTCACCGGTGGATCACACCCCGCTTTGCGACAAAAGCATCGCCCGCTGTCGGCGCCGTCAAGTCGCATTCCGGTGGAATGACGACCGAGCCACGCAGGAACCCGTGAAGCCCTTTGACCCGATCGGCCTCAACCCCCGGCGGGACCAAAACGGCCACAGCGACACCTCGCTTGGTGATGATGACGCGCTGCCATTCGCGGCGGCCGACACGGTCCAGGATATCCAAGCATTTCGCCTTGAACTCGCTCGCGCCGAGTATGAGGTCTTCGATCATCGCAACCAGTCACTTCAGATGACCGGTCATCTACGATGACCATTACGGAATTGCAAGCAAAGCCGATCAGCCGCGCTCAGCCTGCGGGCGCCGGTTTCAATCATTGTCGGGGTGGCCTTTGGCGTGCTCGAGGCGGCGCCAGGCTTCGAGGATGCAGGCGACCGACCAGGCTTGGGCCGGGCAGCCGCGCGGGGTGTGCGGCGGCGCGCCGTCGAAGATCTCGCTGACCTGGCCGAGCCCGGCGTCGAAGAAATGGTCGCCGATCGGTTCGAGAAAGCGCTGCGCCGCCGCGGCGTCGCCATGCACGCGGAAATGCGCCACAGCCCAAGGCCCGAGGAGCCAGGCCCAGACCGTGCCCTGGTGATAGGCGCCGTCGCGGGCCGGGACGTCGCCGTAGCATTGCTCGCAATAGCCGGGCTCGCCCGGCGCCAGCGAGTGCAGACCATAGGAGGTGACGAGCGCCTTGCCGCAGCGCGCGACGACGGCACGTTGCGCTGCCGGGTCGAGCGGGCTCGCCCACAGGCTGACGGCAAAGAGCTGGTTCGGCCGCAGCCGCGCGTCATCGCCCTCCGGGCCGTCGAGCACGTCGTAAAGGCCGCCGCCGTCGGGCAGGACAAAGCGCGCAAAGCCTTGCCGCGCTTTTGCCGCGGCGGTGCGGTAGGGCGCGGCGTCAGCGCCGATCAGCTCGGCCAGCGTCGCCATCGCCGCGAGCGCGTTGTGCCACAACGCGTTGATCTCGACCGGCTTGCCGATACGCGGCGTGACCACCCAATCGCCGACCCGCGCATCCATCCAGGTCAATTGGACGCCAGGCTCGCCGGCGCGGAGGAGGCCGTCCGCTGGATCGGCCATGATGCCGTAGCGCGTGCCCTTGCTATGCCAATCGATGATGTCGGCGAGCACCGGAAAGGTGCTGCGCAGTGCCACCTCGTCGCCGGTCGCCTCGACATAGGCGCGCCACGTCTCGATATACCAAAGGCTGGCGTCCGCGGTGTTGTATTCGGGCGTCTCACCGGCGCCGGGAAAGACGTTCGGCAGCATGCCCCGATCGACAAAGCGGGCAAAGGTTTCGAGGATCTCCCGCGCCTCCGCGAAACGGCCGGTGGCGAGACAGAGCCCGGGCAGCGAAATCATCGTGTCGCGGCCCCAATCGCCAAACCAGGGATAGCCGGCGATCACCGAGCGCCCCTCGGGCAAACCCGCCAAGGGCCGCGAAATCAGAAAAAAATCGGTGGCCAGCACCAGCCGAAGGACCCAGGGCGGCGCCGCAGCAAAGACCGGATCGGCGGCGATCGCCCGCTCAAGCACGGTTCGGTCACGGCTTTGCCGCCGCTGCAGCGCCGCGCTCAGATCCGGGGCCCCGCCCGGTTCGAGGCCTGCTGCGATCCCGGTCCAACTTCCGGGTACGAGCGGCAAGGCGGCGTCGCCGACATGCAAGTGTGAATCGTGTGATCCGAGACCGCGGTCGCGTTCGATCGGCAGATCGAAATCGCGATACCATTCGTTGCGGGCGCCGATAACGCCGCCGGTCGCGGCGACGTGCAACGTGAACCGGTTGGCGACCGCAACCGACAGCGCGGCTCCGTCGGCGGCGATTTGCGGCGTAAAACCGGGCGGCCAGGTGTCGCCGTGATGGTCGCGGCCATTGGCGAGGAGGGCGATCGAGAGGCCGGGCATCGGCCCGTCGATTTCGCCTTCGAGCCGCCAGGCGGCATAGACCGTGTCGGCGCCGGCTTCCATCCAGATCCGGTGCTCGACAATGCGGCCGGCGCAGGAAAAGCGCCAGACCGGGATCGTGCCGTCGAGGTGAAAGCTTTCGAGCGCCAGATGCCCCGCGGGCGCCACGGCGCCGCTCGCCCAGCGATTGGTAAACAACGGCCAGGATAGCCCGTCCATCGTCAAGGTCGCATCGGCCTTGGCCAGCACCAGCACGCGGCCGAGCGGCGGATCGACGGGCGCCACCAGGAGGGCGTGGTAGCGCCGGGCGAGCGAGAGCGCCAACGTGCCGCCGGCATAGCCGCCGCGGCTGTTGCCGATCCACCATTCGCGCCGCTCGGCAGCGGCGAGATTGCCGCAGATGGCGCGGCCGAAGCGGACCGGCGCCAGGCGGTCGAGCGGGTCGGTCACTTTGCCGGGTTCAGCGCGCCGGCCGGCTCGGGCATGACCGCTTCGGCCGAGAGCAAGGGTGTGGCTTCAACGGTGCCGGCGCTCGGATAGGCATGCAACAGCAGGGCGACGAGCGCGGTCCAGCCGGTCTGGTGCGCAGCTCCGACGCCGCGTCCGGTATCACCATGGAAATATTCGTAAAAAAGTAGATGGTCGCGGAACTGCGGATCGTCGCGGTGAACCGGCGAGCCGCCAAAGACCGCCCGGTTGCCACGCTCGTCGATCAGAAAGATGCGGCACAATCGCCGCGCCAGCTCGGCGGCGACCTCGCCCAGATGCAGCAGGTTCCCCGAGCCGACCGGGCATTCCACCTTGAAATCATCGCCGTAATAGCTGTGAAACCGCCACAGCGATTCGATGATCAGGAAATTGACCGGAAACCAGATCGGGCCGCGCCAATTCGAATTGCCGCCGAACCTTCCCGTATTCGACTCGCCGGCGACATATTCGACCGAAAAGCGGTTGCCGGCATGCTCGAACACATAGGGGTTCTTTTCGTGGAATTTCGACAGCGAGCGCACGCCGTAATCCGACAGGAACTCGGTTTCGTCGAGCATGCGGGCGAGGAGCCGTTTCATCCGATGGCCGCGCAGCAGCGACAACAGGTGCCGCTCGCCGGCGCTGGCGTCGCGCCAGCGCGACACGAGCTGCGCCAATTGCGGCCGATGGTCGAGAAACCACGTCAGCCGGCTGGTGAAGAGCGGCAGCCGGCTGAACACCGAGGCGTCGAGCACCTCGACCGCGAACAACGGGATGAGCCCGACCATCGAGCGCAGCCGCAGCGGGATCCGCTCGCCGTTGGGCAATTGCAGCACGTCGTAATAGAATTCGTCGGCCTCGTCCCACAACCCGATCCCGTCGCCGCCGATATTGGTCATCGCCCCGGCGATATAGAGAAAATGCTCAAAAAATTTGGAGGCGATGTCTTGGTAGACATTGTCTTCGAGGGCGAGCTCCAAGGCGATGCGCATCAGATTAAGCGTGTACATCGCCATCCAGGCAGTGCCGTCCGATTGGTTGATCGTGCCGCCGGTCGGCAATGGCGCGCTGCGGTCGAAGATGCCGATATTGTCGAGGCCGAGAAATCCGCCCTCGAAAATATTGTGGCCGTCGGCGTCCTTGCGGTTGACCCACCATGTGAAATTCAGCATCAGCCGGTGAAAGACGCGTTCGAGAAATGCCCGATCGCCCGTTCCGCCGTGATGCGCGCGGTCGACTTCGTAGACCCGCCAGGTCGCCCAGGCGTGCACCGGCGGATTGACGTCGCCGAACGCCCATTCATAGGCCGGCAATTCGCCATTGGGGTGCATGTACCAGTCGCGGGTCAACAGCAGCAGCTGGCTCTTGGCGTATTGCGGGTCGATTATCGCCAGCGTGACGCAATGAAACGCCAAATCCCAGGCGGCGTACCACGGGTATTCCCATTTGTCCGGCACCGAGATCACGTCGGCGTTGTTCAAGTGACGCCATTCGGCGTTGCGCGCGTGCAGGCGTGAGGCCGGCGGCTTGGGCTGCATCGGGTCGCCGTCGAGCCAATTCGGGATGTCGAAGTAATAGAATTGCTTGGTCCACAGCATGCCGGCGAGCGCCTGACGGTGCACCAGCCGGGCATCCGGATCGTTCATGTCGCGTTGCAATGCGCCATAGAATTCGTCGGCCTCGGCGCGCCGCTGGGCCAATATCGCATCGAAATCGTCGAGCGCGGCGGCCGAGCGGCTCGGCGCAAGCCGCAAACGGATCCGGGCATTGCCATGGGCGGGCAACGTCAACCGATAAAGCGCGGCAACCTTGGTCCCGAGCCGGTCCGGGTTGACCGCGGCATGGTCGCCGTGGACCACATAGTCGTTGACCCCGTCCTTGAAATATTGCTCCGGTGCGTTCATCCCCCAAAGCCGCCGGATATTGGTCTCGTTCTCGCAGAACAGGAAATCGGGATGGCCTTCGCATAACAGCTGCAATGGCGGAAAGTCCGGATGATCGATCGAGATCACGCCGCCGCTGCGGGCGACGAGGCGGGGCTTCGGCGAATTGTGCTGCCACGACCAGGTGTTGCGCGCCCAGAGCTGCGGCAGCAGGTGAAGCGGTGCCGCATCGTCGGCCCGGTTGGTGACTGTCACCTGCATCAATATGTCGTCGGGATCGGCCTTGGCGTATTCGATCTCGACATCGAAATAGCGGTCGTCGGCAAAGACGCCGGTGTCGATCAGCTCGAATTCGGGCTGCTCGCGGTCGCGACGGCGATTTTCCTCGACCAATTGTGAATAAGGGAATGCCGCCTGCGGATATTTGTAAAGCATCCGCATATAGCTATGAGTGGGGATGCCGTCGAGGTAATAGTAAAGCTCTTTGACGTCCTCGCCGTGGTTGCCTTCGCTGTTGGTCAGACCAAAAAGCCGCTCCTTGAGGATCGGGTCACGCCCGTTCCACAGCGCGAGCCCGAGGCAGAGCAGCAATTGGTTGTCGCCAAAGCCGGCAATCCCGTCCTCACCCCACCGATAAGCACGGCTGCGCGCATGGTCGTGCGGGAAGAAATTCCAGGCGTCGCCATTGCCGCTGTAATCCTCGCGCACCGTGCCCCATTGGCGCTCGCTGAGATACGGCCCCCAGCGCCGCCAATGTACGCCGCGATGCGCTTCCTCGAGGCGCAAGGCCTCCGCGGTTTTCGCCGCGG
>DASXAM010000315.1:0-6346 GCA_036404275.1 Allostellaceae bacterium
CCCGCCATCAATTCGAGGCAGGCCTCGATCAGCAATTTCTCGGTGAACGGGTCGCCGACCTGCACGGTCGGCCGCTTCTCGCCGGCGTCACCGCCGAATTCGGCGGAGGCCATCGTGGCGCCGTGAATGCCGTCGCGCCCGGTCTTGGCCCCGACATAGACGACGGCGTTACCCGGCCCGGCCGCGGCCGAAAAGAAGAGCCTGTCGGTGCGGGCGATGCCGACGCACATCGCATTGACCAGGATGTTGCCGTCATAGGCGGGATCGAACCCGCATTCGCCGCCGACCGTCGGCACGCCGACGCAATTGCCGTAATCGCCGATCCCGCCGGCGACGCCTGCGAGCAGGTGCCGGGTGCGCGGGTGGTTGGGGCTGCCAAAGCGCAGCGAATCGAGGAGCGCGACCGGCCGCGCGCCCATCGTGAACACATCGCGCAGGATACCGCCGACCCCGGTCGCCGCGCCCTGATAGGGCTCGATAAAGGACGGGTGGTTGTGGCTTTCGATTTTGAAGACGACCGCCTCGCCATCGCCGATATCGACGACGCCGGCATTTTCGCCCGGCCCGCAGATCACCCGCGGCCCCGCGGTCGGCAATGTCCGGAGCCAGACTTTCGAGGATTTGTACGAGCAATGCTCGCTCCACATCGCCGCGAAAATACCGAGCTCGGTCAGGTTCGGGGTCCGGCCCAGAATCGTGACGACGCGCTCGAACTCCGCTTCCGTCAGCCCGTGCTCGATGGCGAGAGCGGCGGTGACGTTGCTCCCTCCGCTCACCGTAGCGCGTCCGTCATTCCCGCGAAGAACCCTTGGCCGTCGGTGCTGCCGAGCAGCGGGTCGGTGGCGTTTTCGGGATGCGGCATCAGGCCGAGCACGGTGCGGCTGGTATTGAAGATGCCGGCAATGGCGCGAGCCGAGCCGTTGAAGTTTCCAGCTTCGTCGAGACTGCCGTCGGCGTTGCAATAGCGAAAGGCGACGCGCCCCTCGCCTTCGAGCCGGTCGAGCGTGTCGGCGTCGGCGGTGTAGTTGCCGTCGCCATGCGCCACCGGCACCTGGATCGTCTGGCCTGCCGCATAGCCGCAGGTGAAAATTGTTTGGTTGTTCTCGACGCGCAGATGGATGTCGCGGCAGGTGAAGCGCAGCGAGCGGTTGCGCAGCAATGCTCCCGGCAGCAGACCGGCCTCGGTCAAGATCTGAAAACCGTTGCAGATGCCGAGCACCGGCGTGCCCCGTCCGGCTCGTGCCAAGACCTCGCGCATGATCGGCGAATGCGCCGCCATCGCGCCGCAGCGCAAGTAATCGCCGTAGGCAAAACCGCCCGGCAACGCGATCAGATCAACCTCCGGCAGTTCGGCATCGCGATGCCAAATTCTGATTGGCTCATGCCCCGTCGCGCGACGCAGCGCCAGGCACAAATCGCTCTCGCGATTGGAGCCGGGGAAAATGACAACCGCAGCTCTCATCATCGGTCTCGGCGGGGTTCCGGTCAGATACGCCGCAGCGCCAGCGGGCGCAAGGTGCATCCGCCAGGGAGGAACCCAAGCGCCCTGCCCGACGTTACGCCTTGGGCCGAGTCACGTCCTGCCCGCGGGCTTTCGTGCTCGTGTTTTCTATGGTTATGGCCGACCGCCGCCGAAAGAGGTCGTGAGTGGATTTTTCAGCAGAGCCAACGCCACCTTCGCCCTCGGTGGATTACTCGGCGTTCGACTGGCGCTTTCGGCAGCTGCTCGAAGCACTACCCGCGGCGGTCTACACGACCGATGCGGCGGGCCGACTGACCTTCTACAACCGCGCTGCGGTTGCGTTCTCGGGTCGCGAGCCGGAGTTGGGCAGCGACAGCTGGTGCGTCAGCTGGCGCCTGTACTGGCCGGACGGCACGCCGATGCGCCACGACGAATGCCCGATGGCAATTGCGCTGAGAGAGGGCCGCCCGGTCAACGGCGTCGAGGCGATCGCCGAGCGGCCCGACGGCTCACGCGTGCACTTCATCCCGTTCCCGACGCCGCTGCGCGATGCCTCGGGCGCGGTGATTGGCGGCGTCAACATGCTGGTCGATATCACCGACCGCAAATCCGTCGAGGCAGCTCAGCTTCGCCTCAACGAAACCCTCGAGCAGCGCGTTGCCGAGCGTACGCAGGAGATGGCCGAAACCTTGGCGGAGCTTCGGGCCAGCGAGGAGCGGTTCCGGCTCCTCGTTCAAGGTGTCAGCGACTACGCAATCTTTATGCTTGACCCAAACGGTTGCGTGACCAATTGGAACCTCGGCGCCGAGCGGATCTATGGCTATGCCGCCGAAGAGATCATTGGTCGCCATTTCTCACAATTCTATTCTGTCGAGGATCGGCAAAACGGCGTGCCGACCAGGGCAATCGAGACAGCCCGGCGGACCGGTAAATACGAGGCTGAAGGATGGCGCGTCCGCAAGGAAGGCACGCGGTTCTGGGCGAGCGTGGTTATTGACGCGATCTACGACCACAACGGCGATCTACTCGGCTTTGCCAAAATTACCCGCGATATGACAGAAAAGCGAAACGCCGACGAGCTGCTGCGCCAGTCTCAGCGAATGGAGGCTGTGGGTCAGCTGACCGGTGGCGTCGCGCATGATTTCAATAACCTGCTGACGGCGATTATGGGCAATCTCGAAATGCTCGCTGCCGCATTGCCGAGCGGCAGCCCCGCCAGCCGATACGCAAGCGGGGCATTGCGCGCAGCGGCGCGCGGCTCGCAGTTGACCCAGCAGCTGCTCGCCTTCTCGCACCGGCAGGAAGTCCGCCCGCAGGTATTGAGGGTCAACGACATTCTGCGCGAGACCTTGATCTTGTGCCAGAAGACACTTGGCGAAGGGATCGAGGTCGAGCTGCGCCTGGCGCCCGACATCTGGACCTGCCACGCCGATGCGGCCCTATTCGAGGCGGCAATCTTGAACCTCGCCGCCAATGCGCGCGACGCGATGAACCACGCCGGCCGGCTCATCATCGGCAGTGAAAATCTGACCGCGGGCGGCGGCGGCGATCTCGAGGCCGGCGACTACGTCGTCGTCTCGGTCAGCGACACCGGGTGCGGCATGAGCGGCGAGGTCTTGGCGCGGGCGTTCGAGCCGTTCTACACGACCAAGGAGGTGGGACAGGGCACCGGGCTCGGTTTGAGCCAGGTTTATGGGTTTGCCAAGCAGTCGGGCGGCGGCGCCCGGATCGAAAGCCGGAGCGGGTTCGGCACCACGGTTCGCCTCTATCTGCCGCGCAAGGACGGGGCGTTGCCGGAGCAGGAGGCGACGTCAGAAAAGCCGGTCGATGCGGCACAGGCGGATGCGACTGTACTCGTCGTCGAAGACGATCCCGACGTGCGCGACATGACTGTCGCGATGCTGGCGGATTTCGGCTACCGAACGCTGGTCGCGCAGACCGGGCCGGATGCCCTTGCGGTTCTGCGCGGACAAGCCAGGGTCGACCTGCTATTCACCGATATCGTCATGCCTGCCGGCATCAGCGGGATCGACTTGGCGCGCGCGGCCCGCCGGCTGCGGCCCAAATTGAAGATCCTTTTGACCTCGGGCTATGCTGGCGTCGGCGCCGAAGCGCAAGCGGAGGGTCGCGCCTTTCCGTTCCTCGCCAAGCCTTATCGCCCGACGGCCCTGAGCCGTAAGATCGAAGAAATCCTCAGCGCCGGGCCCGCTCGGGCATAATCTCGACCGTGTAATCCTCGATGACCGGATTGGCGAGCAACGCCCGGCACATCGCCTCGGTCTGCTCGCGCGCGAGACCGGCGTCGGTTTCGGCGAGGTCCAGCTCGATCAGCTTACCTTGCCGAACCTCACTTACCCCGGTGAAGCCGAGCGCGGCGAGCGCGTTGCCGATCGCTTTTCCTTGCGGGTCGAGCACCCCCGCCTTGAGCCTGACGTGAACCCGCGCTTTCATCTTCGTGCAATCTACATCCGCAGCTCGGGCGCGGCGAGAACATCCCGCCACGGCGTCGCCTCCGGCAGCCAGCCGGCAAAGCGAAACACCACTCGGCGGCCGGGTTCGCCGGACGCCGGCAGTGCCATCAGAGCGCTCGAAACCGTGCCGTAGCCGTCGGTGCGAAAGCGCATCGCCGACGCCGCCGGCTCGCCCGGCGGGGCGCGCGTGCTTTCGAGCAAGGCCTGCCATCCGGCCCAATCGCCATGGTCGGGATCGGGCGCCGGCCAGGCGCGAAACGCCGGCAACGCCAGCGCGATCCGCCGCGAGCCCGGATCGTCGATATCGCCGGCGGCGATCATCGACAGCCCCTCCTTCAGCGGCCGCGGCTCGACCCGCACGCCGCCGGCATGGCGCAGCCAGAAGCCATCGCGGCTGTCGGCGACGATCAGATTGAAGGTGCGGTAGGCGCCGGGGTCGATATGGGACAGCGCCTCGGCCGCGGCGGCGGCGTCGGCATGGTCGAGCGCCTCGAGAACCAGCTCGCCGCGCGACCGCCTTCCGGGTGCGGGCCCGAGCGAGCCGGTGCGGTTCAGCACCGCCGCGGCGACCCCCCAATCATTGATCCCGAGCCAGGAGCCGCCGGCGAGAACATCGAGCCCGGCGACCACCTCCGGCCGGTCGGGCCAATGCCGCGCGGGCGGCTGCGCCGGCCGGTCGATCATCTCGTCGCGATTGGCGCCGATCAGCACCGGCCAAGCGTGGCCGGGGCGGCGCAAGATAACCAGTGTGCACATTCTGCCTTCGACACCGCCGCCTTGCCGGCGCGCGACCGCCACGCCATATCGCCAATCGGCGCGCCGCGCCCCGGCGCATTCCTCGGGAACATAGACGATGCCGACCTTTGCCGACCGCGAAAAGGAGTTCGAAGCCCGCTTCAAGCATGACGAGGAGCTACGCTTCAAGATGACGGCGCGCCGCAATCGCCTGGCCGGGCTGTGGGCGGCGCAGCGGCTGGGCCTCACCGGCGAAGCCGCCGAGACCTATGCCAAGGATGTCGTCGCGGCGCAGCTCGGGCCGGGCGGCTACCGCCGGGTCGTGGACAAGCTGACTGCAGACCTCGCCAAGGCCGATCCGAGCCTGACCCCGGCCCGCATCCGCTTCGAGCTCGAGCATTTCGCCGATCAGGCCAGGCAGCAGCTGATGCAGGAGTAGGTCATCGCGCCCACCCCTGGCCAGCCGGCATTTCCCGGCGAAATTGTAATGTCGCCATCGCTTTGCGCGGAGGCCGCCGGATCGGTCCAGGCCGCACCTCACGCTTCGGGCACGCCGGCCTTGCGCAGGCCTTCGGCCATGCGGGCGAGGATTTCGGGCGCGAAACCGCTGGCCGGGCCGTGCATGATCGAAGTGACCGTCGGCTCGCACCAGCTTTCGCGCACCCGGCGCAGACACTCGGCCGCCTCGTCGCGCCGGCCGAGATGGCCGCACAGGCTCAGCTTCAAGCGCAGCCCGGGCAGCCCGGCATTTTCCCGCAATGTCTCCTCGGCCCACGGCAGCCCTTCTTCGTAGCGGCCGGCGGCGAGGTGCGCCCACGCCATCGCCTGTACAAACATGAACCGGTGCGGGTCGCGCGGGCTCAGCCGCATCGCCTGCTGCGCCGCGGGGATCGCCTCGTCGGGGCGGTTGAGAAACACCAGCACCAGCGCCCGATGGCCCCAGGCAAGAGCAAGATGGGGGTTGAGCACAATCGCGCGATCGATCGCGCCGAGCGCGGCGTCGTTGTCGCCGGCGAGAAACGCGAGCGCAAAGCCGGCACCGGTCAGCACCTCGGCGTCGGCCCTCTGGGAAGCGACTGCCTGCCGCGCCATGCGAATCCCTTCTTCGATCTCCGGGCCGGGGTCCGGGATCCAGTGACGATTGCGCTGCATGCAGCGGCACCCGCTGATCCTCGCCATGACCGCGGCATAACCGGGATCGAGCGCCAGCGCCTGTTGCGACAGACGAACCACCTCGGCGCAGCTCTCCCGGGTCCTCTCGTGACACCCGGCCTGCGCGCGCAGGTAGAGATCGTAGGCGTCGAGGCTCGCGGTCGGCTTGCGGCGGGCGCGCTCGATTTCGGCAAGGCGCAGCTGCGGCTCGACCGCACCGGCGACGCCGCTTGAGACCTGGTCCTGCAATTCGAAGATGTCGTCGAGGGCGCCGTCGAAGCGCTCAGCCCAGATATGGGCGCCGGTCGCCGTGTCGATCAGCTGCCCGGCGATGCGCACCCGGTTGCCGGATTTGCGCACCGAGCCTTCGAGCACATAGCGCACGCCCAATTCGCGCGCGACCTCCCGCACATCGACCGCCCGACCCTTGTACGCAAAGCTCGAATTGCGGGCGATCACAAAGAGCCACGGAAAGCGGGCGATCGCGGTCGTGATCTCCTCGACCATGCCGTCGACGAAGTAGTCC
>DASXAM010000316.1:0-10799 GCA_036404275.1 Allostellaceae bacterium
CGAAGGCTCGAGCACCAGGTCGGCCGGGGTTATCATTCCCGCCTCGGCGGCGACGAAGCCGAGCGGCAGCGGCGTCGAGAATTGCTGGAGCTGCTCGGATTCCTCAGAACGGCGAGTTTGCGAGGCAAGCCGCTGCGAGAGCCGCGTCAGCATGTCGAGCATGGCCGGCGCCGAGCCCGCGCGCGTGCGCATCGCCGCCCCGAACTTGCGCAGGAACATGATCTGCGCGGCCTCGAGCGCCTCGTAGGCGTCCTTCCACACCCACGCACCTTCGGCGTCGCTGCCGCCGAACGCGGCTTCCATCGCCGCGCGCAGCGCGCGGCTGTCGGCGGCCCGGCCCTGGCCCAGCAATTGCGCGAGCAGGGTGGCGGCATGGATGAGCCCCGACACTTTGTCGGGCGGGGCCTGCGGCAGAAACAGCGGGAGCGTGGCCGCGGCGGGTGCGGCAGAGGCGAGGTCGAGCATGACGGGATCTCCGAGAGCGGGGTGCGGGAAACCCGGGCAGACGCGCTCTCTTTCCTCTTCCGGGTTCACTCGCTCCCGGCGTCTCTCTTCCTCTCGGCAACCGTCGCGGGGACGGCGCTCAACGAAAAAGGGCCCGCCTTGCGGCGAGCCCCATTTCGTGGAATTTACAGCAAAGCTAGGCGAGACCCGCGAGGCGGATACGCCGCGCCAGTGCGGCCGGGTCGTGGAGCAGATCGAGCGACGCGAAATCGTTGACGCCGCCGACGTAATTGCGGCGGCCCTCGCACGACCGGAACAGGATACCGCTATCGGCGCCGAGCGCCGGCTGGCTCACCTGCACGTAAAGACGATCGGCATGCAGCGTGACCTCGCCGGAAACGGCAATGCCGCCCTGGTTCGAGCGCAGATCGAAAGAGCAGGGGCTCAGGCCAAGGGCGGCGGCAAGCTCGAGCAGCCGCCGGCGGGCGTTGGTATGAAACCGGCGTTTGGCTTCGGGGTCGTAAGCGACACGCTTCTTGAAATCGAAGCCGCCGATAGCCGGCGTGAGAAACTCGGTACGATAAGTGGTCATTGGCACCTCCCTTTATTTGCAGGTAAAAAAAGAGAGCCGCTCAGGGCGGCTCTTGGTCTTCAATCGTGCGCGCGGGACCAGGCGCGGGCCGCGGCGAGATCCGCGAACGTCACGCGCTCCTGCACCCAGTCGACGGACAAGGTGCAGGGAGCTTCATCGGCGATCAGTCCGCTGCCGACGATGACGCCATTGCCGGCGAGCGCCTGGTGTCCGTCCTTGAACATGAAGAAGTGCCGGGGGTTGTCGAGCAGCCCTTCCTCGTTGACGTAGCAATGATGGGCGGCGTCGAGCCCGTCATAGACCGGCTCGATCATGCCGCCGACAATTTGCTGCAGCGATTTGAGCGAGCCGTCGACCTCGGCAACGGTGACGGTTCGGTGTTCGGAATTGATGATGATCGCGCATGGCGGGCCTCCGGGGCGAGGGTTGGTGGGATTAGCCCGGACGCGCTCTTTCACGCCGGGTTCGCCCCACTCCCGGCCGGCCTCTTCCTTTGCTGTTTCCGCTCGGAGGGATTGTCTCCGTCGTTTGGATTGAGGCGGCCGCAAAAACCGAAAGACCCCGCGCTCGCGGGCGCGAGGTCCTCCGTTTCGGAAAATGCGCAGGCATCACTTGGCGGCGAATCCCGCGCCGTCGAGGGCGGCAGGCTCCTCCTCGGTGAGGAAGGCCGGCAAATCGGCCGCTTCGAGATCGATCTCAGGGAGTTCGTTCTCGCCGGCGTCGATCGGAGCGCTGCCGCCGGTTTCGGCCTCGTCCGCGACGGCGGTATAGGCGATGCCGGCCGGCAGCCACGCAGCGGCCGCGTTGCGCGCCGCCTGGCCGAGCCCGATCGAGCCGGCACTCGTGGCCGGATCGAACGCGGTTTCGAGCGCCGCTGCGGGGATCGGCTTTTTGTCGTCGGCATGGTCGCGCGCCCAGCGTTCGCCCAGAATCTCGCGACCGACCGCAAGGCCGTGCGCCTTCTTGACGCGGCCCCAGTAATTGGCGGCGGTCGGACGCCACAGATCGGCGAGCGGGATCGCCAGCCGATGCCCGGCGGCCTCGAGCACCGGATCGGCGCGGTCCTCGATCGCGAGCTGCGGCTTGAGGCAGGAGGCGATGCACCAGGCGAAAAGGCGCTGCTTCGCCTCGGCCGGCAGGGCCGAGAGCACAACGAAGCCCTCGGCCGGCGGCAGCTTGATCCAG
Organism: Allostellaceae bacterium; assembly: GCA_036404275.1. GTDB lineage: Bacteria > Pseudomonadota > Alphaproteobacteria > ATCC43930 > CGMCC-115725 > AP-15. The sequence goes on from DASXAM010000316.1 coordinate 2,222, forward strand.
TCGAGAGCGAGTGCCGCTCCCTGCGGTTCGATCAAACGGTCCGCCGGCGTGCCGGAGAGATCGTTCAGCGAGCTGCGCGGCGCCGCCTCGGTCGCCCGCAATTCGAGCGGGTTGCCGTGATAGCGAAAGCGGTCGAAGAGATCGGTGCAGAGCGCATAGAGCGCCAGATCGAACGCCACCTCGAAATTTCCCGCCAGATAGGCGCGGGTGATCTGGTGCCGGTGCGCCTTGAGATCGTCGAGGTGCAGCTGGCTGAAGCCGCACTCCTTGCGCAATGCCTGCTCGGGCGAAACACGGGAGGCCGAGGGCCGGCTGTTGTCATCCCCGTCGTCGCCGGACGCGAGCCAGGTCTCGATGTCGCCGCTGTCGTTTTCGCCGGTCTCGCCCTCGGCATCGCCGGCGGCGGCGATACGCGCTGTCGCGCGTTCGACAAGACCCTGATGCAGGCAAAATTCGCCGTCGTCGCCGATCGTGACGATGACGCCGGCGCGGGCCCGGTCGGCGTCACTGTAGACCGCGAGGCCTTCGATCGCCTCGTCGATCTCGGTGCGGCGTTCCTCGAGCTGCGCCGCCTCGGCCGCGAGCGCGTCGGTGAAATCGTCCCCGTCGATCTCTTCCAGATCGCCGAGGCGCTGCTCGATGCGCTCAATTTCGGCGGCGAGCTCCGGCGGGACCTCGGCCGGTTGCGGATGCAGGCGGGCATATCGCGCGAGCTCGCCATATTCGAGATCGAATGCGGCGCGGGCCCACTTCCATTGCGAGCGCAATTCGGCGGCCTTCTTTTCGAGCTTCTCGACCGCGAGCCGGCGCACCAGCGCGGCGTCGTCCAGGAAGCCCTCGTCGTCGCCGCTGAAGAGATCGCGCGTGATGTGGCCGCCGGCGGCCTTATAGGCGTCGGCGCCGACGAACAGGCCGAGATCGGAATCGAGCGGCGCCGCGGCCTCGGTCAAGAGACGCTTCACCGTGTAGGGCTGGATGTAGGAGTGATCCTTGAGCTGCTGCCACACCGTGAGCTGGGCGGCGTGATCGGGGCCGAGCGTGAAGGCGGTCACGGTTTCGAGGCTGATCTTCCCTGCGCGGTAGGCGTCGAGCAGTTCGGGCGCGAGCTTGCCGAGGCGCAGGCGCTGCCGCACGTGCCGCTCGGAGGCGCCGAAGCGCGCGGCAACCGCTTCGATCGCGGCGCCGTCATCGATCAGCGCTGCCATGGCGACAAATTCGTCGGCCGGGTGCATCGCCGCGCGGATCGTATTCTCGGCGAGCGAGGTTTCGATCGCATCCGCCGGTTCTTCGATCTTGCACGGGATCTTGGCGTCGGCGTCGATGACGCCCGCGGTGGCGAGCTTCTGCAGGATGCCGAGGCGGCGGCCGCCGGCATCGACTTCATACACGCCCCGGCCGTCGCCGTCCGGATGGACAATCAGGTTCTGCAGGATGCCCTTGGCGCGGATGCTGGCTTCGAGCTCGGCATCCTCGGCGGCCGATGCCGGGGTCTTGCGGACATTGGCCGCAGACAGGACGAGTTGATTGAGCGGAATGTTGCGGATTTGGCTGCGGACGGTCATAGCGGGGGACTCCGTGACGGGCGGGCGGGAGCTGTCTCTCGCTCTGGAAAACCCGTCACAAATCTCCTCTCGGCCCTCTCCCTCTGACGCGGCTGCCGCAGAACCGGAAGGGGCAGGGGAGGGACGGACCGCCGCGGCCCGGCTATGCGGCAAATCGCGCGGGTCGGGCGGCATCAGCCGTCGGGGGGTCGCGGAACGCCAGCAGGTAATCGGCCGCTTTCGAAGCGGCGCTTGCCGCACGGATGATTGCGCGGTTGTCCGCGCGCAGCACCGCGAGCCAGGCGCCGAGATAGTCGGCGTGCCTGACGGTCGGCACGATCGAGAGCGCGGCGCAGACAAAGGCGCCGCACATTTCGGCGACCAGCTCCTCGCGCGCGTAGGACGGTGAACCGAAAGCGCCGGTCATATCCCGGTTGAGGCGGGATTGATGGCCGCTCCAGTGACTGAGCTCGTGGCAGACCGTCCGGTGAAAATTGACCGGCTCGAAGAAGGACGAGGGCGGCGGCACCTGGATGTAGTCGGCGCTCGGCACATAGAAGGCGTGAGCGCCGCCGATGCGGATATCGGCGCCGGTCGCGCGGATCAGCGCCGCGGCCTGCGGCAGGATCAGGTTTTCGGCAAGGGGGTCGGTCGCCGGTGCGATGCCGGGCGGCAGATCCTCGCATTGATCGGCGTTGAAAACAGTAAAGCGCTTGAGGAAGGGGATCGCCTCGGGCTCATCGCCGGTTTCGGCGGCGCGCGTGCGCTCGCGGTAGGGGATGAAACGGTCGGCATAGACCACCGTGGCGCCGCGCTCGCCTTTCCTGACATGCGCGCCGATCTTGAGCGCCTGCCGGAAGGTCAGCCAGTTCTGGCCAGAAAAGCCGCGCTCGGCGCAGGCCATCCACAGGATCAGCACATTGATGCCGCTGTAGGCGCGGCCGGTCGTGATGTTCTTCGGCAAGCCGAGCGGTGCTGCGGCGCTGGCCCATGGCTGGACCCAAGGCGCATGGCCTTTTTCGAGCTCGTCGATGATTTTGTCGGTGATCTCCTGATAGAGGCCGTTGCGGTCGGCAAAGGATTTGTGGGCGGGAGCGGGGTGAGGCACGGGCGGGCTCCGCGGCGGGCGGGCGAAAGCCTTTCTTTCGCCTGAAACACCCGTCGCCCGCGGCGCCCCGCCCTTTCCCTCTCTTCTTTCCGGCGATCTCGCGCAGCGGCCGGGCCGGTGTTAGCCGCGACAGTCTCGGCTGGCCCCGCGTCAGCTGGGGTAATCGGAGCCGGACTCGACGCCCTTACTGTTGAGCCGGTTCATCCGGTTTCACCAGGAGGCGATCATGGGTGCTTTTATTGGGTTCGACGTGTCGCTCAGCAAAACGGCGGTGTGCGTGGTCGACCGCGATGGTACGGTCCTGTGGCAAGGCAAGGTGCCAAGCGAGCTCGGTCCGCTGTTTGCACGTCTGTCGGAATGGGCCGGTTCAATCGATCTCGCCGGTATTGAGGCATGCCCGCTGTCGGAATGGTTGCATCGCGGCCTTCGCGAGGCAGGAATTCCCGTGGTGTGCATTGAGGCGCGCCACGCTCAGCGCTTCTTGTCTTCGCGCCCGGTCAAGACCGACAGGAACGACGCCCGCGGCATCGCCGAAATGATGCGGCTCGGCCATTACCGACCGGTGCACGTCAAATCGCTTGCGGCCCAGGCGATGCGGACAACGCTGGCGGTACGCATGCAGCTCGTTTCCGCGCAGCTGCAGATTGAGAACACGATCAGGGGCTTGCTCAAGGTCTATGGATTGAAGATCGGGGCGATACACCGCAACCGCTTCGCAGCGTGCGTCACTGATCTCCTCGGCATAGCATCGCTGCCAGAATTGGCGGCGGCGATCGAGCCGTTATTGCGGATTCGAGAGAATATGCGCGCCGAACGAAAATCGTTTGACCGCTCTTTTGCCGCGCTGGCGCGTCGGGACGCGGTTACGCGCCGCCTGATGACAATTCCCGGCGTCGGCCCAGTGACCAGCCTCGCCTTCAAAGCCACGATCGACGACACCGAGCGCTTCCTTACGTCGAAGGCGCCGGGCGCGCATCTTGGGCTGACCCCGCGCGTGTATCAGTCTGGGGAGATCGACCGCTCCGGCCATATCAGCAAGTGCGGCGACCGAATGATGCGTCACCTCCTTTACGAGGCCGCGTCGGTACTGATGACAAGGACACGCAAGTGGTCGCGCCTGCGGGTTTGGGGCGTTGCCGTCGCTAAGCGGCGTGGGATGAAGCGAGCGACCGTCGCCGTGGCTCGTAAACTGGCAGTGATCATGCACCGCATCTGGGTGACCGGCGGCGAATTCGAGTTCGGCAGTCCGGCCGCCGCAGCGACCGCGACGTAAGTAGGCCAGGCGTCGCGCGCGAAGCAGCGGCGCAAGACCGCGCCGGACGCCGGGAACGGCCAAGTCCGTCACGATCCCCGTGACACCCGAACAAGGAACTGTTCGTGTGACCCCGTGCTGTCAGCTTGGACGGCCGCTCTCTCGGACATCCCATCATGGGGCGACCCGGCGACGGGTCGACCCCGGACAGAAGCACGATCCGGCAACGTCTTTGCCTCGCCTGCCGACGCCATCGACGCTTTCGGCACTGTGATGCCGGGGCTCTGCCCCGTCTTGGTCAAGGGCATCCAAGCAGCGCGCTGCGCCGCTCGGACCCTCCCTTGACCAAGCTCGCCCCGCTCTCGCTGATAGGCAAGGGTGCGGATGAGCCGACCCATTTTCAAAAAGGTGGTGGAAAAGCGGTCCGTCGCAAAAGCCGTGGTCAGGCAGCGCCGACTGCGGTCATCCCGGGCCAAGGCGCGCGACATGGCCATGTCTGGTTCAGGTGGGTTGGGGGGTCATGTTGGTCGGTCTCACTTTGGGGTCGGCTGGCCCGAGAACGTCCCGCCCAGATGAACGGCGAGGAAACCGCGCAGCTTCGCTTCGGCATCCTTGGCCGCCGCCTCGTCGTACTCGATCCAATGGCCGAACTGGCGGGTGCCGGGCTGCCACTCGGGGAAGTTGAATGCGTGGTGTGCGCCGGGATAGACGATGAGATCAACAGGAGCGCCGTCCGCGTGCGGCCGAGCCACCATCTCGCGGCAGGCCACCGCTGAGGTCCAGTCGTCGGCCTCGCCAATCAAAATCATCGTCGGCGTATCAACCATCGCGGAGCGCCCGCTGCACCACGGATAATAGGCGATGGCGGCAGCGAATTTTCCGGGGAAGAGCTGGTTGATGGCCCCGTGCTCGACAACGTCCAGCGCCGAACCGCCGCCCATCGAAAAGCCGAGCACCGCGACCCGGCCAGGATCGATGAAAGGTTGCCGTGACAGGTAGTTGAGCGCGGCATAGGCGTCGTTCGCCTGTTCGATAAACTGAGCGCCGCAGCGGTCGGTTATGCCGCGCGGCCCCAGACTGTCCACCGCGAGCGTCGCGTAACCCCATGATTTGAGGCGGTCGGCGAGTGTCGGCATGGTGCCGAAAAAGCCGGCGCAGCCGTGCAGCAGGACAACCGCCGGGAATGGGCCCTCGCCATCTGGCCGCGCCAAATAGCCGAGCAGACGCGCCGGTTTCGCCCGCTCGGACACGTTGGCAAATTCGATCAAAGCGCCAGCCTCCACCACCCCGACACCCAGCGCCAACGCCAGCCCGAGCCCGGCGGTCCAGGGGGCGAGGCGCATCATCGCGGGATGCCATGGGATTGGTGCGGCACTGGGCGGATGTCCTGTACGAGGCCGGGGGGCGCCGCGGTGGCGTAGCGCAGCGCATCGACCACACTGCAGAACTCGGCGAGGAGACGAAGTTGTGGAGGTAACGGACACGTGTGTTCCAGGGTTGCCTCGATCAAAAAGGTGGAGGCGGCTTGGTGCTGACGCGCTTCCCCCGCGAGCAGCCTCGTCGAAGAATGTGCTCCTTCCCTCACGCCGATTTTGCCATCGACGTCCGCGCGGCACCCCGCACGAGATCGACGAGATCGAGCGTGTCGGCCGGCTCCGCGTCGCCGCGCCAGGCGACATGCTGGTCCGGACGCACCAGCACCAGCCTATGGCGATAGAGCTGCGATGTCTCGCGCGATCGCACGTCGAGAACGGCAAGCGGAAAGCCGCGTTGCGCGGCCGCCGCCACGACGCCGGCGACATGCGCCGTGGGGTCGAGGCGCAGTAGCGTATAATCCGGCCCCATCGCGTCGTAGAGCGAGCGCCGCCCTTCGACCCAGACGTGCGGCACGCGACAGCCTGGCACCGTGCTCGAGGTGAAAGTGCCCATCGTATAGGTGGGTGCCTGCTCTCCGTCGTAGGCTATGATCGGTGATCGATCGTAGAAGTAACCAAAGTTGAGACCGCCGCAGCATTGCTGCTCCACGTCGAGCGCGTAGGCGAGTTGTCCGGCGGCGGCGCGCGCTGCCTCGCCGATCGCATCCAGCCGCTCGACTTGCGGCGACAACTCATTGCGCTGCATCATCACCTGGTATCCGATGTCGGAGATGATGCGCGAGGCCTGGTCCGTGATCGGCTGGCGCTCTGCTTCGTAGGCATCGAGAATCTCGGGCGTGGCCCAGCCGTGGAGAACGCCGGCGAGCTTCCAAGCGAGGTTGGCCGCGTCCGCGATGCCGGCACTCATGCCGAAGCCCCCGAGCGGCATCCAAAGATGCGCGGCGTCGCCACAGATGAACACGCGCATGTCCCAACCCCGCCTTAGCACGTTGCAATTGCGAGCCTTTTGCCCGTTGTTAACGAATGTCCCAGGACATGGCAAATCCGATGTCCCAAGCGTGTCCCAAGCGATGTCCTGGGACATTCGCAAATGTCCCAAGCTGCCAAATAACGGTTTCATCGCTGCGCCGGTCGCGAAACTTGCTCGCGACGAGCCGGCGGGCGATCCAATTCTCGCAAGACAAGACCTCGTACTCGAAGTCAGGCCCGACACCGAGAATCGAGCGAATCACCCAGTCGCGATCAAGGTGATCCAGCCCGGTTTCTCCAGGATAGGAGTAATTCTGTATGTTCCAGGTCTCCCGCCCGTCCACAGCCATCGTCATGCCGCAGCGGCGCGGATTGAGCGAGAAATAGGCCCAGGCCGGCCTGCCGGGCAGCAGGCTCCTGAGCTGCGGTGCCCGGACGTGGAAAGATTGCGCGTACTGGAGCACCGGGATGCCAACGAACTCGGAGCCGATCGACTTGCGGACAAACGAGCTCGCCCCGTCGCATCCAACGAGGTAGTCGCATTCGATCGTTGAGCGGGTGCCGCCGACCAGGTCGACGGCGCTCGCGGTCACGCCCTGCTCTCCCTGGGCCAGGTCCGTGATGTCCGTGCGATGCAGGATACGGATGCGGGGCTGCTCCGCCGCATGCGCGAACAGCACCGGCTCGAAGAACTTCTGATTGCAGCGATGCGTGTGCTCGGGCGTCGGCCAGATAGTATCCGGCCCGGCTGCGGCAGGCGTGCCACGCGCGCCGCGCGGAGGAATGGGTACGCGGGAGAGCTCGATGCCGGTGACGCTCGTCGCCGATACGATGTCGTTGGGATAATCCGCAGGCAGCCCGATACCGCGCAGCTTGTCGGCCAGGCCGAGCCGCCGGAAAATCTCCATGGAGCGGGCGCCGATCTGGCCGCACTTCACGCTCGGTGGGTCGTTGGGAGGGCGGCGCTCGGCGACGATGACATCGATGCCCCGCCAAGCCAAATCCATAGCCAGCGTCAGCCCCACCGGGCCCCCGCCGACGATCAGCACACCGGTCCTCATACTACCAATCCTGTGCGATGGTGCTCGCCAACTACCCTAGACTGGAACAGACAAACGGCAAAGTTGCCCTTGCCTGCCCGCTAATTGGAGGACTTGGCCCAACCCAGCCTATCTACCGTGCTTCCTGGAGGTCGGCTTCGGGGGCAAGGGCCCTCGTCGCCGTAGGGCAGCACGGGCGACGGCTTCGGGATCGACAGCGGAAGCGGCCAGAACGCTTGACGGCGACACTCCGATTACAGAAGCGATCGTTACCCGTAAGGGCGGAGACGTCCCCCCGCGCGGGGGAAAAGGGGACGGCTCCGTCGCGCGTAGCGCGGTAGAGCGCGGCCCGGACCCGGCCTACCGGTCCCGCCTGTTGCGCGGGCCGAGATAAATGCTGGCCGGGGAAGGGAGACGCCGTGAAAATTGACGTGATAGCGAGCAAGGCACGGTCAGGCTGAAGCCTGCGATCGTTTGCTCGGTTCGCGGTTGGCGCCTCATCATCGCGCCGGGCAATCCGCGACCGGTGTCGCGGTCAAAGTCATGTGCCGTCGTGCGACGGCCGCTTCCCTGACCGATGCGAATGGCCTTTATTTGGCGCAAGAGTCTCACAGCGCAAAAAGAGGAAGCGGACGATGAAAGCTGGCGTGGTCTATCCGCAGATCGAACTTGGCGGCGATACAGGGGCGGTCAAGGCGTTTGCCCAGGCGGCCGAAGATTTGGGTTATGACCATATCGTCATTTACGACCACGTCCTCGGCGCCGAGCATGCCGGCCGGGAACCGAAATTGACCGGCCCCTATAGGGAGACCGATCCGTTCCACGAGCCGCTCGTCACCTACGCCTACCTCGCCGGTATCACCAAAAAACTCGAATTGGTCACCGGGGTTATCATCCTGCCGCAGCGGCAGACAGCGCTCCTGGCCAAGCAGGCCGCAGATGTCGATCTGTTCTCGGACGGCCGACTTCGGCTGGGCGTCGGGGTCGGCTGGAACTGGGTGGAATTCGACGGCCTCGAGATGCACGATCACTTCCGCCGCCGCGGCCGGCGGCAAGAGAACCAGATCGACCTGATGCGCAAGCTATGGGCGGAACCCGTGGTCACCCATGAGGACCGCGATCATCGGATCGACAGAGCCGGGATATTGCCACGGCCGAAGCGGCAAATTCCCATCTGGTTCGGCGGCTCCAGCGAGGCCGCATACGACCGGGCGGCCAGGATCGGGGACGGTTTTCTGTTCGGGGCCCGGACGCAGACCGAGGCGGCCCAAAACAAGGCGAAGATCGATGCC
>DASXAM010000317.1:0-17632 GCA_036404275.1 Allostellaceae bacterium
GCAGCGGCAGGTGACACCGTTTCTGCCGATCGACATCGTGCGCCGCTATGGCGAGACGATCGGCGCCTTTGATGCCGGGCGCGGCTGCCCGTTTCAGTGCAGCTTTTGCACGATCATCAATGTCCAGGGCCGGAAATCGCGCTGGCGCGACGCCGACGATGTCGAGCGGCTGGTGCGCGCCAATTTGGCCCAGGGGGTGTTCCGCTTTTTTATCACCGACGACAATTTCGCCCGCAACAGGAATTGGGAGGCGATTTTCGACCGTCTTATTCGGATGCGCGAGGAAGAAGGGCTCGGCCTCCAATTCATCATCCAGGTCGACACGCTCTGCCATCGTATCCCGAATTTTGTGAAAAAAGCGGCGCGCGCCGGCTGCAAGCGGGTCTTTGTCGGGCTTGAAAACATCAACCCCGACAATCTTCTTTCAGCCAAGAAAAAGCAGAACCGGGTGCATGAATACCGGCAGATGTTCCTCGCCTGGCGGGCCGAGGGCGTGATCACCTATGCCGGCTATATATTGGGCTTTCCGAACGACACGCCGGAACGGATCGCGCAAGACATAAGGACGGTACAGCGCGAATTGCCGGTCGATCTGCTGGAGTTCTTCATCCTGACGCCGCTGCCGGGCTCGGCCGACCACAAGGCGCTCGATGCCGGCGGTGTGTGGATGGACCCGGACATGAACAAATACGATCTCGAGCACGTGACCACCGGCCACCAGACGATGAATGCCGCCGACTGGCAGCGCGTCTACCGCAAGGCCTGGGACCTCTATTATTCACCCGAGCATATCGAGACCATTCTGCGCCGGGCCAAAGCATCGGGGATCAAGCCGGTGCGCCTCCTAAACCATGTCCTGCAGTTTTATTTCACGTTTTTGCAGGAAAACGTGCACCCGCTGCAAGGCGGTTATTTCCGCCGCAAGATCCGGACGAGCCGCCGCTCCGGCCTGCCGCGCGAAAGCCCGGTCCTTTTCTATCCGCGCCGGCTCTTCGAAATCGGCGCGACACATATCCGGCTCGCCGCCTTTTATCTGCGCCTGCATCGTATTCGCCGCCGCGTCGAGCGCGACCCGCGGCCCTATGCCGATCCGGCACTGCGCCTCGACGCCGACGCGATCGCGCCACCGGTGCGTGACAAAAAGCCGGTTGCCGCCGCCGCCTAGCCGGCGGGATCCGAACCCCTCCAACCTCGACAGAGAGAGCCATGCGCGCGATCGTGGGACTGTATCTGGCGATCGGGATCGTGCTGCTGGCGATCGGTTTTCTGGCGACCGGCCCGTGCCCCAACCGCAACACCGACATCGTCAGCAATATCGTTTTTGTGCTGACTTGGCCGGTCGGTCTCTATTCCGAAGTGTATCACGGCCATTTGTCGGTCCAGGATTGGCTGCACGCCCAAGCCTGCGCCGGCGGCGGCGATTTGGGCACCAAAAAAATTTAGTGGTGCGCACCGAATAGATGATTCCCATGGCCCATTCCTTTGTCACCCCTGCGAAAAGCGCGGTCCGGAACCTGCCCCTGGCACGAACAGGGGGCGGCAAGCGGGGCGTCTGCTGCTCTGGATGCCCGCTTTTCGCGGGCATGACGAAAAAGGCGAATGGGTAGTAGATGTCAAAGCCGCGTCACAAGTCGGAGAGAAGGGTCTTCACTGCGTCGGCTCGTTTTGGTCGGGCGGGGTGAGGCGGACGGTCTGGCCGTTGCGGGCGCAGTCGGGGAGGGCGAGGGCGAGAAAAGCGTCGGTGACGCTTTCGGGCGGCGGCAGCGGGGCGGGATCTTCGCCGGGGAAGGCGCGGGCGCGCAACCGGGTGCGGACGATGCCGGGGTCGATCAGATTGGCGCGCACCGTCGTTTTGGAAATTTCGGCGGCGTAGATGCGAACCAGCATGTCGAGACCGGCCTTGCCGACCGCGTAAGGCCCCCAATAGGCAAAGCGCCCCTGCGCGATGCCGCTGGTGACAAAGATCGCCCGGCCCGAGGGCGCGGCGCGCAATAGCGGGTCCATGGCGCGGATCAGCCGCCAGTTCGCGGTCAGGTTCAAATCCATGATTTCGGCCCAGAGCGCAGGGTCGATATGGCCCAAGGGCGAAAAGACGCCGAACTCGGCGGCATTGCCGACAAGGATGTCGAGCCGGCCCCAACGCTGGTAGATCGCGGCGGCGAGCTCGTCGATCTTGACGAAATCGCGCAGGTCGAACGGTACGAGCGTGGCGCTGCCGCCCGCGGCGCGGACCGCATCGTCCACCTCTTCGAGCCCGCCGACGGTGCGCGCCGCCAGCACCAGATGCGCACCCTCCGCGGCGAACCGCACCGCGACCGCCGCGCCGATGCCGCGTGACGCCCCGGTGACGAGCGCGATCCGACCGGCGAGCCGGCCCGTCTGCACCGGGCTGGAACCATGATCCGACAATATTGCACGACCTCCGATGTTTTCGCCTTTCCCGCGGCGCCCCGCTGCCGGGATTTTCTCGGCGCGCCGTCTCGGCGCCGCCTTCGTACCGCATTTGACCGCCTGCCGGAACCGCCGGGCCGAGACGATGCGGCCCGCCCACAACGCCCTTCTGGGGCCGGCGGCTCAGGCGCTATTGTGCGCTGGCGCATTCTTGCCGAGGGGCTTCGCCATGACCGGTTCTTTCGCCCACCGTCCGACGATCGCCGCAACGCGGCACGCGATTTCCGCCGGGCATTATCTCGCCGCCACCGCCGGGTTTGCGATCCTCGAAGCTGGCGGCAACGCGATCGACGCGGGCTGTGCCGCCGGGATCGCCCTCGGCGTCTTGCAGAGCGACCTTGTCGATGTCGCCGGCGTCGCACCGATCATGATCTATGACGCAAAGGCGCGCGAAGTGGTGACGATCGCGGGGCTCGGCACCTGGCCAAAGGCGCTCGACCCCGAGCTTTTTATGCGCGAGCACGGCGGCAAGATCCCGAAAGGCGTCTTGCGCACGGTCGTGCCGGCCGCACCCGACGCCTGGATCACCGCGTTGCAGCGCTGGGGCACCATGAGCTTTGGTGAAGTCGCGGCGGCGGCGACCCGGCTCGCCCGCGACGGCTTTGCGATGTATCCGCTGATGGCCGAGAGCCTGAAGCGGCACGAAGCCGACCATCGCGCCTGGCCCTCTTCGGCCGCGGTCTTTCTGCCCGGCGGCCGGGTGCCCGAAGCCGGCGAGCTGTTCCGCCAGACCGACCTCGCCGCCTCGCTGCAATACATGGCCGACGAGGAGCAGGCCGCCGCGGCGCGCGGTCGCGAAGCCGGCCTCGCCGCCGCGCATGACGCATTCTATCGCGGCGATATCGCCAAAAAGATCGTCGCCTTTATGAAACAGGAAGGCGGGCTGCTGTCGGCCGAGGATTTGGCCGAATACCATTCGCCGGTCGGCCCGCCCGAGCGGCGCCGCTTTGGCGACCTCGAGGTTTTCACCTGCGGCGCCTGGTGCCAGGGGCCGGTCCTGCTGCAGACCCTGGCCTTGCTCGAAGGGACCGATCTTGCGGCGCTCGGCCACAACGGCGCCGACTATATCCACTGCCTGACCGAGGCGCTAAAGCTCGCCTTTGCCGATCGCGAGGCCTATTACGGCGATCCGGCGCTGGTCGAGGTGCCGCTCGCGACCCTCTTCTCCAAAGAATACGCGGCCGAGCGGCGCAAGATGATCCGCCCCGACAGCGCCTGGCCGGAATTGCCGCCGGCGGGCGAATTGGGCCGCGGCTTTGGCCGTTTCACACCGGCCACGGGCGACCCCAATCCCGAGCCCGACACCTCCTATGTCTGCGTCGCCGACCGCTGGGGCAATTTGTTTTCGGCGACACCGAGCGACGGCTCCTACGGCTCGCCGGTGGTGCCGGGAACGGGGCTCATCCCGTCGAACCGCGGCTCGCAATCGCGCCCCGACCCGCGTCACCCGGCCGGTGTGGCGCCCGGCAAGCGGCCGCGGCTGACGCCGAACCCGGCGCTGGCGGTCAAAGGCGGCGACCGCTTTATGCCGTTCGGGACACCCGGTGGCGACGTCCAGAGCCAGGCGATGCTGCAGGTCTTGCTCAATGTCTTCACCTTCGGCCAGGACGTGCAGAGCGCGATCGAAAGCCCGCGCTTTGCCAGCTACAGCTACCCCTCGTCCTTCGCGCCGTTCGATTACTACCCGGGCCGGTTGGCGATCGAGGCCCGCATCCCCGAGCCGGTCATTGCCGAATTGGCCCGCCGCGGCCATGAAATCCAGCGCTGGCCCGACTGGATGTGGACCGCGGGGGCGGTCTGCGCGATCCTTGCCGACCGGAAGCGCGGCGTCCTCGAAGCCGGCGCCGACCCGCGCCGCGCCGCCTACGCCCTCGGCTGGTAGCCGCCGCGATACGCTGGCGCCGCGACTTCAACGAGGCGCTGGCGGCTCCGCTCCATGTTGCATTAACTATATATTTAAGCTATTCTCTGCCGACTGCAAACGTAAAGATGTGCTGCGGTCATGACCGGCAGAGCGTATCGATCATTACACCAACAGTTGCTTGCGGGCGCGGCCGCGTGGCTGGCGGCGGTGGGCGGCGTTGCGGCATTCCCGCTCGCCGCAGCGGCGGCGGGGAGCTGGACAGAGACTGCCGCCCTCCCCGGGGCCTATGTTCCGAGCGTCGCCTACAACGCCGACGGCTCGATGCTTTACGCCGGCGGCATCGGGGTGGTGTTTCGCAGCGCCAATGAAGGGGAGAGCTGGACGGCCTCGCCCTTGCCGGTGGGTTATCAGACATCGCAGGTCGTCGGTATTGCGGCGAGCCTGCGCAATAAAAATCTCGTGCTCGCCAGCACCCAGGATATCGGACTGGGCGGGGCCGCCGGCGACGCCGTATTCGCAAGCAGCGACGGCGGCAAGACCTGGAAGCCCGGCGCTGGGCTGTCGAACCAAGTCAGCGCCGGCAACAGCCAATATCCTTACTACCCGGTGTGGGACCCGAAGACCACCGATACCGCCTATGCCGGCACGGCCGGGGCCGGCGGCGACGGCGCGGTCTTCCGCACGACCAACGCCGGCAAAAGCTGGGCCATGGTGTTCGAACCGCACACCACCAGCGACCCGTTCCCGCTCGGGCCGATCCTTGCGGTTCCGAGCAATCCCGTCTCGCTTTACCTATCGGCCGGACGGTTCGACTATTCGACCAGTCATGAAGGTTTTGTCGCCAAGAGCAGGAACGGCGGCGCCAGCTCTTCCTTTGTCAATGATCTGGGCAATGTCGGGTTGCCGGGCTACGGGCAGGTGCTGACCGTCTTTGGCCACGACCCAAAAAACCCGGCGATCGTCTACACGCTGGCGACCGGCTACAACGACGGCACTCTCGATAATTTCCAATATTTGCGGCTTTTCTGGACGCCGAACGGCGGGACCAATTGGGTCGAGCGCGTTTCGGGGCTGCCGAAAACGGCGGTCGGCTCGGCGCTGGCGGTCGATCCGGCCGGCGGGGCGGTGCTGCTGCCGTTGTGCTGCGCCCCGCACCATGAGCTCTACCGTTCGGTGAACGAGGGCAAGACGTGGTCGCATCAGGGGACGATCCCGGCGAGCAGCTCGGTCTTGGCCGCGCGGCCCGGATTGTCGGCGAAAGCGCCTGCAATATTGGCGTCGGCCGGCCATGGCGGCGTCATGGTCAGCAGCGACGGCGGCAAGAGCTGGGCCAACGAGAACGCCGGCCTCGACCAGCCTGTAATCGCCGACATCGTCGCCGATCCGGCCAAGACGACCCTGTTCTACGTCGCCACCAGGGCCGGTGTGCAGCGGACCGGAAACGGCGGCAAAAGCTTTGTCGAGATCGACCAATCCGGACTTAGCGACCTCAACATCCAAGCCCTGGCGCTCGATGCGGCGGCCGCCAAGCACGTGCTCTATGCGGCGACGAACTCCGGTGTTTTCCGGTGCGAAAACCCGACCGCCGCCAAGCCCGTCTGGACCGAAATCACCCCGGCCGCGGCAGGCGGTCGGTTTGGCACCTTTGCCATCGCCGTCGATGACGCCAAGGCGGGGCGGCTTTACGTCTCGACCAATCTGCATTTCGCGCCGCGAGAAATCTACCGCAGCGACGATTTCGGGGTGCACTGGGCGACCACCGCCTTTCACACCGTATCGGGCAACGACATCCCCGAGGCGATGATCGCCGACCCGAAAACTCCGGGAACTCTCTATGCGGTCGGCGGGGTGCTGGGCACGATCTACAAATCGACGAATGCCGGCAAAAGCTTCACGCAGATCTTCGGCGCCGTCGGGAGCAAGTTCTTTTGGGGCCAAAAAAGCGCTCTCAATCCGCGCACGCTTTATCTGTTGAGCACCAATGCGAACAGCGGCAAGCCGCAGATATTGCGCAGCACCAACGGCGGCAAGACCTGGGATTCGAGCACCGATGCGGCACCCGGCGGCGGTGCGCTGCTCGATATCGCCGCCGATCCGGGCTCGTCGCGACTCTATGCGCTCGTCGCCTTGCTGACCAAGGTCGGCAACGTCCAGGAATATACGCTGTCTCTGTTTGCCAGCCCGAATCGCGGCTTTAGCTGGACCGGCGTCAAGCCGGCTTTGCCGGTGCTGCCGCTGACCGTATTTACCGGCTTGACCACCCTGCCAACGCTGCGCGCCACCGGCGACACGCTTGCCGTCGCCGCCCCGCTCAGCGCCCACCTCCTGCGGCAGAGCCTCGCCGCCCTCCGCTAAATATCCCGCCGACTTGGCCCGAGCTGTACCCGCTACTCGGCAGCGAGCGCCTCTTTTTCCGTTTGCCAGGACTTCACCACCGGCAAGATTTCTCGGGCGAACAATTTGAGCCCGCGCTCGGCGATCTCATAGGGGATGCCGCCAAAGCGGAAGGCGACATTCATCTCGAAATCGCCGACGACTTTGCGGCGCGCTTCGAGCCCGCGCAGGATCTTGTCGGGAGTGCCCCAGCTCGCGGCCTGCATAAAGCCTTTGACCGCACCTTCGAGCCCGCCCTTGCGCGCGATCTCGGCTTTTTGCTGATAAGCGTCGTAACCCTTCACGGTCTTGAAGTGGTCGCCCAAGAATTCGTAATGGTAGAAATTGCTTTCGACGAATTTCCCCTGGTATTGGCGCGCTTCTTCCTCGGTTTCGGCGAGGTTGGTGCCGCACACGCAGAATTCGGTCAGCATCGGCACCGGCGGCGCTGTGCCGTGGTATTTGCGGTGCAGCTCGCGGCCGCGCTCGATCGCCGGCAGTCGCATCTCCCACGGGCGGTCGGCGAACATGACGATGTGGGCGCCGAGCTTGGCCGCGGAATCGACCGAATCCTCGCTCGAGGCGACGGCATAAATGCGACCGGCGAACGAATATTCGGGCCGCGGCCGGATCTCGATGCGCGGCTGCCCGTAGAATTTGCCGTTGCCTTCGATAAAGCCGGTTTCGAGCGCCTTGACGATCATCGGGGCGGCTTCGTCGAAGCGCTCGCGCGACTCGTCCATGCTGAGGCGAAAGGCGGCGAATTCGCGCCGCGCGAGACCGCGGCCGAAACCGAGCCGAAGCCGGCCCTTGCTCAGCATGTCGAGCACGGCCGCCTGTTCGGCGACTCGCAGCGGGTCGTGCCATGGCAGGATCACGGCCGCCGTCCCGAGGTCGATATTGGGACAGAGTGCGGTCAGATAGGTCATCAGCTGCAAATTGTCGGGCACAAACGAATAGTCGTTGAAATGGTGCTCGGCCGACCATAGGCAGTCGAAGCCGAGATCGGCGGCGAGCCGGGCTAGCCGGATTTCTTCCTCCCAGACCCGCGCATCGGAGCAGTCGTCCCAGCCATAGCTGGCGAACACCATCATCAAGCCGACATCCATGGCTTCCTCCGCGCGCTGCCGGGGCGGAGTGTTTCACGCGCGGCCGAGAATGACAACCGCGGCTCTTGACATGTGGTTAACATGTTCGCATGTTTTTCCCATGTCTGTGATGATCCAGATCCGGAATGTTCCCGAGGCGCTGCACCGGCGGCTGAAATCACGCGCTGCCCTCGAAGGCATGTCGCTTTCGGATTATCTGCTCGCCGAGTTGCGCCGGGTGGCCGAGCGCCCCACTCTCGCCGAAATGCGGGAGCGCTTGATGCAGCGTCCCGCGACCGATCCGATCCCCTCGCCGGAAGAGGCAGTCCGCGCCGAGCGCGATACCCGGTGATTGTCGTCGATGCCTCCGCGCTCGTGGAAGCGTTGTTGCAGACGCCCGTCGCCGTTTTTGTGTTGGAGCGCCTTTTTGATGCTGAGCAAACGCTGCACGCGCCGCATCTGATCGATATCGAGGTGACGCAGGTGTTGCGGCGCTATGCAGCGAGCGGGCAAATCGCACCGGCGCGCAGCCGCGCGGCGTTGGACGATCTCCTCGATTTCCCGCTGGACCGTTATCCCCACGACCTGCTGTTGCCGCGGATCTGGGAGTTGCGTCACAACTTGACTGCTTATGACGCGGCCTATGTGGCGCTCGCTGAAACTCTCGGCGCGACCCTCTTGACCCGCGACCACCGCCTCGCCGCCGCCTCCGGGCATCAGGCCCGCATCGAGCTGGTCTGAAGATTCGAGGACCTCGGTTTGCGGTGAGTTCCGCGGCCCTGTCGCGCAGCCGCCGCCACGCCTGACGGCGGCCCCCACCGCTTGGTTGGCTCTTACATATCCCTTACAAAAACCTCTCGTAAGTGAGCCGGCTCACAGTCTGCGGCGAGCCGCGGTGCCAGATTGGGCGGGCTCGAGAGGAGGAAACCATGGCCATCACCATGCAAGGCTCGTGGACCGTCACCGTCGCCGCGAAGAGTGCCGCGTTCGCCCAGCGGCTTGTCGTCTCCCGCCCCGGCCAGCCGGACCTCGTTGTCGCCGGCCTCGTCGGCAACGCCGTCTTTGTCAGCGCCGCGCAATGGTCGATCAATGTGCAAAGCCAAGCCGGCGCCGGTCAGCCCTGGATTGATTCGGCCCAGCGGATCACCTTTCCGACGGTCTCCGGCAACCTGCTGCGGTTCAACATCAATACCGACGACAGCGGCGGCGACGGCGACTACAACGACCTGGTGCTGACCTGCACCATGCCGGTGAGCGCCTCGGAATTCGTAGTCTACGGCTCGGCCAAGACCTATTCCGGCTTTTGCCGCTGGAACCCGTGCTACCCCTGGTACTATGTGATCGAGACGGCGGCGCAGCTGCGCCAGGCGCTCGAGATCCCGGCGTTGCGCGCGATCATCGCCAAGCTCTATCCGCAGCGCGTCCCCAAACGGCCCGGACCCCCGGACCCCGGTCCGCTGTTCAGCCCGATCCTGTTGCCAAAGGCCGGTCCGGTGGCGAATAGCGGGTTCGTGTTCCGCTCGGCCGCGACCGGCGCGCCGCAGCCGGAGGGTGAAATCGACAGCGCCGAAGCCGCCCGCCGGTTCGACGCGGCCGCAGCCGACCGCCTCAAAGGCTCCGCATCGCTGGTGACCTTTGACGGGTCGCCGGTCAGCGCCGGCGCCGCGCTCCTCGACCAAGCCGAGATGCTGACCCTGGCAAAGCTCGCCGACCGGTTCAAGATTTTGCCGTTTTGTGATGTCGAGCCGGCGCCCGGCCTGCTGTTGCGCTTTCAGGAGTATGACCGCACCGACGCGGAGAAGGCCGGCGGCCCCTATACCGCGGCGGGGTCGCGCGAGAACCTTGGCCTCGCCGCCACCGACGAGCTCGGCAACTATATCTTCCGCTTCAGCCGCTCGCTCGCCGATCTCGCCGACGAGGCGCTCGATGTCGGCGCCGGCGAGATGCTGTCCACGCAAATCTTTCCCGACGTCATCGTGCAGGCGCTGAGCTCCAGCCTCGATGTCGAGTTCGAGACCGCACCTCACTACAACATCCCCAACCTGGTCCGGATCGATCTGTGCATGCCCTATGGCAGCGTGCACCCGAGCAATCCCAAATGCACCGAGTTCGACCGGATCATCACCCGGATCGGCGACATCGTGGTGCTCCATTCGGCGATTGGCGGCTCGCCAAACACGCTGACCGCGGACGGCCGCATCACCTGCCGCAACGTCAACGCGCCGCAGGTCGATTGCGCCGCCTGGCGTAATTTTTCGGGCGGCGGCCGCGTCGGGCTCAGCCTCTACGCCTGCATGACCTATCCCGAGGTGGCGAGCTACACGCTGCGCTACAATCTCGACAATGTCTGGACCGGCCCCGGCGCCAATTGGCAGTTCGTGATCCAGTCGCACAAGCTGATTTTTGTGCCGCTATTGGGCACTGCCGGCTACACCGGCAGCTCGGTCGGCCCGATAAACCGTGCGGTGCACCTCGACGGCGGCGCCGCAACGAGCGTGCCCACCTACGACAATCACGGCAACGACACCCAATGGATCGAGAACGATCTGAAGATGGTGCTGGACACGACACTCTACCGCGCCGCCAGCAATCCGGGTCCGGTCTATTTCCGGATTCAGGGCTATGACGCCGCCGGAAACCTGGTTGCAGGGGTCGACGACACGATTCCGCTCTACATTGCCAACCGGGCCAGCACCGGGCACATCGCCGCCGTCGATCTGGGCGTCCCGGCGGATGACGATTGCACGCTGTTGGACCTGCCCGACGGCAGCCCGAATGCGCCGGTCTTTGTCAAATACCAGGTCGAGAACCCCGACGGCTTCCTGCAAAGCTGGGGGCTGTCGGTGACGCGGGGCAACAACCACGCTGTGCCGGTGACGGCGTCGGGTGTCGTGCCGACGAGCTATCCCGTCATGGGCTTGCCCGATTGCCAGTTCCACGGCACGCCGGACTTCCCCACCGACCTCGACGGCAATACGGTGACGCAGCTGGTGCCGGCGAGCGGCAACTGGCTGCCGGCCGACAGGACGTTTTGCGCCTTTGCTTTTACGCTGACCGCCAGTGACCGCGTCACCGACGGCCGCAGCGCCTATTGGCAGACGGTGTTCTGGCAGGATCTGGTGGGCATCGACCTGTAGCCGGGTGACAATGGTCGGCCATGGGATTTTACGGGTTCGTCCTCGGCAGTCTCGCCGTCTGGCGCATCACCCACCTGCTGCACGCCGAGGACGGCCCGTGGGACCTCGTGGTGCGCCTGCGCCGGGCGGCAGGCGACGGCTTCTGGGCCGCCGTGCTCGACTGCCTGCATTGTCTGAGCCTGTGGGTCGCCGCGGTTTTCGCTCTTTGGCTCGGCAGCGGTGTCGGCGAGCGGGTCCTGCTTTGGCTTGCCTGGTCGGCAGCGGCGATCCTGCTGGAGCGCCTGACCGCACCCGCGCCGCCGCCGGCGCCCTATTGGACGGAGGAGGATGCCGATGCCCTGCTGCGGAAGAAAGAGGGCGAGCCTTAGACCCGCCGGCTATGCGTCGCCGGCCATGGCGACGACGCCGCGGCCGCGCGCTCCGATCGGCGCTGCCCCGCCCGGCGTCGTTTTCGAATACCGGGGCGGCGGGGTCCTCACCGTGATCGGCCAGGCGACTGGCCGGCAATACCGTTTTGTCGGCCACGGCGCGAGGGTCGCCATCGATCTCCGCGACCGCACCTCGCTCACCGCCGTGCCGGCGCTGCGCGAGGTAACTCCACACCAATGACCATGCCGAGCGCGCACGCAAGAAAATCGAAACCCGTAAAATTGCCGGATTTGTATGATACAGGGAGAAGATGCGGGGGTCGTTTGAGCGGGCTATTCGACCTGAAGGCGAAATCTGCTGTAAATTCGCTGTATAATGCAGCGGTGCAAAATTGCCGCTCACTTGGGGGTTGAAAGGCGCCGGGGCCGGACAGAACAGTGGCGGTTCGACAATCGGGTTGGGATCGGGGACAGGGACATGATCCGCGAGGAATTGATCTTTGTCGCGACCTGCGACATTTCGGGCCATGTGCGCGGCAAGGGGTTCCCGGCCTGCGAATTGCCGGCGCGACGTGACAAGGGGATCGGCTGGACCGGCAGCAATCTGATGATGTCGCCGCAGGGGCCGATCTGGGACACGCCCTTCGGCACCGCCGGCGATCTGATGATCGTGCCCGATCCGATGGCCGAGGTGCGGGTCGATTTCGCGGACGGCTCCGCGGTCGAGCATTTCTTTTTGGGCGACATCCGCGCCACCGACGGCACGCCGTGGGAGTGCTGTCCGCGCGATTTTCTGCGCCGCGCCGTCGCCGATTTGGAAGCGGCGGCGGGGTTGCGCCTCGTCGCCGCGTTCGAGCAGGAGTTCGTCTATAGCGGCACCGACGACCGGCCGGGCGACGCCTATGCGCTGGGCGCCTTCCGCCGGCAAGGCGGCTTTGGCGAGACCTTTATCGCCGCATTGCGCGAGGCCGGCCCGGTCCCGGACAGCTTTCTCGCCGAATACGGGCCGCGCCAGTTCGAGGTGACGGTGGCGCCGCAGCCGGCGCCGACCGCCGCCGACCATGCGGTCATCACCCGCGAGACGGCGCGGGCGACGGCCTTCCGGCTCGGCCACCGCGTCAGCTTTTCGCCAAAACCCGCGCCCGACGCGGTCGGCAGTGGCGTCCACATCCATATGAGCTTGTGGGACGAGACCGGGCGGCCCGTGACCTATGCGGCGGACGAGCCGATGGAGTTGAGCGCGCCGGCCCGGCATTTTGCCGCCGGCATCCTGCACCACATGCCGGCGATCTGCGCGGTGACCGCACCCTCGCCGGTGTCCTACCGGCGGCTCGTCCCCAATGCCTGGGCGCCGACCGTGATCGATCTTGTTCGCCGGGACCGGGGAGCTTGCCTGCGCATCTGTCCGGTCTTTGCCGCCGCGGGCGAGGCTGAGGCCGCACACCAGTTCAATCTAGAGTTCCGCGCCTGTGACGCCGCGGCGAGCCCCTACCTCGCCCTGGGCGCGGTGATTTTCGCCGGCGCCGACGGTCTGCGCCGGGAGCTGGAATTGCCGTCGGGCGAGCCGCCTTTATTGCCCGGCGCTCTCGAAACGGCGCTCGACGTCTTTGAAAAAAGCGAGGCGGTCGCAAAATGGTTCGGGACGGTGCACCGCGACGCCTATTTGCGGTTCAAGCGGGTCGAGGCGGAGAAGGTGGCGGGTCTGTCGCCGGCCGAGCTCTGCGCGCAATATGCCGAGATTTACTGACAGGTGCCTCAGGGCTCGCGGTCAGATCGGGCGAATGCGCGGCAACACCTTGTCGGCAAAGAGCTCGAGCGATTGCATCAGTCGCCCGGTGTCGGCGGCGCCCGGGTTCTGAAAGGCGAGGTCGAGCACGCCGACCCCGACCTCTTCGCGGCACTGCTCGATCTGCCGGACGACCGTGTCGGGGCTGCCGTAAAACGATGTCGGCAACACGCCGCCGACATTCGGCACCCGCTTCTCGCCGGCGACATTGCGCTGGTCGAGCTCGAGGAGCGCATCGCGCACCCCGGCCCGCATCGGAAACGGCGCCGGACCGTTGCGCTGCTGCTCCAAGAGCGTCTGCGCTTCCTCGTCGGTTTCCGCCAGCAAAATATTGGCGCGATAAAGCATCTGCTCCGGCGTCGGCGTCCAGCCATAGCGGGCGCAGGCGTCGCGGTAATATCTGGTCGATTTGGCGACGATCGGGAACGGCGCAAACGAGACGCCGAGACCGATATGGTGGCGGGCAGCGATCTCGCAGGATTCTTGGCTGGTACCGAGCGAATAGGTCACGGGTATCGGCTGCTGCAGCGGCCGCGGCCAGACCGAGACGGTGCGGAACTGGTAATGACGGCCCTGCCAGCCGAAGGGCTGCGGCTCGGTCCAAGCCTTGAGGATCAGCTCCAGCCCCTCGGTGGTGCGCTCGCGCGCCTCCGCCGGGTTCAGATCGAAGGTCAGATATTCGTTGGTGGTGCCGCGCAGCAGCCCGACGACGAGCCGGCCCTGCGCCAAATTATCGAGCATCGCCAATTCCTCGGCGACCTGCACCGGGTTGCTTTGCGAGACGATCGGGCCGAGGACGGCGATCTTGATCGTTTTCGAGCGCGCCGCGAGATAGGCCGCCGACACCGCGGTGTTGGGGGTGAGGATGCGCGGCGAATAATGGTGCTCCGAGAGGCTGACCCAGTCGAAGCCCAATTCCTCGACAAATTTGACCCGCTCGACCATGCCCTCATAGGCGGCAATCCCGGCCTCCGGATCGTAGGCCGCCGGCGCCACCGGCCATTCCGCCGGCGCCCGTGCCGGAACCTGGTAGCGTGCGGTTTCGAAATAGGAGACCTGCATGGCTCGGCACCACCGACGCAAAGATTGACGCGAGCCTAGCGCGCGGGGCCGATCGGGGACAAGGATCGAAACATCGTCAACAGCGAGGGCAGGATTGCCATGTGTCGCAACATCAAGGTGCTGTTCAACTTCAAGCCGCCGGCGAGCGAGGAGGAGATTCGGGCTTCCTCGGTGCAGTTCGTGCGCAAGCTCAGCGGCTTCACCCGCCCGTCAAAGGCAAACCAGGCGGCGTTCGACCGCGCGGTGGATCAGGTCGCCGAAGCGGCGCGCCAGCTCCTCGGCTCGCTCGTCAGCAATGCCCCGCCGCGCGACCGCGCCGTCGAGGCATCGAAGGCCCAGGCGCGCGCCGCAATCCGCTTCGGCCTTGCCGGCCCCGGCGGCCCTTCCGCGCCCGGCTAGCCTTCGCTTGCGGCCCAATCAGAAGATTCTCCGAGAGCTCCGCCCTGATTGTCTTCCCGGCGGAGGCCGGGACCCATGTCCGCCATGGGCACCGGCCTTCGCCGGTGTGACGAGATGTTTGCCGAGATCATTGATTCGCCGTTGCCCGGGCGAAGCGTGTGCCGCGTGGATCACTTGAATGGCTCTGAGCACTAACCTTCGCTTGCGACAAAATCGAGTGCCTGGGCCGCAACCCGCAGCCCGTGATGGCGCTTCATCGGCGTGGCGAGGTAGCGGTTGACCGCGGCGCAAGCCGTTTCGGCCCAGGGCGCGTCGGGAGCGGCCTGCAATTCGTCCTCGAGCGCCATCAGCACCTTCAGGCGGTGGCAGGCGATGATCGGCTCGGGAATTCCGTGGTCGTAAAGCCCCGTCCGGGCGTCGGCGAAAAATGCGGCGCGGTCGGCGACTCGCCAGCGCGCCTGATCTTCGCCGGGCCGGGCGTATTTTTTATTGCGGCCGACAAACAGCGCCAATTGCAGTGCCGCGCGCGGCCACAGATCGGGCCGGTCTTCGCAAAGATGGCGGCAGGCGTTGGCAAAGGTCAGCGCGTGGGTGAAATCGAGCCAGCTAACATTGTCGGCCACGGGATTGTCGCTCGCCCGCTCGAACGCGGTGTCAAAATTGAGGAAATTGTAGAGAGCGGCGCCGAGAAGCGCATCGTAAAGCTCACGCGCCGGCCGCCCCGAGGAAGCGACCGCATGGCGCAGTGCGCCATCGACCGAAGCGCCGATCAAATCGTCCGACCGGACCGGTGCCCGGCTGCCGCCGCCCCATTCGGCCAAGGCCGTCGCATAGCCGCGAAACTCTGGCAGGCGCTCCTCGCGCCTTGCCCGCACCAGCATCCGCGTCAAAGCGAGCAGCACCGGCTCGGCGACGGGCTCGCCCAGCCGCTCGATCAGCTGGCCCGCCTTTAGTGTGTAGATCGCGCAATGACCAAAGCCGGCGTAATGGGCGAGTGCCGCTTCGCCGATCGCCGGCCGCAGCGACCGATAGCCGAGGCCCTGCGCCACCGCGCCGCGGATATGGGCGATTGTGGCGGGCTCGTCCTCGGCCTCGACCGCTGCGACAAAGCCGGGGGCACTCCATGCGGCGACGGTCTCGGGATAGGGGAACTCGCCCGCGCCCTGGGTGTCCCAAGCGAGATGGCCAAGCGGTTCGAGCCGCGCCGCAAGACGTTCGGCCGGCGTTTCGGCGTGCTCGGCAAGGGCCAGCCAATCGGCGGCTGCGGCGTGCGCATGGGTCATGCCGTCTTCGAGCCGCGCGTTGCAAAGGCCGAGCGCGTGCGCGAGCGCTTCCGACGCGTCAAACCCGGCACGCTCGAGCCGCGCCGCCTCGCGCGCCAGCCGCGGCCGGTCGTTGTCGCGGATCGCAGCGGCGACGCCGTCCAACGCCTTGGCACGGCTTTCCGCGGCGGGCGGATCACGAAAATCGATAAAGATTTCGCCGCCGCGCTCCGCGACCGGGTAGGTGCGGACCGGATCGCGGCCGACCAGCGCCGCGCCGCTGGCAAGGTCGAATTTCCAATTGTGCCAATTGCAGGTCAGCACGCAGCCGGGCCCGATTGTCCCTTCGCTCAGCGGGTAGCCCTCATGCGGGCAGCGATTGGCGATCGCGTAAAGCTGCCCTTCGCGCGCGATGACGAGCACCTGCCGCCCGTCGTGGCGGACAAGCTTGCGGCCATCGCTGCCGAGTGCCGCGCGTTTCAACCCGGTTGCGGTCAACATGTCGTCTCTCCCGCTCTATCGATCCCGAGGTGATGCGGCGATCCGGTAGGTGCAGCGGCGCGCGCCGGAAAGCACGTGGTCCTGGCGTTCGATCCGCCAGCCGGGGCCGAGAAGGTCTTGAAAGATCCCAAGCTCGATGCTGCAGAACCCCTGGCAGGCCAGTGCGGCCGCACAGATCGGGCAGTGGTCTTCGACCAGCAAAAAGCTGCCGTCCGGAGCGGTTTCGAGCCGGGCCATATAGCCCTCGGCGGCGCGCAAATCGACGAGTGCCGCGAGCTTTCCGGCGATGCCGGGTTCGCGATCGAGCCGCGTCCGGTAGGCGGCGGCCATCTGCTCGCGCCGCTTGTCGAGGAGCTGCGCCAACGCGTCCTCGCCCAATTCGCGCCGGATCGCGCCGATCAGATCGACCGTCAGCTGGGCATGGGTATCGGGAAACAGCGAGGCCGCACCCGACGCCAGCGACCACAGCCGCCGCGGCCGGCCCCGGCCCTGCGCCCGGTCGGAAAACGCGACGAGGCGCTCTGCGAGGAGCCGCTCCAGCCGCTGCCGCACCGCTTGCACGCTGATGCCAAGCCGGTTGGCGAGGGTCTCCGCCCGCGCCTCGCCGAGGCTCTTCAGCTGAAACAGGATCGCATCGGCCGCGGTTTTCACGCGCTTCCCGCACCTCTCATTAAAACAAGGGTACAATTGTCTAAATGACAGCCTCCGTCAACCAAAATTTTTCGGCTAAGCTGCGATCGCCCCACAGGCATCACCAGCGAGGCGGCGATGAAGCTCGGCGTAGCGTTACCGATTGTCGATATCGGCGGCGGACCGGCGGAATTGCGGGAGTTTGTTCAGGCGGCGGAGGCGATCGGCTTTGACGGGATCGCGGCACCCGACCATGTGCTCGGCACCAATGTCGCAAGCCGGCCGGGCTGGACCCAGGCGCGCGCCCGCTCGACCGATCTCTATCACGACCCGTTCGTGCTGTTCGGCTTTCTCGCGGGTTGCACCCGGATCGGCGATTTCTCGACCCAGGTGCTGATCCTGGCGCAGCGCCAGACCGTGCTCGTCGCCAAGCAGGCCGCGTGCCTCGATGTGCTGTCGGGCGGGCGGTTCCGGCTCGGCATCGGGGTCGGCTGGAACGAGATCGAGTTCACCGGCCTCAACGAGAACTTTCACAACCGCGGCCGCCGCTCCGAAGAGCAGGTCGCGGTGATGCGCGCCTTGTGGGCCGAGCCGCATGTCGATTTCGAAGGCCGCTGGCACAGGATCGAGGATGCCGGGATCAATCCCCGGCCCGCCGCGGGCAAGGTTCCCTTATGGTATGGCGGGCACGCCGAGGTGACCTTGCGGCGC
>DASXAM010000318.1:0-12546 GCA_036404275.1 Allostellaceae bacterium
GCCGCGCGCCGACATGCCGGCGGCCGGCCTGACCACCAAGGAATTGCGGCTGATGGAATTGGCCCGCGCCTTGGCCGGCCGGCCGCGGCTCTTGCTGCTCGACGAGCCCTTGGCCGGGCTCGGCGGTGGCGAGGTCGAGGAGTTCCTGGCGCTGATCCGCGAGCTGCCCGCCGACGACGTGACCATCATCGTCATCGAGCATACGATGCAGGCGATGGTGCGCCTCGCCCAGCGCCTCGTCGTGCTCGATCACGGCCGGCTGATCGCGGCCGGCCCGCCCGATATGGTGACCCGCGACGAGCGCGTGATCGAAGCCTATCTCGGCCGCAAATGGGTGGCGCCCGATGCTCGAGGTTGACGGGCTGACCGTCGCCTATGGCGGGCTGACGGCGCTGAGCGAGGTGTCGCTGAGCGTCGGCGAGGGCCGGTTCATCGCCATCGTCGGCCCCAACGGCGCCGGCAAGACGACCTTGTTCAAGGCGATCTCCGGCACGGTTGCGCCGCTTGCCGGCAGCATCCGCTTTGACGGCCGCGACCTCCTCGCCGTGCCGGCGGCCGAGCGCGCCCATCTCGGGATTGCCCATGTGCCCGAGGGTCGACAAGTATTCCCATCACTGAGCGTGCTGGAAAATCTCGAGATGGGCGCCTACCCGGCACCGGCACGACGTCATTGGGCGCGCAACCTCGAGCGCGTCTTCACCCTTTTTCCGGCATTGCGCGAGCGGCGCGGCCAGCTCGCCGGAACGCTCTCGGGCGGCGAGCAGCAGATGGTGGCGATCGGCCGTGGCATCGCCGCCGAGCCGCGCCTCCTGATGCTCGACGAGCCGTCGATGGGCCTCGCCCCGGCGATCGCCGACCTGATCTTCGAGCGCATCGAGGCGTTGCACCGCGACGCCGGGCTGAGCGTGCTCTTGGTCGAGCAGCGCGTCGCCGAAGCGTTGCAATCCTGCGATATGGGCTATGTGATCGAAACCGGACGCATCGTGCTTGAAGGGCCGCAGCAGCGGCTGCTTGCCGACGACCGCGTGCGTCGCGCCTATCTCGGCATGTAAAAAACGACAGCAAGGAGAGAGAACGATGGTTGGACGGACATATCGGCTGTGGCGGGCGGCCGTGCTCGCCGGCATCGCCGTGACGGCGCTGGCCGCGGGTGTGGCGCCGGCGCCGGCCAAAGATGTCGAGATGGCGCTGATCGCACCGATCTCCGGGCCGTGGGCGCGGCAAGGCTATCTGGTCCGCGCCGGCGCCCAGATGGCGATCGACGACCTGAACAAGGCGGGCGGCATCAAGGCGCTGGGCGGCGCCAAGATGAAGCTCATTGTCGCCGACGCGGGCGACACCCCGGAAAAGGCCAAGGACGCGGCACAGCGGCTCGTCTCGCAATACCCCGACCTGGTCGCCGGCGAAGGCTCTTGGCTCAGCTCGTTCACATTGGCGGTGACCGAGGTGACCGAGCGCGCGCATCTGCCGTGGCTGACCTTGTCGTATTCCGACGCGATCACCAACCGCGGCTTCCACTACATCTTCCAGAGCTCGATGCCGGCCGACGAGCAGGCGCGACAGACGCTGCCGACCGCCCTTGCCTTGGCCGAGAAGGCGACCGGCGCGAAGCCCAAGACAGTGGCGATCATCCAGGACAACACCGCGGCACCGATGAGCTTTGTCAAGCCGATGGTCTCGGGCGGGCTCGAAAAGGCCGGGGTCAAGCTCGTCGCCCACCCGATCTTCACCCCGCCCTTGTCGGATGCGACGCCGATCGTCCAGGCGATCCGCACCGCGCATCCCGATTTTCTGTTCGAGCTCGTGTCAAGCGTGCCTGACAACGCGCTGATCCTCGAAAAGCTCGCCGAGATGGGCCTGTCGCATGCCCGCCTGCCGCTGGTCGGCAACGGCAGCCCACTGGTGACGCCGGAATTGCTCAAGGTCACCGGGCCCGAGATTGTCGACGGGGTCATGACCGGGCTGGCGAACTGGCCGATCAAAGGGGACGAGCAGCTCGTCGCCGAATTCAAAAAGCGCACCGGCGAGCCGTGGATGGGCCAGGACAGCCTGTGCGGCTACGGCCATGTGATGATCGTCGCCGCCGCCCTCGAAGCGGCCAAGGCGGCCGACCGCGAAAAGGTCAACGCGGCGATCCACGCGATGGACACGACGACGGGCCCGGCCCGATTTTTCCCGGGCGACCGGCTCAAATTCGACGACAAAGGTCGCCGCATCGGCGCGCCGCTGATCGTCGTGCAATGGCAAAAGGGCGAGCCGGTGACCGTCGCCCCGCCGCAATTCGCCGCCGCCAGGGCGATTTGGCCAAAGCAGGCGGGAGAGTGACGCAGTCCCTTTTCGACAGGAGGCACCGATGACCCGTCAAGAGCTGACCGCCAAAATCCTCGAGACCAAGCGTTCGAAGGGGCTCAGCTGGGAGACGATCGTTGCGGAAATCGGCGGCGGCTCAGCGGTCTATCTGACCGCGGCACTCTTGGGCCAGATGAAATTGCGACCCGAGCAGGCCGAGCGCGCGGCGAAGCTGTTCGGCCTCGATCGCGAGGAGACGCTGCTGCTGCAGGAGATTCCGTATCGCGGCTCGCTGCCGTCGCTGCCGCCGACCGACCCCGTGATCTACCGCTTTTTCGAGGTCTTGCAGGTCTACGGCACGACCTTGAAGCAATTGATCCAGGAGGAGTTCGGCGACGGCATCATGAGCGCCATCGATTTCGAGATG
The DNA here is from genome assembly GCA_036404275.1 of Allostellaceae bacterium. Lineage (GTDB taxonomy): Bacteria > Pseudomonadota > Alphaproteobacteria > ATCC43930 > CGMCC-115725 > AP-15. Next base: position 2,717 of record DASXAM010000318.1, read on the forward strand.
GCGGTCGAGCGCCAGCCCGATCCCAAAGGCGACCGGGTCAAATTGACCCTCAGCGGTAAATTCCTCCCCTATCGTGAGTACTAAGACGGCGCCGGCGCGGCGGTGGACTGGACCCGGAGCAGCGCCAGCGCGGCGAGCGCAGCGAGGCTGAGCGCGGCCGAGACGGCGAGCGCGGCCAACCCCATCCGGTTCATCAGGAGACCGAACAGCAACGGGGCGGCCGCCGTCGTCACCCGCGCCGGAGCGACGATGATCCCGGTGCGCCGGCCATAGCCGACCGGGCCGAACAAGGCGAGCGGCAAGGTCCCGCGCGAAATTGTCAAGAGCCCGTTGCCGCCGCCGTGCAGCAATGCGAAGCCGGCCGCACCCGGTCCGCCCAGGAGCCCGAGCAGAGCGGCGCCGGCCGGATGCAGCAGCAAGGCGAGCCGGGTCGAGACCAGCGGGTGCAGCCGCTTCAGCACACCGAATTCGAAAAGCCGTGCCGCCACCTGCGCCGGTCCCATCAACGCTGATGCGGCGATCGCCGCCGCGGTCGAGGCGCCGGCCAGCTCCAAGAGCCGCGGCAGATGCGCCGCCATCGCCCCGGTGACAAAGCCGACCGCGCCAAAAACAAAGGCGAGCACCGCCATGCCATTTGCCGGCGCCGGACCCGGCATCTCCGTCTCCGGCGTCCGCACGATGCCGGAGGGGCGCGGGATCAGCAGCAAATTGATCGGCAGGCAGACACACAGATTGACCGCGGCCCAGCCGAAACAGGCGCCGCGCCAGCCAAGGCCGTGGTTGAGCCAGGCCGAGACCGGCCAGCCGACGGTGCTGGCAAAGCCGGCAATCAACGTGATGCCGGTAATGGCACTCCTCGCCTCGCGACCGTAGATCGCGGTCAGCGCGGCAAAGGCCGGGTCGTAGAGCCCGAGCGCCATGCCGATCCCGAGCAAGGTCCACGCCCCGGCGAGCGAAACCGGTCCCGCTGCCGCACCGAGCCAGGCGAGACCCGCCGCCAGCACGACATTCGACAATGTCAGGACACCGCGACCGCCATGCCGGTCGATCGCTCGCCCAATTGCCGGCCCGAGCGCCGCCTGCAGCAGCAGCGCCACCGAGAAGAACCCGAAAAACAGCGATTTCGAGACCCCGAGACCGCCCGCGATCGGGTCGGCGAGGATCGCCGGTAGGTAATAGCTCGACGCCCAGGCGAGGGTTTGAGTCGTGCCGAGTGCGGCGACCGTGACCGTCTTGCGCGTCGGGCGGAACGGGATCACCGCTTTTTGGCGTCCTCCTCCTTCAGCACCTCGGCGGCGATGCGAAAGCTTTCGAGCGCCGCCGGCACGCCGCAATAGACGGTCGTGTGCAGCAACACTTCCTGGATCTCTTCGCGGCTGACCCCGTTGTTGAGCGCGCCGCGGACGTGTAGCCGCACCTCGTTCGGCCGATTGAGCGCGGTTAGCATCGCCAGGTTGATGATGCTGCGGATCTTCTTGTCGAGGCCGGGCCGGTTCCAAACCTCGCCCCAGCACCATTCGGTGACGAGCTTTTGAAAGGGCTGGGTGAACGCGTCGGCGTTGGCAATCGAGCGGTCGACATATTCCGCGCCGAGCACCGCCCGCCGCATCGCCAAGCCCTTGTCGAACAGCTCGCCTTGCCCGCTGCCGTCAGCCATCGGTCGCCTCCATCCGAGAAAAACCGCCCCACTATGCGGCCCGCACCGGCGGATGAAAACCCCCACCACTTGCCGACCGATCCGCAGTTTCGCCGGATGATGTTGCCGATCTCCTTTTTTCGATGTAATATTCAAGTAAGTAACGAAGGTCGGCGCGCACGTTGATGTCCGCAATCCGCCTGTTCGTTCAAGCATTCGCGGCAGGAGGATCCCGGTCATGAGCAAGCCCACCCTCGATTTGACGGCGGTGATCCGGCACCTGACCACGAGCTGGGGCGGCGGGGTCACCCATCAGCGGGTGTGGTTCGCGCCGACCGTGACCTTTTCAATCGGGCTCGGCGCCACCTCGCCGGCCGGCGGCGAGAACGCAGGCCTGACCAGGATGAGCGCGATCGAGGGAAACTCGGCCGCCTATGCCTTCAGCCTGTGGCAGGACCTGATCCCGATCAACTTGGTGCAGATCGGCAGCTCGTCCGCCGACATCACCCTAAATTTGTCGGCGTCCGCGAATGACGGATCGAGCCCGCTCGGCAAATCGAGCTACACCCACCCTAATCTGCAAACCCGCTTTGGCCAGCCCGACCAAATTTTTGGCGAGCAGATCTGGATCGGGACCCAGTTCGCCGAGATTTTCGATCCAAAAACCAACAAGCTGATCACCCCGACCGACGACGCTTATTACACATTAAATAGCTATTCCATTTTGAACATGGTGCATGAGATCGGGCATGCGCTCGGCTTGTCACACCCCGACACTTACGATGTCTCGAGCGGACGAAAGCTCAGCTACGCGAACAATGCGAACTATACCGGCGATTTTCGCCAATATTCGGTTATGTCCTATTTCGGCGCCTATAAAAAGGGCGTCGGCTGGACCACCGCCGACGATTTCAACGGCAAAGTGGGCACCGACCTCTACCCCCAGACGCCGATGCGCGATGACATCCTGGCGATCCAGTCGCTTTACGGCCAGAACATCGCAACCCGGTCGGGCAACACCCATTACGGGTTCCACGCCGATCCGGGCCTGAGGAATACAGTCTATGATTTCACCTATAACCGCACACCGATCCTGACGATCTGGGACGGCGGTGGCACCGATACGCTCGATCTGTCGGGAAGCCGCGCCAAGCAAATCATCAATCTGAACTCCGGCGCTTATTCCTCGGTCATGGGCCTGAAGAACAATTTGGCGATCGCGTACAACTGCGTCATCGAGAACGCGGTCGCCGGATCGGGCGCCAACACGATCATCGGCAACGCCGCCGCCAATGTCATGATCGGCGGCGCCGGTGCCGATCGCTTCGAAGGCGGGGGCGGCAGCGATACCTTCGCGTTCACCGCCGCCGAGCTCACATCGGCCGACATCGTGACCGGCGGGGCCGGGTTCGACACGCTGCAGATGACCACCTCGGGCACGATCCGGCCCGGCGGGGTCAGCGGCGTCGAGACGTACTCGCTGGCAAATGGCGGGGCAAATAGCCTCCACCTAGTCAACGCCAATTTCGCTAAGCTGACCGGGGGCTTGCTCAGGGTTTTTGGCGGCGATGCGCGTAATACGATCGCTGCGTCTGCCCTCACCGGCACGAAGTCAGTGGCCTTCGTCGGTGGCGCTCACAACGATGTCTTCAAATTTTCCGCCGCCTCGCTGCTCGCCGTCGATACGGTCGTCGGGGCCGGTGGCAGCGACCAGTTGGTGATGACCGGCGCCGGCACGGTTCGCGCCGCCGGCGTCAGCGGCGTCGAGACCTACGTGCTGTTCAACGGGCCGACGAACCGGCTGAACTTGGTCAATACGAATTTTGACGGTGTCGGCGGGAATACGATCACCGTCGACGGCGGCAATGCCGGCAACACCATCGATGCGCGCGCGGTGACCGGCTCCCACCGCGTCGCAGCTGTCGGCGGTGCCGGCAAGGATTTGTTCTTTGCCGGCAACGACACCAAGATGAGCGGGAGAGGAGGCGCCAACGAGTTTTTGTTCTCACGCAGCGGAAGCAATACGATCGTCGGTTTCAAAGCCTCGGCGGCGAACGAGCTGATTTTCATCAGCGGCTCCGGCTTCAAATTGTCCGGTGCGGGCGCCAAGCCGAAGCCTCTCGGCAACCGCTTCCACCAGGACCATAGCGGCACCTTCACCGCGGCAAGCCAGCGCTTTGTCTACGACACCGCCAATGGCGAGCTGTTCTACTCCGCTTCCGGCAGCAACCACGACAAGCACCTCGTCGTCACACTCGACGGACATCCGGCGGTGAACCCGTCGCACCTCCTTTTCATGTCCTGATCCCGTTCTTGCCTCGCTCGGTCGGGAACCGAACCGTTTCTTTCGGGGTTTCGTTACTGCACGCATAGGAGGGGGCGCGCTATCCAGCTATCGGCGCACGCTCTCCCGGTAATTGCGGCCGATAACGGGCAACCCCATGTTGAGGAACTCGATCGTTCGCCTGGTCGGTCTTTGCACGCGCCGGCCGTGGCACGTCATTGCGCTTGCTGCGCTCTTGACCGTCGCGTCGGTAATTTACACGACGCAAAATTTTGCCTTGTCGACCGACACCAAGGCGTTGTTTTCGCCGAGTCTTCCGTGGGCGCAGCGGGCCTTTCGCTACATGCAGGTGTTTCCGCAGCCCGGCATCATCGTCGTCATCGATGCGCCGACCTCGGAGGACGCCGCCCAGGCGTCCGATCGGCTCGGCGCGGCGTTGGCAGCGCGCGGCGATGTGATCCGCGCCGTTCATGAACCGCAATCGGGCAGCTTTTTCGAGCGCAACGGCCTGCTCTACCTATCAACAGCCGAAGTAGCGCGGCTCAGCGGCGGTCTCGCCCAGGCGGGGCCCATGCTCTCTTCGCTGAGCGCCGATCCAAGTCTGCGCGGCGCGCTCGGCGCCTTGTCGCTCGGCTTGATGGGAGTCGAGGCCGGTGCGCTACCGCTCGACGAGCTGGCGCGGCCAATGACTATGGCCGCCGATACGGCGCAGGCGGCGCTCGCCGGCGGGGCCCCCAGCTTCTCTTGGCAGGCGCTCGCCAGCGGCCAAGTGGCCCGCCCCGCCGATTTGCGCCGCTTTATCGAGATCGACCCAAAGCTCGATTTCGGGGCGCTCCAGCCGGGCCACGCGGCGACGCAAGCGATCGCCGAGACCACGCAAAAGCTCGATCTCGCAGGCCGATATCAGGCACGAGTGCGGCTTACCGGCCTCGTGCCGATCAACGACGACCAGTTCGCCACGCTGAAGGACCATGCCGGCCTCAACGCCGCGCTGACCTTGGCCGCGGTCGGCGTCATCCTGTGGCTGGCCTTGCGCTCGCCCAAGATCATGCTGGCGGTGGCGCTCGCCATCGCGACCGGCCTCTCGGTCTCGGCTGCGGTGGGCCTGTTGCTGGTCGGCGCGCTAAACTTGATCTCGGTCGCGTTTTTTGTGCTGTTTGTTGGCCTCGGCATCGATTTCGGCATCCAGTACAGCGTGCGCTACCGGGCCGAGCGGCACGAGCTCGGCGAGCTGCGCCCCGCGCTTGTCACGGCAGCGAAAAAGGCCGCCCGACCGTTGGCGCTCGCCGCGGCGGCGACCGCGGTCGGTTTTGCCTCGTTTGTGCCGACCGACTACCGCGGCCTGTCCGAGCTGGGCGCGATCGCCGGCTGCGGCATGCTGCTCGCCTTTGCTGCCAGCGTCACCCTGTTGCCGGCGTTGCTTGCGGTGCTGAAGCCCGGCCCCGAGCGGCGGCCGATGGGGTTCGCTGCATTGGCGCCGGTGGACCGGTTTCTGACCCGCCGGCGGGTCCCGGTGGTAGCCGTCACGCTGATCGCGGTCGCCGCCGCCTCGCCGTTGCTGACGCGGCTGCGCTTCGATTTCAACCCGCTGCATTTGCACAACCCAAGCTCGCCGGCAACCGCGACTTTTCTCGATCTCAGAAAAGACCCGGTGCTCGGCGCCAATGCGATCGAGCTGATGCGGCCCGACCTCGCCGCCGCCGATGCGGTGGCCAAGCGGCTTGCAACACTGCCGCAGGTCGCACGAGCGATGACCTTGTCGAGCCTGGTGCCCACCGACCAGGGCGAAAAGCTTGCCCTGATCCGCAAGGCCGCGGCCGCGATCGGCAATGCCCTCGACCCGGCCAAAGTTGCCCCGCCGCCGAGCGACGCGCAGAATATCGAGGCGTTGCGATCGACTGCGGCTGCGCTGAGGCGGGCCGCCGCAACGCATTCGGGGCCCAGGGCGGCGGCGGCAACGCGGCTGTCGCGGCTTCTGTCGCAGCTGGCCCAAGCCGACCCGGCGGCGCGGGCGCGGGTCGCCGCGGCGGTGGCGCCACCATTGCGGTATTCGCTCTCCACACTGAAAAAAGCGCTCGACCCGCAACCAGTCACCGCTCAAACGATCCCGCCTGCGCTGAAACAACAATGGATCGCGCCCGATGGACACGCGCGCATCGAAATTCTGCCCAAGGGCGACCCCAACGACACCGCGGCATTGCGCCAATTCGTCAAGACGATCCTAAAGACGGCACCCGACGCGACCGGTCCGGCAGTGCTGCTTTACGAAGCCGGCAATACCGTTGTGCGCGCCTTTGTCGAAGCCGGGATTTTTGCGGTGTGCGCGATCTTTATCCTGTTGTGGGCAGCACTACGTCGGATTGCCGATGTTGCGCTGACGATCTTGCCGCTCTTGATCGCCGGCACCGTGACGCTGGAGCTTTGCGTAGCACTCGGTATCGCGCTCAACTTTGCCAATATTATCGCGCTGCCGTTGCTGCTCGGGGTCGGCGTCGCCTTCAAAATCTACTATATCATGGCGTGGCGCAGCGGCCGCACAGCGCTCGTCCAATCGACTTTGACCCGCGCCGTCATGTTCAGCGCAATGACGACGGCGGCTGCCTTTGGCAGCCTGTGGATGTCAAGTGATCCCGGCACCTCCAGCATGGGCGAGCTGATGGCGTTGGCGCTCGCCTGCACGATGACAGCGGCGGTGTTGTTCCAGCCGGCGCTGATGGGGCCGCCGCGGGCGCAGCCGGCGCCGGAGCCGAGACCCGCCCTGCCGTTCGCGGCGCGCGAAGCCCAGCCGGCGTTCAGAACGACGCGCATCGGGCCGACCCCGGCTTTGCGTCCGACCACGCCGAAGCCGGAGCGCGTGCCTGAGGAAACCGTCGACCAATGACCGGCCCGGCGACATCGGGGCGCGCGGCGTCGCGGGCAAGCCTGGCGCTCGGCAATTTGCGGGCGGTCGTCATACTGCTGGTGCTGTCGTTTCATTCGGTCCTCGCCTATCTAAGCTTTTTGCCACCGGCGCCCTTCGCCTTCGACAGCCCTCCTTACTTGTGGCGCGCCTTTCCAATCGTCGACAGCCGGCGCTGGTTCGGGTTCGACCTCTATTGCGCCTGGCAAGACGTGTTTTTGATGTCGTTGTTTTTCTTTTTATCCGGCCTGTTTGTCTGGCCGAGCCTGACCCGCAAAGATACGGGATGGTACTTGCACGATCGGCTGCGCCGGCTCGGTCTGCCGTTCGTGCTCTCTGTTGCGCTGCTGATGCCGGCCGCGCTCTATCCGACCTATCTGCAAACCGCCGCCGATCGCGGCGTCCTCGCCTATGTCCGGCATTGGCTCGCTTTGCCGTTTTGGCCGTGCGGGCCGATGTGGTTTTTGTGGCTGCTGTTGGTCGCCGATATCGCCGCCGCCGGTTTCTACGCCTGGCTACCGCGCTCGCGCATCCTCCCGACAAATTTGGCGGCCGCTGCCGAACGCAGCCCGGTGCAGTTTTTTCTCGGCGTCGCAATCGCTTCGGTCCTCGCCTATTCGGCATTGGCGCTCGCGTTTGGATCGAGCGATTGGGGGCAATGGGGACCGTTTGCGTTTCAGCTGTGCCGTCCGGCGCACTACGCGGTCTATTTCTTTGCCGGCGTCGCCGCCGGAGCGCGCGGCATCGGCGGTCGTCTCTTCGCCGCCGAGGGGCCGCTCGCCGGGCGTTGGCGTGCCTGGCTCGGCGCGGCGCTCGCAAGCTTCCTGCTGTGGCTGACGCTGACCGCGGCGTTATTGCGCGGTGATGGAGCACCGGTCGGATTGGCCGTCGCCGACTATGTCAGCTTTGCGCTCGCCTGCTTCGCCAGCTGCTTTTTCGTGCTCGCCGCGATCCTGCGCTTTGGCGCCGTCCGCTCGCCCTTGCTAAAGGGCCTCGGCGTCAATGCCTACGCCATGTACTTGGTGCATTACCTGTTCGTCGTCTGGCTGCAATACGCGCTGCTCGGAGCGGCATTGCCGGCAATAATCAAAGGTGCGCTGGTCTTTGCCGGAACCCTTGTGGCGAGCTGGGGCTCGACCGCCGGCTGCCGCGCGCTCGCGCCGATGCTCCACTACATAGCCGCAAGCCGTTGGCGCCGCGCCGCCGCATCATAAGAGCGGCCGCAGAAACTCCCCGATGTGGATGATCGCGCGCCGCGCCTCGGGCAATATCGCGGCGAAGAGCTGCCAGACATGCGGCATGCGCGGCCAGATTTCGAGCGCCGCCTCGCTCCCGGCCGCGCGCAGCCGCTCGGCCATGCGCACCGAGTCGTCGTGCAAAATCTCATCGCTGCCGACCTGGATCAGCGCTGGCGGCAGACCGCGGCAATCGCCGTAGATCGGCGAGGCGGCGGGCTGCCGAGGATCGGCATCGGCAAGATACCAGCGGGTGACCCGTGGCAGTTGCCGAGCGTCGAGAAGCGGATCGCTGGCGGCATTGTCGCGCAACGACGCGCCGGTCAATGCAAGATCGGTCCAGGGCGAGAGCGCGGCGGCGGCCGCGGGCAACCGGCGTGCGCTGTCGCGCAGCCGAAGCAGCAGCGAAAAGACGAGACCGCCCCCCGCTGAATCTCCGGCCACCGCAATTCGGCGCGGGTCGGCGCCCTCGGCCAAAAGCCACTCATAGGCGGCCAAGGCGTCGTCGAGCGCCGCCGGGAATGGGAATTCCGGCGCCAGCCGGTAATCGGGGACCAGCACCGTCGCCTCAGCCGCCTGCGCGAGCCGCCAAGTCAGGTCGCGGTAGAGCCGCGGCGAGCCGGCGCAAAACGCGCCGCCGTGCAGATAGAGCATGTGGCGGTCCGGCCGCGAGCCGGCCGCGGTCACCCGGTCGGCCGGGACGCCGCCGGCATCGACGGCGCAGGTGCGCACCGCCCCCGGCGGCCGCGGCACGAAGCGCTCGGCCGTGGCCATGACGCGCCGCCCCTGCGCTACGGTCGTCTCGGATGTCGTGCGCGCCTTGATCAGCCGGCGCATGCCGAAGCGAACCAGCTCGGCGCGCAGGCTCACCCTGTCCCGCCCGCCCGTCGTCAGCCGGCGGCTTCCGGCTTTTCGAACAGCGCCAGGCTCTCCATCGCGAGCCCGTAGCCGAGCAGTTCGTGCATCTGGCGGCGCAGATGCTCGGTAAAAAGGAGCCGCGTATAGCGCAGCAGCAAGGTCGGCTTTTTGGCCAGATCGGCGGCCAGCTCCCAGGCGCGCGCCAGCAGACGGTCGGGCGGCAAGACTTCGGCGACGAGCCCGAGGCGCAACGCCTCGGCGGCGTCGAGCGTTTGTCCGGTCAGCAAAAAGTACCGGCCGCGGTTCATGCCCAAAAGCAGCGGGTAGACGATATGCATGCCGTCGCCCGGCACCACCTCCGAGGCAAAATGCGCCGAATCCTGAAATTGCGCGGTGTCGGCGGCAAGGACGATGTCGCACAAGAGCGGGATTTCGGAATGACGCCAGGCCGGACCGTTGATCGCGCTGATCACCGGCACCTCGATATTGAGGAGGTTCATCAGGAGGTGCCGGCCCTCCCAATGGATCCGGTCGATGCGCTCGATCGACGGGCGCGCGGGAAAGGACGAGGTGCCCGGTGTTGCGCGCGGGCCGGAAAATTCCGCCCCGGTCCCGGTCAGAATCACGACGCGGTTGTCACGGTCGGCGCCGATGTCGTGAAACAATTCGGGCAGCTCGCCATGCGGTAGAAAGCCCCAGCGCAGCGACTGCCCCTCGGTATGAAGCGTCACCTGCAGAACGCCGTCGCGGCGCTCGAGCCGCGCCGACTGGTACTTGCCGGCATATTCATCGAGCCTGCTCATTCCGCTGCCCTCCCGGCCGTGCGCGCCGTCTCCGTGCGCCGGCGCGCTCAGGCGGCGGCTTTGCGATTGGCGGCGAGGCGCTCGTCGATCAGCGCCACGGTCTGGTCGACGAGCG
>DASXAM010000319.1:0-13629 GCA_036404275.1 Allostellaceae bacterium
AATGGCTGAATGGACCGAGACTTATCGCGGGACGGTGGCGCCGTGGGAGTGCGACGTTACCGAGCATTTCACGGTCGCTTATTATTTCGAGCGGATCGACCAGGCTGGCGCCGCGCTCGCCGACCGGCTCGGTCTCGGCGATGCGCATGCGGCCGGCATCTTTCCGCGTAGGTTGAACCTGCGCTTTACGCGCGAATTGCGTGCCGGCGCGAGCTTTCACATCGACAGCGCCCCGATCGGCCTCGACCCGGCGTTGCAGCTTGGTCATCGGGTCGTCGATTCGGCGTCCGCCGAAACTGTGACCTGGGTCGAGGAGGTTTGGGAATCGCCCTTTGCCGGCCTCTCGGCGGAGCGGCGCGCCGCGATCGGCCGCGAGATGGCACCGTGGGAGGCGCCGGCGGCCGAGGCGCGGCCCGAGCCCAAAACCATGGCGGGCGCCATCCCCACGGCGCGCGGCCGGGTGCAGCCGGGTAATCTCGACGAGCTCGGCCATCTCTCGCTCGCCGGGTTTGTCCATCGCTTTACCGATGCGCTCTTGCAGGCGATTTCGGCGATCGGGTTTACCGCCGACTACACGAAGAGCGCGCGTCGCGGTTTTTCGACCTTCGAGCTGACGCTCCGCATCGCCACCGCGCCCCGGCAAGGCGATGCCTATCTGGTTGAAACCGGAATCGCCCACCTCGGCGGCTCGTCGATCCGCTTTGTTCATCGCATGACCGATCCGCGCACCGGCGCCGAGCTTGCCCGCCTCGACCAATTTGGCGTTCAGCTCGATCTCGACGCGCGCCGTCCAGCGCCGTTGCCGCCCGAGTTCCGCACCGCCGCCGCCAAGCTGCTGCTAACGCTCGATTGACGATCGGCCACTCCGGTCCCGCATCTCGCCGACGACGCGGACGCGGACGCGCAGCGCATTGCCGGGAAGATAGGCGAGCGGCAGGTCCTCGATATCGACGGTCGTGAGCGTGGCGCGATCGGCGCCGGCGGCGACCGCTCGCTCGCTGGCTTGCGTTTCGGCGGCGCGGATCGCCTCGTCACGGCTGAGGCCGCGATAGACCTCGTCGGTCTCGCCGCTGATCTGCGCGATTGCCGCACCCACCGCATTGGCGCAGTCGCCATGCGGCACCCGGATCACCTGCGACACGCCGGCGAGCCGCTCGGGCACCAGAAACGCGCCGCCGCCGACCGCGATCAGCGGCACGTCGCCAGCCTCAGTCTTGATGCGATCGATGGCGTCCTCGATCTTTTCGCGCGCCCGGTCAAGCACCCCCGCCACCAATGTGCGCGGCAGCTGCGCGACCGATGCAGCATCGCCGATCCGGGCGATCCCAGCCGCCACTGCCGCGTCGGTTGCAGTCAGAGCCGTGCCGCCAAAGACCAGCGCCTGACGAAGGAGGTCGTAGCCCACACTTCGCGGCCCGACGGCGAGAGGTTCGCGCGCGACGATGCTGCCGCCGCCAAGGCCGATGGACACCAGATCGGGCATGCGAAACAGAGTGCGCACGCCGCCAACTTCGACCACCGAACTCGCCTCGCGCGGAAACCCGCGGCGCAGCTGGCCGACATCGGTCGAGGTGCCGCCGACGTCGATCACCGTCGCGTCGGCGAGGCCCGAGAGAAACGCGGCACCACGCATCGAATTGGTGGCGCCCGAGGCAAAGCTCACCACCGGCAGCGCCGCCGCGAGCGAGGCCGGCATCACCGTGCCGTCGTTCTGCGTCAAATAAAGCGGGGCGCTGATCCCGCTTGCCGCTATAGCGGCAGTAAAGCCTGCAACCGTGACCCGCGCCAGGCCGATCAGCGCGGCGTTAAGGAGGGCGGCATTTTCGCGCTCGAGCAGGCCGATCCGCCCGAGCTGATGCGACAGGGTGACCGCGGCGTCGGGGCATTCCTCGATGAGGATCGCGCGGGCGCGCTCTTCGTCCGAGGGATCGAGGGGCGAGAAGATCGCGGCGATCGCGACCGAGCGGATGCCGCTCGAGCGGATTTGGCGCGCCGCGCGGCGCATACCGGTCTCGTCGAAAGGCACGATCGGCCGGCCGTCGTAATCATGCCCGCCTTCGAGCATGAACACGTCGCCGCGCACCAGCTCGGCGAGGTCCTCCGGCCAATCGCAAAACGGCGGCAGCGAGGCGGCGGCGGGCAACCCGATCCGCACCGCGGCAATCCGCGCCAGACCTTGGCGCTGCACCACGGCGTTGACGAAATGCGTTGTACCGATCATGACCGCGTCGATCGGCGCTCGCGTCGCCGCGGAACCGCGCGCCAAGAGGCCGAGCGCTGCGACGATGCCGCCCGTCACATCGGCGGTGGTTGGGGTCTTGACTGCGTGCGCGACCCGACCCTCCTCGACCAGCACCGCGTCCGTGTTGGTGCCGCCGACATCGATACCGATCCGCCGCATTCGTCACCTCTCGTCGCAGCCGCTTGCAAATCGCGCCGTTGTTTCGTTGGATCAAGCGGCACTTCGAGCCCCGGCTGGTCCAACAGCCTGGAAGCAAAAAAGGAAGCGACGGAGACCAAAGCATGGATTTCGCCGACAGTCCCGAGCATGCCGCTTTTCGCGGCGAGTTCCGCGCCTGGCTCGAAGCGAACCTGCCGGAGGAGATCAAGGTCGACGATGCCGCCGACCAGCGCGTCGCGCCCGACCGCGAGACGCTCGAAAAGCGCATCCTGTGGCAGAAAAAGATGCACGCCGCCGGCTGGGTCGGCATCTCCTGGCCCAAGGAATATGGCGGGCGCGGCGCCGATTTTATGCAGCAGGTGATTTTCGACGAGGAATATTTCCGCGCCCGGGCTCCGGTCCTGCCCGCTCAGGTCGGGTTGAATTTGCTCGGCCCGACGCTGATCCATTGGGGCACCAACGAACAGAAACAGCGCTATCTGCCAAAAATTCTCAGCGCCGACGAGATCTGGTGCCAGGGCTATTCCGAGCCGGGCGCCGGCTCCGACCTCGCCAGCCTCAGGACCCGCGCCGTGGACCATGGCGACCATTTTGTCGTCAACGGCCAGAAGGTGTGGACCTCGGGCGCGCATTTCGCCGATTGGTGCTTTCTCTTGGTGCGCACCAACCCCGACGCACCAAAGCATCACGGCATCTCGTATCTGCTCGTCGATATGAAGACGCCGGGCGTGACCGTGCGCCCGCTCGTCCTTCTCAACGGGCATCGGCATTTCAACGAGGTGTTCTTCGAGGACGTCGCGGTGCCGAAGGAGAATTTGGTCGGCCCGCTGAACGAAGGCTGGAAGGTCACGACGACGACCTTGATGTTCGAGCGCAGCGGTGCCGGCGGGCGCGACCACGCCGCCCAGATCGCCCGCCTCGCTGAGCTCGCCAAGCAGTTTCCGAACCGCCAGGAGCCCGCCTGGAACGACAGCCACATCCGCCAGCAACTGGCCCAGCTCGCGATCGACGTGAAGGCATTGCAGGTGACGCGGTTGCGCGGACTGACGCGACGTTTGCGCGGCGAGCCGCCCGGTCCGGAAGGCTCGATCCTCAAGCTCTTCGGCTCCGAACTGGCGCAGCGCATCGCCGATTTTTCAGCGACCCTGCTCGGCCCCTACGCCACGGTCGATGCGCCGACCGAGGCGGTGCCGGATGCGGCGCGCTGGCACCACCGCGTCCTCGGCGCCCGCCAATACACGATCGCCGGCGGCACCAGCGAAATCCAGCGCAACATCATCGGCGAACGCGTGCTCGGATTGCCGAAAGGGTAGCTTACTTTTGGAGGGATGGACGATCCAAACCGGCGTTCGATATCGGTGGCAATTCGGTTACAGTCAGTCGACGCGTAATTGATAGCGCGGTGCACGGTGCTACCGCATGGATCTCATGAAGAGCCGCAGAGAATGGAAGCATTATCTCCTGTAGAATCGCACATAATCCGCTCTATGCTGGTGAAGCAGTACGGGCCTCATTCCGTGTTTCTGGACCAGCTTGCCGGCGCGCGCGTCGAGAGCCGGCGCATGACGGACGTCGGGGTTTGCGTCAACCTGTCGACTTCCGAAAAGGCTGCTCGGGTTGACGCGGTCGATACCGAGATTTCCGAAGATTACCGGACGTCGCTGGATGCGCCGTGCGACCTCATTGGTTTCACCCTTTTCATCCGTGAGGGATGCCTGAGCTTCCTCGAGGGCTACACCTTCGGCGACGTCAAATGGCCGGAGCAATCGATCGACGAGTGGTTGGTGCTCGACGCGGTCTGAGCAGGCGTCGTGCTGTCAATAACCACTGAAGACCCGCGCGGGCGTGACGCAATGGACTTGCTTGCGCGGTCGGACGCGTATTCGGCCTCGCTCTATCCGCCGGAAAGCCGGCATCAGGCCGATTTGGCGTCACTGACGACGCCGGCCGTCCGCTTCTTCGTCGCAAGATCGGGCGGCGTGGCGATCGGGTGCGGCGCGCTTGTTATCGGAGCGGACGGCATCGGCGAGCTGAAGCGGATGTTTGTGAGCGCGGCGGCGCGCAATCAAGGCGTCGGGGCGGCGCTGTTGCGGGCGATTGAAGCTGCCGCCCGGAGGGAGGCGGTGCGGCTGCTGCGGCTCGAAACCGGAATTCACAACGAGGAGGCGCTTCGGCTCTATCGCCGTTTCGGCTATGTCGAGCGCGGACCGTTCGGGGACTATTCCGCCGACCCGTTGAGTGTTTTTATGGAAAAACCGCTCGCCTGAAGGAAAGCGAGACGATGGATATCGGGTTTAGCGAAGAGCAGGAGTTGTTGCGCGAGACGGCGCGCAAATTTCTCGATGCCGAATGCGACACTCGCTTTGTGCGCGCGCGGATGGCGGAGCCTGCGGCGGTCACCGCCGAATTCTGGGGAAAGCTCGCCGAGCAGGGCTGGCTGGGCATCGTCTACCCCGAAGCGGTCGGCGGCAGTGGGCTCGGGCTCGTCGATCTCGTCGTGCTGATGGAGGAAATGGGGCGCCGGGTCATGCCCGGGCCATTCTTTTCAAGCGTACTGCTCGGCGGCGCCACGATCATGGAAGCGGGCAATCCGGCTCAGCAGGCGGAATGGCTGCCGCAGATCGCGGCGGGCAAAAAAAAGGTGGCGCTCGCCTGGACCGAGCCAGCCTTGCGCTGGGACGCCGCCGGCGTCGCGCTGCCGGCGCGCGAGTCGGTCGGCGGATTCACCCTTTCCGGCATCAAGCTCTTTGTCGGCGACGCGCATCTCGCGGACATTCTGGTCGTCGCCGCGCGCACCCGCGACGGCAGCACGATGGAGGACGGGGTGAGCCTCTTTCTCGTGCCGCGCGACGCGCCCGGCGTCGGCGTCAGCCCGATGCCGACGATCGACGAGACCCGCAAATCGTGTGAAGTCCGGTTCGACAATGCCGTCGTGCCGGCCACCTCCCTGCTCGGCGAGCTGCACGGCGGCTGGGCGCCGTTGTCGCGGGTCGTCGCGCGGGCCACCGTGGCGCTCTGCGCCGAGATGTGCGGGGGCGCGCAGCAGGTGCTCGACATGACCGTCGATTACGCCAAATTGCGCGTCGCCTTTGGCAAGCCGATCGGCAGCTATCAAGGCGTCAAGCACCAGGCCGCCGACATGCTGGTGGCGCTGGAGAACGCCAAATCGCTGACCTATTACGCCGCCTGGGCATTCGACCAAGGCGAGCCGGATGCGCTCCTCACCGTGTCGATGGCGAAGGCCGCCGCCGCCGACATGGCACGCAAGGTGGCCGGCACCGGCATCCAATTGCATGGCGGCATCGGCATGACCTGGGAGCATGATTTGCAGCTCTACTACAAGCGCGCCCGCGCCTGCGAGGTCGCCTTTGGCGACGCCGCTTGGCACCGCGAGCGCGTCGCGCGGCTGATGGCATTCTGATCCCCCGCCGGCGGCGGGGCTATGCCGGCCCTATAATCGGAGCGCGGCTCGGGAATGCGCACCCGCGCCCGCCGTTTGGACATCGGTCCGATGGCAACGGGGTTTGGCGATGGCGCCCGCGCCGACGCGGCGGAACAATTTCGATGCGCTGCGGCTCCTCGCCGCAGTGTCGGTCCTGTTCAGCCATGCGTTTTTGATCGCCGAGGGCACGCAGAAAAACGAATGGCTGATCCGGGCGACCGGCAACCAGTCGATCCTCGGTCTGTGCGGGGTGTTCGTATTTTTCGCGATCAGCGGCTTTCTGGTGACGCAGAGCTTTGAGGCGACCCGGGATCCGCTGCGCTTTTTGGCCAAGCGCGCGTTGCGCATTTTTCCCGGCCTCTTTGTCGCGGCTGTGCTGTCGGCGTTTGTCTTGGCGCCGCTGGTCACGACCTTGGAGCCAGCCGCCTATTTCGGCCAGGCCGCACCCTACCGCTATGTCGTCGGCAACACGCTCCTCGACCAGACCGTGCACGAATTGCCGGGCGTCATGTTTGTCAACAATCCGGTCGGCCTCGAAATCAACGGCTCGATGTGGACGCTCCGCTACGAATTCATGATGTATCTGATGGTGCTGGCGCTGGGGCTCCTCGGCCTGTTGCGCCTGCCGGTCATCGTGCTGCTGCTCGCGCTCGGTATCGCCTGTCTGCGCTTCGAGGCGCTCGATATGCTCGGCGGCTGGGGCTGGCTGCTCGGCTTTTTCGCAGCGGGCATGGCGCTTTACAAGCTGCGCCGAACGCGCCTCTTCGACGGCCGGGTGGCCTTGCTGGCGCTCGCCGGCCTCGTTCTCAGCGTGCCGCTGCGGCAGTTCATCCCGCTCTTTCCACTGTTCGGCTGCTATCTCGCACTGTGGCTCGCGCTCAACCCGCGGCTGCCGGTGCTGCCGGCGGCGCGTTTCGGTGATTTGTCCTACGGCCTCTACATCTACGGCTGGCCGGTCGAGGCGGCGACGGTCCGGTTTTTCGGCGGCCATGCCCTATGGTGGCAGGTGTTCGCCGTTGCCCTGCCGATGACGCTGGCGCTGGCTTTTTTGTCCTGGCATCTGATCGAGCACCCGGCGTTGCGATTGAAGCCGCGCTCGGCCGAGCCGGCCGCCTTCCACCCCGTCGCACAGCACGCGTGACCCGCTGCCGCGTTGAGGGGCTGGCGTCGGACTTGCGGCCGCCGCTAAGATGCGGCCGATAGCCGATTGCGAGGAGGGGCGCGGTGCGAATCCACAACCTGTACACGGACGCGAACGGGCAATCGCATTTCCGCGACATCGAGGTCGAATGGGTCGAGGAGACCCGCTCGGGCAAGTTGTCGAAACGGATGCCGGCGACCGGCATCATCTTTCGCGAGGTACCGCCGACCTACGACCTCGATTGGCACCCCGCACCTCGGCGGCAATACATCATCAACCTCGACGCCGGGGTCGAGATCACCGCGAGCGACGGCGAAGTCCGCAAGATAGGTGCTGGCGAGGTGTTTCTGGTCGAGGACACGACCGGCAAGGGGCATCTGTCGAAAGCGCTCGACGGCAAGATCCGCAACTGCATCTTCGTACCGGTCGAATAATCGGAGGCTCAGATGAAACTAGCGTATTTCGACGACTGGAAGCTGGGCGTGGTCAAAGGCGACCGTATCGTCGATGTGTCGGCGGCGGTGCGCGACATCCCGCATACCGGACCCGGCGATTTGATGAACGGCCTGATCGCCCGCTTCGACCAGTACAAGGGCAAGCTCGCGGATGCCGCGGCAAGCGGCCAGGGCGTTCCGTTGACCTCGGTCAGGCTGCGCCCGCCGCTGCCAAAGCCGGACAATATCGACTGCATGGCGGTCAACTACATGGAGGACGGCACGCGCAGCGCGCCGGCGCCGATCAACGCCTTTCAAAAGACCGCGAACGCCATCTGCGGACCGGGCGACACGATGGTTTTGCCCGATGCGCCGGCGACGATCTTCGAGGGCGAGGCCGAATTGGCGCTCGTCATCGGCAAGCGGGCGAGCAATGTCAAAGCCGCGGACGCGATGGACTATGTCTTCGGCTACACCTGCTTTATCGACGGCTCGGCGCGCGGTCTACCTGCCCCCGGCTTTTTCGCGATGAAGTCGCGCGACACCTTTGCCCCGATCGGGCCGTGGATTGTGACCAAGGACGAGGTTGCAGACCCTCAGAAATTGCAGATCCGGCTCTCGAACAACGGCACCTTGATGCAAAACTTCAACACCAGCGATATGGCGCATAAAATCCCGCGCTGCATCGAATGGTTGAGTTCGATCCATGCGCTCGAACCGGGTGACATCGTTGCCACCGGCACCAACCACCGCGGTCTCAACCCGTTTATGGACGGCGACAAGATCGAGCTCGAGATCGAGGGCGTCGGCAAGCTCGCCTTCAACGTCAAGGACGAGCTGAACCGGAAATGGGAGCGGCGCACACGGCTACAGATGCACGAGGCGGCGGCGCAAAAGACTGCCGGCGCCTACCCCGACATCACCCCGCAGGTCTCGGGCAAATACGCCAAGGCGGGCTGACGCGTTTCTCCAGGTTGCCTCGGTAATATCGGCCCCCTCCCTGCCCTCCCCCGCGAGCGGGGGAGGGACAAAAAATTCCCCTCCTCTGCCTGCGGTGGAGGGATCAAAGAATGCCCCTCCTCCGCCTGCGGGGGAGGGACTAAAGAATTTCCCTCCTCCGCCTGCGGGGGAGGGTTAGGGTGGGGGTGACGGCTGCTCCGACCCGAAAGGAATCCCCGATGCCCGCCACCGGTTTCGCCTATAGCCATCTGTTTTCGACCGGACTGCCGCCGGCGGCGCCGCGCTGGACCGGGTTTCCGAAATACAACTTCATCGGCGGCCACAACGACCCCGAGCATGTGCCGGCGGCGGAATTGGCGGAAGCGGCGGCGGCCGTGCTGCGCCGCGACGGCGCTGATCTGGCGCTCTACAACCCACACGGGCCGCAAGGCTTTCACGGCATTCGCGACTTTGTCGTCGAGAAGGTCAAAGCCCGCGGGATCCAGTGCTCGTCCGACGAGGTGCTGATGACCTCCGGCTCCGGCCAGGGGCTCGACCTCGTCAACCGTATCATGCTCAACCGCGGCGACACGGTGATCCTCGAAGAATTCACCTATGGCGGCGCCTTGACCAAATTGCAGCGCCTCGGCGTCATGGTGGTTGGGGCGCCGCTCGACGACGACGGGCTCAAGATCGACGCGCTCGACAACATCCTTGCCGATCTCGCCCGCAAGGGAACCCGGTCCAAATTCATCTACACGATCCCGACCGTGCAAAACCCGACCGGCTCGATCCTGCCGCTCGACCGCCGCCACGCGCTGCTGGCGCTCGCCGAGAAGCACGGTGTCGCGATCTTCGAGGACGAATGCTACGCCGATTTGACCTGGGCCGAGGGTGCGCCGCCGGCGATCTATTCGCTCGACCCGAGCCGGGTCATTCATGTCGGCTCGTTTTCGAAGACATTGTCGCCGGCTCTACGGCTCGGCTATGTCGTCGCCGGCTGGGACGTCATGAGCCGGCTCGTCGCGTTGAAGCGCGAGACCGACAGCGGCACCGGCGCCCTCGAGCAGATGGTCGTCGCCGAATATTTTTCGCGCAAATTCGGCGAGCATGTCGGCGAATTGACCGATGTGCTGAAGGAAAAGCTCGACACGATGGTCGAGGCATTGGAGCGCGAGTTTGGCACCACGGTCGAAAAGATGTGGCGGCCCAAGGGCGGCATCTTCCTGTGGATCAAATTGCCCGACCGGGTCGATGTCACTAAGCTCGTCGCCCCGGCCGCCAAGGAGGGGCTCGTCTTCAACCCCGGCCCCGAATGGTCGTGCAACCCGGCCGGGACCAAATCCCACATGCGCCTCTGCTTCGCGCTGCCCTCGAAGGACGACATCAAAAGCGGCATCGCGACCTTGGCTCGCGTCTGCTACGAAGAAACCGGCCTCCCCGAGCAAAGCGCCAACATCCGCCGCGCCGCCGGTTAGCTAATCAAGGCAGAGAATATCGGCTCAAAAAAAGAGCTTCCGCGCCGCCGAGCAGGATCTCCCCGGCATAGCCGAACGGCGGCAGGTCTTCATTCGCCGCCCAACCAGCGCTCGACCCCACACACCTGGTCTTTATCGACGAGACCCCCGCCTTCGCGGGGGCAGGCTTTGGGCCAGCGCCAAAATGGCCCGCCGCCGTGGCCGGGCTGCGCATAAAGCGCGCATACGGCTGCCATGCCATCGCATTGGCGCATTCTGGGTCAGGGGCTTGAAATACGCGTGCGAACTCGCCGGACTTCATTTGGCTCGAGGGGTGGCACCCCGCATGCCGAGGGAACTTATCTCGGCATGCGGGAGGACAAGGTTGGTATTTTTACTTGGAAAGTTGTCTTTCTCAAGGGCCTATGGGGTTAGGTCTTTTGGCCGACACGTCGACAAGGCGACCGGGGTTTATGCTCACGGCGGCGACACCGGTTCAAATCCGGTTGGGGGACGCCAATGCTTTCCCGTGGTTTCACGGGCTGGCAGCGCGGGATTGGATCCAGCTGCGCAGGACACCGCCCATCACGGTGGGGGTGCCGGTATAGTTGCGGATCAGCAGCGGGCCGCCCTCGCCGTTTGGTCCGGTCGGGCAGCGCCAGCCGGCTGAAATTCTCGTCCTTGCGTTCCAGGTCCAGCCGATCACGCCAAACAGGGTCCCGGCGGCTGCCTGTCCGTTCACCAGCGAGAGCACGTGCTGCGTATAGGCGGCGGTGCCGGCGTCGCAATTGCGCTCGCCGAGCTCCCCGAGGATGACCGGCAGCTCTTTGGCGATCGGTACCAGCTGGTTTTTGAACATTGCATTGATGCCGCTGCCTTCGGCGAAATCATAGACATGCGCGGAGGCGACCAGCTGATGCTCGGAATCGCTCGGCAGGTGGGCCAGTAGCTGGCTCAGATCGGCGTTGAAGTCGAGCCCGCCGAGCACGATCGGCTGGGTCGCCCCTTGCGATCGGATTGCCGTCACCAGCGACTGCAAACCGGCGGCGCGAAACCGGCCGCCGTAGACGGAGTCGAGCGTGCATCCGTTCAACCAGCAATTCCACTGGCCGGGCGGGGTCGGGTGCGGATTGTTCCAGGAGGCCATGCCGACCTCGGTGATCGGGTCGAAGACGATCCCGTGGTCGCTTTTGAAGCGCGCGGCGACCGAGCGCCAGAAGGCCGGCATGTGGTCGTTGTCGGGCATGTAATCGATCTCGGTCGATTGATGTCTGCCGGGGGCCGAGGATTCCGGATCGAGCACCACGTAAAGGCCATTGCGGCGCAGCAAACCGACATAGCCGACCACCGCCGAGCGGTATCCGGCGACATTGCCGCCGAGCGGGAACCCGTTGATCCCGAGCCAACAATCCTCGTTGAGCGTGACCCGCACGACATCGATCTTCCAGGCGAGCATCGCGTCCACGGACGCCTGGTTGGCCGGTCCGTCGGCGACGCCCGTGGTGTCGTAGGTGCAGCGGCTTTCAAAGATCGCACGGTTGACGCCGCGCAGCTGGACCGCCTCCCCGGCCCCGTTGACGAGCCGGTGATTTTGCACCGACAGGGTCGGCGGACCGCCGAGAAACGCCGCGATGCGCCGGATGCGCTGATCGAGATGGTCGGCGACGAGCACCATGCCGTCGGGTGTGACGCTGACATCGTAGGGGGTGTTGAGCTTTGCCGCCTTCCCCGGACCCCCGTCGCCGCACTTGGCGGTCGAGGTTGGGCAGAGCGTGTCGGCGGTCCCGGCCAAGGTGCGGATGGTGCCGCCGCTTACGATTCGAACGAGGTGGCTAAAGGTGTCGGCGATCACGATCGCACCGTTTGGCGCCACCGCGACACTGCTCGGCGCGTTGAGATTGGCGAGCTTTGCCGAGATTCCATCGCCGAAACTTCCCGCGACGCCGTTTCCGGCGATCGTCGTGATCACGCCCTTCGCCGACACCTCGCGGATGCGGTTGTCATTCGAATCGCTGATGACAAAGCCGCCGCCGGGGACGAGGTCGATGCCGTTTGGCGCGTTCAGGCGTGCGGCCGTGGCAAGACCGCCATCGCCGCACGCCGCTCTTGGAACGCTGCACGCGACCCCGGTGCCGGCGACCCGGGTGATGACACCGCTCGCCGAGACCATGCGCACCTTGTTGCCCCGGTCCTCGGTTGTCAGAAAGCCGCCGCCGGGCATCGGCACCACCCGGTTGGGTGCGTTCAGCATCGCCGCGGTCGCGGGACCGCCGTCGCCGCAAGCCGCCGCCGGGTTCGGGCAGACCCTCCCCGACCCGGCAACGGTCGTGATGATGCCGCTCGACGAAACCTGCCGGATGCGGTTGTTCGAGCGGTCGGCGATCAGAAAGCCGCCGTCCGGGAGCGGATTCACTCCGGTCGGCCCATTGAGGCGCGCTTTTGTCGCCGGTCCGCCGTCGCCGCCAAAGCTGCCCGCACCGGCGGTTCCGGCGACGGTCGTGATGCTGCCGTCCGGGTGCACTTCGCGTATTACGTCGTTGGCCTCGTCCGCGATCAGGATGCCGCCGTCGGGAGCGGCGACCGCGCGGATCGGAAACGACAGCCGCGCCTCGGTCGCAGCCCCGCCATCGCCCGCGAAGCCCGATTGCCCGGTGCCGGCGATGGTGGTGATCACATTGCTCGCAGCATGTGCTGATGTCGCTGAGAGGAGCGCCAGCGCCGTTGTGGCTATTCGGTAGTTCAAGGACATGTGCAACCGATGCCTCCATCGAAAATCTGCTTGCCACCGAGCCCCTCGTACCACGAAAGCCCGGTTGACCCCCACCGCCGAGGCATGATCCAGTTCAGCCTCTTTTCAATCGATGAAAGTCCCGACGGCGCCCATGATCGAGACGCGCGACATTGAAACCGCTCCCGGCCTGGTGTTCGATTGCTCGGTCGGCGGCAACGCCTCGGCGCCGCTGGTGCTGCTGCTGCACGGCTTTTGCGTGTCGCGCCATTTCTGGGACAACCAGGTCCCGGTGCTGGCCGCGGCGGGATATTGTGCCGTGGCGCCCAACCAGCGCGGCTATGCGGCCGGCGCGCGCCCCGACCCGGCCGATCTCGACAACTACCGGATCGACAAACTGACCGGCGATGCCGACGACATTGTGACCGCCATGGGCCATGGCGACCGCCGGTTTCATCTGGTCGGCCATGATTGGGGCGGCAGCCTCGCCTGGATCATCGCCGATCGCCGGCCGGAGCGGATCGCGTCGCTGACCATGCTGTCGCGGCCGCACCCGGCATCGTTCGCGCGCGCCCTGAAGACTGACCCCGAGCAGCCGCATCGCTCGCGCCATCACCATGAACTGCTCGATCCGGGCGCCGGGCCGAGGCTGCTCGCCGAGAACGGGAAATGGGTGCGGGACCGTTTGGCGCGCAACGGCGTACCGCCCGAGGCGATCGAAAAGCATCTGTCGGTGATCGGCAACCCGCCGGCGATGGAGGCAGCGCTCGCCTGGTATCGCGCGCGCGGCGAGCGCACCCCGGTCGGCCCGACCCGAGTGCCGACCCTGTTCGTCTGGGGCGAAGCCGACGACACGGTGGGCCGCATCGCCGCCGAAGGCACCGCCGAATTCATCGCGGCGGATTACCGTTTCGCGCCCCTACCGGGCGTCGGCCACTACGCCGCCGACCAGCAGCCGGCGCGGGTCAACCAATTGCTCCTCGACCACCTCGCACGCCACCCGGCATAGCGTAGACGCTCAGAAAGCGGCGTGGCCGTCACCGCCAGCGACCAGAAACAGGCCGCCGCCTTGATGGCTGTCGCGGCC
>DASXAM010000320.1:0-2602 GCA_036404275.1 Allostellaceae bacterium
TGGGGTAGAAGGCAATTCGCGTGCGGACTCAAGCTGTCGCACCAAAGGATCGCCAATATCTGCGCGCGGGCAAAGAGGTGCCATGGCCGATCGCCTGACCTTGACCAAGGCGCTCGAAAGCGGCGGGATGCAGAGTGCCGTGGCGGAGCGAATTGCGACCGAGATCTACGATGCGATCCACGGCAACGTCGCGACCAAAGCGGATGTCGGGCTGGTGCAAATCGAAATCGCGGCGCTGCGCGCTGAGATGCGGGAAATGGAACAGCGGCTCGATCGGCGCATCGACGCGACAGTCACACGGCTCTGGGCTTTCATCGTTATCATTGCGGGGCTGTTGTTCGCGGCGCTGCATTATTGGCCGCCGCACGGCTGAATTATCATCAGACCGGCCGCGGGCGGCCCGGGGATGCGCTTAAGCCGGCTGGCGCTCGTCCTTCGGCAGCAGCTCCTGGCTGTAGGTCGGACGCAAGATGTCGAGCCGCATCGGCACCGGCGTTCCAAGCCACAGCGCATTCTTGCTGTGGTCGTCATAGGAGCTTTCGGTCAGCGGGTGGACCAGCACATCGAGCCCGTCGCGGTTCAGCATCAGCCACGGCACCACGGCCTGAAATTCCTCGTTTTTGAAGATCACGTTGAACTGCGAGATCGGGTGCGGACCGCGCGGCTCGTCGCTGAAGCCGCCCGGCTCGACGGCGAATTTGCCGATGATCGTCTCGCGCAGTCGCGCCGCCTTGGGCTTTGTTTCGGCATCGTAATAGACGTGCGCGTGATAGCCTTTGACTTCGGTCATTTCAGTGCTCCTGGTGACAATTCTGCCAAATTGTCGCAGAGCGTGTGCCGTCGCGCAACCGCGGATCGGGGTTTGACCGTCGCGGCGCCGTGCTCTACCGTCGGCCGCATGGGATCAACCGACGCGCGGAGAGCGAGATGGACGGCATGACAGCGGCGCACCTCGACAGCATCGTCGCCCCGTTGAACTTTCTGGCGCCGATGGCGGAAAAGCCGGTGGCCTATAATTACGAGCCGCCGCCGGGGACACCGCAGCGCACCGGCCGCAGCATCGAATACCCGGTCAGGATCCGCGACGCGCGGCCGCTGATCGGGCAATTGTCGCTCGACCGGGAAGGGTTTGTGCTGCTGCACCATCGGACGGCGGTGACCGATTTCTACGACGAACGGCAAATCCGCGAGATTTACTACCCCGAATGCGAGCAAGTCATGAAGGAGGCGACCGGTGCTGCCCGCGTCGTCGCCTTCGACCATATCGTGCGCAACAAGGCGATGTCCGAAAAGGACAAGACGATCAAGATCCCGGCCAAGCGCGTGCACAACGACTACACCGCCTGGTCGTCGCCGCAGCGGGTGCGCGACCTGATGGGCGACGAAGCCGAGGCGCTGTTGAAGCACCGCTTTGCGATCAACAACCTATGGCGGCCGATCCGCGGCCCGGTGCTCGAATCGCCGTTGACCTTGTGCGACGCCGAAAGCCTCGAAGAGGAAAACCTGATCGCCAGCGACCTCAAATATCCCGACCGCACCGGCGAGACCTATTCGATCACCTACAACCCACACCAACGTTATTATTACTTCCCGAAGATGCAAGCCGACGAGGCGGTGCTGATCCGCTGCTTTGACTCGGCGCGCCAGGGTGCGCACCGGTTTTCGGCGCATACCGGTTTCGACGACCCGACCTCGCCGCCCGATGCGCCGCCGCGCGAGAGCCTCGAAGTGCGGATGCTGGTGTTCTTCCCGCCCGGCGCCTGACCGCGAGCGGATCGCCCGGGCCGCGGTGGTCACGGTCCGGGCGCCGCTCTGTGCGCTTCAGGCGGCGGCCATTTGGCCGAAACGGCCCGAATTGAAGTCTTCGATGGCCTTGCGGATCTCGGCTTCGCTGTTCATGACGAACGGTCCGTAGCCGACGATCGGCTCGTCGATCGGCGCACCGGTCAAAACCAGCACGATCGAATCCTCGTCCGCGGTGACGGTGACGCCGCCTCCGTCACGCGACAGCAGCACCACCCGCGCCTCGCCGGCAGCCTGGGAACCGCCGACATTGACATGGCCGGTCAGCACGACGAGCGCGCTGTTGTGCCCCTCCGGCAGGTCGAGCTCGACCGATCCGCCGGCGTTGAGGCGCAGGTCCCAAACATTGACGGATGTAAAGGTCCGCGCCGGCCCTTTGGCGCCGCGACACTCCCCGGCGATCACGCGGATCTTCCCGGCGCCGCCGGGCAGATCGACCACCGGGATGTCAGAGGCGAGGATCGATTGGTACCGCGCCGGCGTCGCTTTATCCTTTGCCGGCAGGTTGACCCAGAGCTGGACCACGCGAAACGGCCCGCCGGTCCTGGTGAATTCTGGAGAATGAAACTCCTCGTGCAGGATGCCACCGCCGGCGGTCATCCATTGCACGTCGCCGGGGCCGATGACGCCGCCATTCCCCGCCGAATCGCGGTGCGCGACCTCGCCATCATAGACGATCGTCACGGTCTCGAAGCCGCGATGCGGATGCTGGCCGACGCCGCGCGGCGCTTTTGCCGGCGTAAACCGATAAGGGCCGGCATAGTCGAGCAAGAGGAACGGGCTGAGCTCGCGTCCGAGA
>DASXAM010000321.1:0-3718 GCA_036404275.1 Allostellaceae bacterium
GTCGAGGCCGGCTGGGAGGTGGTGCAGCCGGTCCTCGATCTGTGGCACGGCGACAAGACCGTGCCGCTCGAAAGCTACGCGGCGGGCAGCGCCGGGCCGGAGGCGGCCGACAATTTGTTGTGGCGCAGCGGCCGGCAGTGGCGACCGATTTCCTGACGAGCCGATGACCCGGCCCGTCATCGTCGCTCCGTCGATCCTGTCAGCCGATTTCGGTCGGCTCGCCGACGAGGTGCGGGCCGCCGACGAGGCCGGGGCGGACTGGATCCATGTCGATGTCATGGATGGCCGGTTTGTCCCGAACATCACGATCGGGCCGGTCGTTGTCGAGGCGCTGCGCCGGGCGACGCAAAAGCCGATCGACGTGCATCTGATGATCGTCGAGCCCGAGCATTACCTCGACGATTTCGCCAAGGCCGGCGCCGATCACCTCTTGGTCCATTGCGAGCCGGCGGCGACGATCCATTTGCACCGCACGCTCTCGCACATCCGCGATCTCGGCAAGGTCGCGGGCGTCGTGTTGAACCCGGCCACGCCGATCGTCATGATCGAGCATGTCTTGCCTTTATGCGGCGTTGTGCTGGTCATGACCGTCAATCCCGGTTTTGGCGGGCAAAAATTTCTGCCCGAGATGCTGCCGAAAATCCGCGCATTGCGGCGGCTCTGCGACGAGCGCGGCCTCGACCCGGTGATCGAGGTCGATGGCGGGCTCTCCGGCAAGAACGCGTGGGCCGCCTTCGAGGCGGGAGCCAATGCGATCGTCGCCGGCACCGCCGTCTTTCACGCGCCCGATTACCGGGCTGCAATCGCCGCGATCCGCCATTCCGCGCCACCCCGGTCCTAGGAGCGCTCATGCCGCAGTACTCAACCCGGATCGAGGCCGTGACCGATGCCGAGGCGCTGGCGCAAGCGGCGGCGCGCTGGATCACCGGCCTCGCTAGTGCGCAGACCGGCCGGTTTTCGATCTGCCTCTCGGGCGGCTCGACGCCGCGCCGGCTCTACCAGCTATTGGCCGCGGCACCCTATCGCGACGCGCTGCCATGGGACCGGGTCCATTGGTTCTGGGGTGACGAGCGTTTTGTGCCATGGGACCATCCCGACAGCAATTACCGCATGGCACGCGAAGCGATGCTGGCGCATGCGCCAGCGCCGGCGCAGAACATTCACCCGATCGAGACGAAGGGGACGCCGGCCGACGGCGCCGATGCCTATGAGCGGACGCTGAAATCCTATTACGGCGCCGGCGTGCTCGATCCGGCGCGCCCGCTCTTTGATGTGATGCTGCTCGGCCTCGGCCCGGACGGGCATACCGCCTCGCTCTTTCCCGGCAACGCTGTCCTCGACGAGCGCCGGCGCTGGGCTGCGGAGGTGATCGGTGCGCGCGAGGAGGACCGGATCACGCTGACTTATCCCGCGCTCGAAAGCAGCCGGCATTCGGCGTTTCTGGTGGCGGGCGCGGACAAGCGCGAGATGCTGGCCCGCGCCCGCGCCGGTGATCAGGCCTTGCCGGCCGCACGGTTTCATCCTCAAGGCGAGCTCGTTTGGTTTGCCGATATGGGGGCACGATCGGCCGCATGATAGTCGATCGCGACCGGCTGAAACGGGCGGCGGCGCTGCGCGCAATCGACGAGGTCGAGGATGGCATGGTCCTCGGCCTCGGCACCGGCTCGACCGCCGCCTTTGTTGTCGAGGGGCTGGCGGCGCGAGTCGCCAAGGGGCTCAAAATCGTCGGCATTCCGACCTCCGAGCGGACCGCGGCGCAGGCGCGCCGGCTCGGCATCCCGATCGCGACCTTTGCCGAATACCAGAAGATCGACCTGACGATCGACGGCGCCGACGAGGTCGAGCTCGGCACCCTGAACCTGATCAAGGGGCTCGGCGGCGCGTTGCTGCGTGAAAAGATCGTCGCCGCCGCGAGCCGGCGCCTTGTCATCGTCGTCGATCAGGAAAAGCTCGTTGAACGGCTCGGCGAGCACACCCCGGTGCCGGTCGAGGTCACGCAATTCGGCTGGCAGGCGACGGCCGACGCGCTCGCCGCCCTCGGCGCAATCCCCGAGCGGCGCTATGCCATCGGCGAGCAGCCTTTTGTCACCGATGGCGGCAATTTCATTCTCGATTGCCGCTTCGGGCCGATCGCCGATCCGGCGAGCATCGAAGAGCGCATTGCAATGACCGTCGGCGCCGTCGAAAGCGGACTCTTTGTCGGCCGCGCTTCGGTCGTCGTCGTCGCCTCCACGAGCGGCGTCGAGGTGTTGATCGCGCCGACTAGGAACCTCGCATGAGCAGATTTTCGCTGGTCGTCACCGACGTGGATGGGACGCTGGTCAGGACGGACAAATCCTTGAGCCCCCGCGCAATTGCAGCCGTCGGCCGGCTGCACGAGCGCGGTGTCGCCTTTTCGATTTGCAGCAGCCGGCCGCCCTTCGGTCAGCGCATGCTGATCGCGCCATTGCAATTGAAATTGCCGTTCGGCGGCTATAATGGCGGCTCGATCGTCAATCCCGATCTGACGCCGGTCGAGCAGAAATTGCTGTCGCCAACGGCGGCGCGCGATGCCGTGGCGATGTTCGAGGAGCACGGCGTCACCAGCATTTGGGTGTTTACCGGCGGTGAATGGCTGATCCGTGACCCAGACGGCGACCATGTCGATCTCGAAATCCACACGATCCAGACGCCGCCGACCGTGGTCCCGAATTTCGACGGCCGCCTCGATGCGGTGTCCAAAATCGTCGGCGCCAGCAAGCAGCACGACCGCATCGCCGATTGCGTCGCTGCCGGGCAAGCGGCACTCTCCGGCCGCGCGACGGTGACCCGATCGCAAGCCTATTATTGCGACATCACCCCGCCCGGCATCGACAAAGGGCGGCTCGTCGATCTTTTGGCCGAGCGTCTCGGCGTGCTGCGCCCCAAAATCGCCGTCCTCGGCGACATGGGCAATGATGTGCAAATGTTCGCCCGCGCCGGTTTTGCGATCGCGATGGGCAATGCCACATCCGAAGTCAAGGCGCTAGCCCAGGCCACCACGCTGTCGAACGACGAGGACGGTTTCGCCGCAGCGATCGAGCGCTACATCCTCGAAGACTGATCGAGGCCGCCCGGACGGACGGCCTCGATCACGACCGGCTTAGCGGCCGGAATTGCTGTTATAGCGATAGCGGTGCGGCGGGGTCGACGACCCGACCATCGGCTCGTCTTGGCTAAAGCTCGCCAGGCAGCTCGCATGCAATTGCGGATCGGTGATCGGCCCGCATTCCTTGCGCATGCGCGCATGGCGGAAGCTGGGGCTGGTTTCGACCAGCCGGTCGTAGTGCTGGCTCTCGATCACGTTCCGCCGCGCCGACCAGCCGCCCGTGTCGCCGCCGCTAGCCTGCGGACCATTTGTCACCAGCTGGTCGCCGGGCTGCATCTGCGTCTGATAGTTAGGCGTCTGCGTCTGGGGCTGCATCTGCGTCTGGTCGCCAGGCTGCATCTGCCCCTGATAGCCGGGCTGCGGCTGCATCTGCGCTTGCGCGGGGGCTGTCGCGACCGCTGCTGTCAGGCACCCCGCCGCGAAGGCCAAACCCGCCAAAGTCTTCAGCATCATGACCTTTGCCTCCTTGAACTTGTGGTGATGCGCAGCAAACAAAGCGGCACCCGCATCGTTCCCGTCCTGCCGCGGTGGCAAAAGACGGGCATTGCCGCGGCCGCTTGGATTCGCTCTCGCATCCTCGATCCGGCTTTC
>DASXAM010000322.1:0-21461 GCA_036404275.1 Allostellaceae bacterium
GGGCGGCGGGACGACGCGGATCGGCGACCCGTCGGGCAAGGACGAGGCGCGGCGGCTGATGGATGATGCCGAGATCGCCCGCAACATGGCCGGCATCCGCGCGGTCTTTGCCAAATTTCTCGATTTCGGCGACGGTCCGACCGGTGCGGTGATGGTCAACAATGCCGACTGGCTCGACGGCCTCCATTATTTGCCGCTGCTGCGCGATGTCGGGCGCCATTTCTCGGTCAACCGGATGCTGGCGCAGGACAGCATCCGCATGCGGCTCGAACGCGACCAGCCGCTCTCCTTTCTCGAATTCAACTATCCCGTCCTGCAAGCCTACGATTTTGTCGAGCTGGGAAGGCGGTTTGGCTGCGAATTGCAGATCGGCGGCTCGGACCAATGGGGCAACATCGTCGGCGGAGTCGAGCTCGGCCGCCGCATGGACGGGCGGACCCTCTACGGCCTGACCACGCCGCTGATTGCCACCGCGTCCGGCGCCAAGATGGGCAAGACCGCGCAAGGGGCGGTGTGGCTCAACGCCGCGAAATTGTCGCCCTACGACTACTGGCAATTCTGGCGCAACACCGAAGACGCCGATGTCGGCCGCTTTCTGCGGCTCTTCACCGAGTTATCCTTGGACGAGATCGCCCGCCTCGAACGCCTAGACGGCGGCGAGATCAACGAGGCGAAAAAGCTGCTGGCAACCGAGGCGACGGCACTCGCCCATGGTCGGGATGCAGCCAAGGCGGCGGCCGAGACCGCCCGCGCGGTTTTCGAGGAAGGCGGCAGCGGCGGCGATCTGCCGCAAACCGTGGTGCCGCGTGCGGCATTGGAGCGCGGCATCGGCGTCGTCGAGCTGTTCGCCCGCACCGGGCTCGCCGCCTCCAACAGCGAGGTGCGGCGGCTGATCCGCGGCGGCGGCGCGCGCCTTAACGACATCGTCGTCTCCGACGAAGCCCGCATCGTGTCGCTCGACGATCTGGGGGCGCAGGGCGCGGTCAAGCTCAGCGCCGGCCGCAAACGCCACGCGCTCGTCCGCCCGGCTTGACGTCCTCGCCAAACCTCCTTGCCGAGGCGCCTCGGGTGGCGCCGCTGCCGGCGGATGAGCGGCGTCTGGCGCTCGGTTTCGAGACGTGGCATGCGGTGCTGTCGGCGGCGGGGGGCGACCCCGAGGCGGCGGCCGCTCGGCAATGGAGCGCCACACCGGCCGGCACGCGGCTGCTCGCTGCGATCTTTGGCAACAGCCCGTTTTTGAGCGACGCGGCGGTTAAGGAGTGGGCGTTTCTGACGCGGCTCGTCGGCGAGGGCGCCGATGCGGTGTTCGCCGAGACCTTGGCCGGGGTCGAAGCGCGCGAGGACACGACCGAGGATACCGCGGCGCTGATGGCGCGGCTGCGGATCGCCAAGCGCCGGATTGCGCTGTTGGCGGCGGTCGCCGAGCTCGCCGGGGCGTGGTCGCTCGAGCAACAGACGGGGGCGTTGAGCCGGTTCGCCGACGCGGCGCTCGGGGCCGCCTTGCGCCATCTGCTGCGGCAGGCGGCGCGCGACCGGTCGATCACTCTTGCCGACGCAACCGATCCCGAAACCGGCAGCGGGTTCATCATCCTCGGTCTCGGCAAGCTCGGTGGCGGCGAGCTCAACTATTCGAGCGACATCGATCTGATCGTCCTCTACGACGCGGGCGTGGCGCGGGTCACCGTGCCCGATCGCGTCCAGCCCTTTTCCGTCCGGCTCACGCGCAACCTGGTGCGGCTGATCGAGGAGCGCACCGGCGACGGCTATGTCTTTCGCACCGATCTGCGGCTGCGCCCGGATCCGGCCTCGACGCCGCCGGCAATGTCGGTCACCGCGGCGCTCGCCTACTATGAAAGCGTCGGCCAGAACTGGGAGCGTGCGGCGCTGATCAAGGCGCGGCCGGCGGCTGGCGACCGGATCGCAGCGGCGCGCTTTCTGCGCGAGCTGCAGCCCTTCATCTGGCGCAAAAATCTCGATTTTGCGGCGATCCAGGACATTCATTCGATCAAGCGCCAGATCGACGCCCATCATGGCGGAGCGCGCATCGCCGTCGCCGGCCACGATATCAAGACCGGCCGCGGCGGCATCCGCGAGATCGAGTTTTTTGCCCAGACCCAGCAGCTGATTTGGGGCGGACGGGTGCGCGAATTGCGCGTCGCGGCGACCTGCGCCGCGCTCGATCGGCTTGTCGATGCCGGTCGCGTCGATCGCGTCACGGCCGATGAGCTGATCGCCGATTACCGGTTCCTACGCCGGGTCGAGCATCGCTTGCAGATGGTCGACGACGCCCAAACCCACCGGTTGCCGACGGACCCGGCCGGCATCGAGCACATCGCCGTCTTCCTCGGTTACAGGGACACCGAGGGGTTCGTCGCCGCGCTGACCGCCACATTGTCGTCGGTGGAGCGCCATTACGCGCGGTTGTTCGAGCAGGCGCCGAGCCTCGCCGCTCCCGGCAATCTCGTCTTTACCGGTGTCGAAGACGATCCCGATACGCTCGAAACACTGTCGCGGCTTGGTTTTCGCGATCCGAGCGGCGTGGCGGCGCTGGTGCGCGGCTGGCACCACGGGCATTTGCGCGCGATGCGCAGCCAGCGGGCGCGCGAAATCCTGACCGAGCTCGTGCCCGAATTGCTCGCGATTTTCGGCGCCACCCCGCATCCCGACGCGGCATTTCAGCGATTTGACCGGTTTCTTGCGCATCTGGCGGCGGGGGTCCAGCTCTTCTCGCTGTTCCACGCCAATCCCGGCTTGCTGGCGCTCGTCGCCGACATCATGGCCGGGGCGCCGCGCTTGGCCGAGCATCTGGCACAGCGGCCGGCCCTGCTCGAACCGGTGCTGGCCGAGGGATTTTTTGCGCCGCCGCCGGATCGCCCGGCGCTCGCCGCCGATCTCGGCCGGCTGATGGCTGCCGCGCGAGATTTCGAGGATGCGCTCGATGTCGTCCGCCGCTGGGCCGCAGAGCGCCGGTTTCAGATCGGCGTTCAGCTGCTCCGGCGCAGCCTCGACGCCGTCACCGCCGGCGCAGCGTTGGCCGATATCGCCGCGGTGGCGCTCGCCGCGCTGCTGCCGGCGGTCGAGGCGGATTTTACGCGGCACCACGGGCGTATCCCCGGCGGAAGCTTTGCGATTGTCGGCATGGGCCGCCTCGGCAGCCGCGAGATGACGCTGGCCTCCGATCTCGATTTGATCCTGATCTACGACACGCCGCCCGAAAGCGAGGTGCCGAACGGCCCACAGCCGCTTGCGGCTGTCGCCTATTACGCGAGGCTGAGCCAGCGGCTGATCGCGGCAATCAGCGCTCCCACCGCCGAAGGCCGGCTCTATGAAGTCGATATGCGATTGCGGCCGTCGGGTTCATCGGGGCCGATTGCGTCGAGCCTTGCCGGCTTTGCCCGCTACCAGCGGGAATCGGCCTGGACCTGGGAACATATGGCATTGACCCGCGCCCGCCCGGTAGCCGGCGACCCCGCCCTCGGCGACAAGATCGCCGAGGCGGTCGCAGCGGTGCTGCGCCTGCCGCGCGATCCGCAGCGTCTCGTCGCCGATGTCGCCCTGATGCGCCGGCGCATCGCCGCCGAGCACCGCAACCCCGCACCCTATGATCTGCGCAACCGGCGCGGTGGGCTGATCGACCTCGAATTTATCGTGCAATATCTGATGTTGCGCCACGCCAGCGCGGCGCCTCGGATACTGCAGCGCGGCACGGCCGCCGCTCTCGCAGCACTCGACACTGCGGGATTGCTGCCGCCGCGGGCGGCGCCGGAGCTCGGCCGGGCATTGGCGCTGCTGCGCCAAGTCCAGATGCTGACGACGCTGATCGGCGACGGCCCCCCCGCCGCCGGCGGCTTTGCCGAAGCCGACGCCGCCACCCTCGCGCGCGGCGCGGGTGCGATTGACTTCGCTCATCTCGACGCGGACGTCACCGTCGCCACACGGTGCGTTTCCCGCTGGTACGAGCGCCTGATCGAAAAGCCCGCCCGCCTCGCCGCGCGGCTGGCCTTCGGCGCGGACGCTGATTAAGCTGCAGCCAAAGGCTTTTCGGGAGGAGCGCAATGGCGGAAAAGCGGCATTGGGTCGGCACCTGGACGACGTCGCCGGCGCCGGCCGAGACCGGGGCTTTTGCGGACCAGACCTTGCGTATGACGATGCGTGCAAGCCTCGGCGGCGACACCGTGCGGGTGCGGATCTCGAACGCCTATGGCAAGCGCCCGCTCGAGATCGGCGGCGCTCATATCGCATTGCGCGAGACGGGGGCGGCGACCAAGGCCGGCTCGGACCGCAAGCTGACCTTCGGCGGCGCCGCGGCGGCGACGATTGCGGCGGGGGCCGTGCTGTTCAGCGATCCGGTCGAGCTTGCCCTGCCGCCGCTCGCCGATCTCGCCGTCAGCCTCTATCTGCCGGGCGAGGTCCCGAACGATTTCCAGATCACGGGCCGCTACGCGCGGCAGACCAATTACGTTTCGCCGCCGGGCAACTTCGCCGCCGCGCCGGTGATGCCGATCGCGAGCCTGACCAGCGACTGGTTCTTTGTCTGCGGTGTCGATGTGCTGGCCGCCGCCGATACCGGCGGCATCGTCACCTTGGGCGACTCGCTGACCGACGGCAATATCTCGACGATGGACGCATTCTGCCGCTGGCCCGACCAGCTCGCCCGGCGGCTCGCGGCGCGCCCGCGCGGCCGGCCGATGGCAGTGATGAACCAGGGGCTCGGCGGCAACCGCATCCTTTTCGACATTCGCGGCGACAGCGGGCTGCGCCGCTTCGACCGCGACGTGCTCGCCCAGCCGGGGGTCACCCATGTCGTCGTCATGCTCGGCACCAACGATTTGCGCAACCGCTGGAAAAAGCCCGAAGAAGAGCCGAATGCCGTGCAAATGATCGCCGGGCTCGCCCAGATGGCGGTGCGCGCGCACAGCGCCGGGGTCGCCATCATCGGCGCGACGCTGACCCCGTTCGGCAACGAAACCTATATGGCCGGTGCGTGGAACCCGGAGCGCGAGAAGGTCCGCGCCGCGGTCAATCAATGGATCCGCGAGAGCGGCGCCTTCGACGCCGTCGCCGATTTCGACCAGGCGCTGCGCGACCCCGAGCACCCGACGCAAATGCTGCCGAAACTCGATTGCGGCGACGGCCTCCACCCGAGCGACCTCGGCTACACCCGAATGGGCGACGCAATCGATTTGGCATTGTTCGAATAGGGCTATGCCGGTCGGCGATCGCCGCCTTGCATCACGGCACGGGGTCGAGCACGACCACCGGGATCTCGCGCTCGGTCTTTTTCTGGTAATCGGCGTAGGGCGGCCAGAATTCGAGCGCCTTTTCCCATAGCCGCGTGCGCTCCTCGCCGGTGGCGGTGCGCGCCCGCGCCTTGATTTTCGCGGTCCCGACCTGCACCTCGACCTCCGGGTTGGCGAGGAGGTTGCGGTACCAGCCGGGGTGCTGCGGCGCGCCGCCTTTCGACGCGATGACCAGATAGCTGTTGCCGACCTTCCCGTAAAACAGCGGGAAGATGAATTTTTCGCCCGATTTGCGCCCGGTCGTCGTCAGCAGCAATGACGGCACGGTCAGCTCCGGCCGGCCCGGCTGGGTCATCTTGTAAAGATGACCGTCGGCGCCGCCGCTTGCGATGTAGCGGTTGGCGTGCTCGACCATCCAGCCCGGCAGGTTCGGGGCAAGCTTGGCTTCGGCCATCCTGAAACTCCTTCTGATTGCTTGACCGTAGTATAAACCGGCGGCGGCCGGGCAGCATCACGGGAAGCGCGATGACGATCGAGATCAACGGCATGGCGCACG
Source organism: Allostellaceae bacterium (assembly GCA_036404275.1). GTDB lineage: Bacteria > Pseudomonadota > Alphaproteobacteria > ATCC43930 > CGMCC-115725 > AP-15. The sequence goes on from DASXAM010000322.1 coordinate 5,797, forward strand.
TCATCTTGACGGTGAGCCGCTTCGACCTCGCCCGTGAATTCTACCGCAAGCTGTTGCCGCAGCTCGGCATGAAGCCGGTGTTCGACGGCGATCGGCTGTTCTATTGCGTCGGCGCCCGCACCGCGATCGGCATCGAGCCGTGCGATCCGGCCTTTGCCGGTGAGCGCTTTCGGCAGCAGCGCGTCGGCCTCCACCATTTGTGCCTGCGCGCCCGCTCGCGCGACGACGTAGACCGCTGCGCTGCGCTGCTCGAAGAGATCGGTGCCACGATCATCCGCGGCCCGTTGGAGGGTCCCTGGGCGCCGGGCTATTACTACGTCCTCTTCGAAGACCCGGACGGCATCCGCCTCGAATTCTGCTTTGTCCCCGGCGCCGGCCTCCTCGCCGAGGGCGCCTCCTTCAACCCCTCCGAAGGCTATCGGGCGTAGGCACGATATAAAGCCGTGGCCGGCATCATAAGCGGATCTGTGCTCGCTCCATCCCATCCTCCGACGATGCCGGGGCAGCGGCAGGGTGAGCGGCCTCAAAAGTTGATCGGTGATTCCGGGGTCACATATTTGACGACGTTGCGGAAAATGTCGAAGGCGGACGCGTCGGTGGTTGCGGTCTCGCTCTTGGTGGCTTCGACCACAATGGTCACGCCCTTGGCCAGGTTATAACCAAAAGCGCCGCTGTAGCCGTTGATGCTGGGGTTTTGCACGAGCCAGCCATTGGCGACGACAAAGCCATAGGCAAAATAGAGATTTGGCCTGTTTTTGCCTTTGCCCACCGAGGTGGGAGCGATCTGCTCTCGGAAATGAGCCCGCGAGATCAAGCCGCCGGTTCCGAAGATCGGGCCCCATCGGCCCAAGTCGAAGATGTTGGAAGTCGGCAACCCCGGCGTCGACCCCCAGGATGGGTTCCAGTAGGTGTTATCCTCGTAAAACCCGCGATCCGCGGTGAAGGCGTGCAGCACCGGCCTCTGTATTTCCTGATTCACCGGAAACTGTGTGTCCTTCATGCTGAGTCGTCTAAAGATGTTCTCGTCATACAGCTCCTGCATGGAGCGCTTGGTGGCGCGCTGGATGACCTGGCCGAGGATGACATTGTCGGTGTGGGAGTATTGCTGGCTGGTGCCGGGCGCGAAATTCATCTTGCCGTCATGCACCGAATAATTGATTAGCTCTACGTCGGTAAAGGTGCGGAACGGGTCGGCCAGCTGCGCCTTTAAAAAAGCTTTCACTTTTACATAATCGATGTAGCCGGCCGTGTTGGCGACCAGCATCCGCACCGTTACCCGATCGGCGGCCAGCAGGTGCGGAAACCAGCGAGAAATCCGGTCGTTCAGGTTGATCTGCCCCTGCTCGACCAGCATCAGCAGGAGCGTCGACATGAAGGTCTCCCCGATGCCGCCGATACGATAGTGCATGTCTGTGGTGGCCGGCACGGTGGTCATCGAATCGCCGAGCGCCGTCGTCAGGACCTCGCGATTGCGCACCCACATGCCGAACTCGACCGCCTTTGTGCCGAACTTCCGGGCGCCGGCCTGGACAATGGCCAGCAGTCGATCTGGGTTCTCGTTCGGCGGGGAACCAGCGAGGGTCTGTGCCATTGCCATCGGCACCCCCAGGCAGCACAGAGCAAAGCCTAAGAGAAGCGAGTACTTGGCTTTCATCGATAATTTTCCAAATAATGGGATGGGATCAGTACAGCTTAATCCGCCAATGCGGAACGGTCCATCGGGCGGAACGTGGTTCGCTGTTTGCGTCGCGGCAGGCGACATCGTTGCCGTTGCCACGAGCGCTTTCGCGTGCCCGCGCATCGACCCGCGCCTGCCGCCATTGCCGGTATCGCCGGCCATTTTTAATGTTGCGACTGCAATCAGCGCGGAGCGCCTTTGGGGAGGCTTGCGGGGAACGGGACGCATTGAAATCTTATGGGAGCCAACATTCCTTGGTGGATCCGCCCGATCCAGCCTATCGCGTAATTGCGGCAATCGGCTTCCGACTCAAAAAAGCTCTTGCCGGCGATGGACATGCCGCGAGCCCAGGGGCCAGGCCAATCCACTGAGTCAGGCGGCGCGACATAAACCAAAAGAACAATAATCCATACTTTGGGCATATCTTCAATTTTGCCTGTCGGTTTCATCAAATACGTGGCTGACCGTGTTTATTATACGATTGAAGATTAACAGAATATGTAGGGCGGATGAGCCGAGCTTAATTCGTCAGATTGGCGTAGCACGCAGCGGCTTCCGCCCTACAGGCAGGCTTATTGCGCGGCGGCTCTCGGCCCCGCCTCGTGCCGCCATTTCTGCAATTCGGCATTCGGGACGTGCGCCTTCAAAAAGCTGCGCACGCGGGCGATCGTGCGCTGCCTCAGCTCTTCGGGCTCACGCCACGGGAAGACCGTGATCTCGGCGTTCGGCGCCAAGGAGGCGACGTCGATCGAGGTTTGCAGCGGGTGAGCCGGCGTGTCGTCCGGCAATACCAGGATCGGGGTGCGGCAATTCTTGATGAAATCGCGCGGCACGCTGTAGAGGAAATCGGGCTGCACCCGGTAGAGGTTGTGCAGATATTGCTCGACCTGCGCCATGCTGAGGTCGGGCCGCTTAGGCAGCAATTCCGGCGCCCAGACATCCTTGCCGGAATCGTACATGTAGTCCGGCAATTCCGGCCGGTGGCCGACCGTTTGGCAGAACACCGCGGCGACGACGCGGTCGGGCGCCCGCTGCAGCAGCTTGCCGGCAAAGCATCCGCCGATGCAGTAGCCCATGTAAAAGAACTCGCGGATGCCGAGATGGTCCATCAGCCCGAGCTGGTCGTCGGCAAACGCGTCCCACGGGTCGCCCGTCGGGATCGGGCCGGTCGACTCGCCGCCATTGGCGTTCCGCTGGTCCATCGTGATGCAGCGGACATCGTTTTTGAACGCATCCATCGCGTTGATGACCGCGGTCGGCCAATTGCTGACGCGCGAGTTCAGCCCGCCGCCCGGTGTGACGAGGAGCGGGAAGCCGGAGCCCGTCTCCTCGTAACGGATGCGGACATTGCCCTTTTCGTAAAACGGCATCGGGTCTCTCCTGTTACTGGGCCGCGGCCGCCAAAGGTTGCTCTGCGCGCAAGGCCGGCTGGTTCGCCTTGAGGAAGGTGCCGATATGACGCAAGGCCAACTGGATCTGCTCCGGGTTCGCCTTCCACGGATAGAGGCTGACTTGCGCGTTGGGAGCCAGATGCGCCGTTTCCATCGCGACCGCATAGGGGTGCGCCGCCACGTCGTCGGGCAGGACCAGGATCGGCGTCTTGCATTGGCGCACAAAATCGCGGCTCACGGTAAAGACGAAGTCGGCATTGGCGCGGTACATCTTTTCGAGAAAGGCGCCGGCCTGCGCCATCGTGATGTCCGAACGCCGCTCGCACAAGCCCGGCGCCCAGCCCTTGATGTTGTTCTGGTAGAAAAGGTCGGGCATCGTCGGCCGAAAACCGGAGGGCTGGGTCAGGACGGCGGCGACGACGCGGCCGGGGGCGCGCTTCAGCAGGTTCCAGATAAAGGGCCCGCCGATGCAAAAGCCGAGCACCATGAATTCGCGAATGCCGAGATGGTCCATCAGCCCGATATGGTCGTCGGTATAGGCGTCCCATGGCCTGTCGGCTTCGAGCGGACCCGAGGACTGGCCGCCATTGGCGTTGCGCAGATCGGCGGCGATGACGCGGTATTCTCCGTTGAATTCGTCGAGCGGGTTGAACGGATGATTGGCGAGACCGGCGACCGTCGAGTTGAGCCCGCCGCCGGGAATGACCATCAGCGGAAAGCCGGAGCCCGTCTCCTCGTAATGGATGCGGACATCGCCTTTTTCATAAAACGGCATGGCAGTTCCTCCTTGCCCGGTGTGGTCGCGGCGCGCGCCCGTCTCGATCCGCCGCGCGCTCCTCGGGTTCTAAGCTAAAATCTGCCGCAGACGTAGCCCTGTTTGAATTTTCTCCCGCATTCTTGCAGCCGGGCAATCCGTCAGGCCCTTTGATGGGTCCCTGAGTTCCGGAGTCGCGCCCAGAGTCCGCTTACGGATGGCCGAGCGAGCTCCAGCTGGACCACCCATTGCTGGCCGCGGTCTGCCAGATGTGATGGAGGGCGCCGTCTGCGCCGAGGACGAACAATTCGAGGCGGCGGTCGCCGCTGGCCGCCAAGGTCGGCCCATTCAATAGCCGAACCCCGCCGTTTCCTTGGGAAGACCAAAATAACCAGCCATTGCTGGCTTCCGTCTGCCAGGTGTGCCAGAGATTGCCGTCGAGTCCGGTAATAAACAGCTCGAGCCGTCCGTCCGCGCTCGGCGCCATTGCCGGATGGTCCTGAAAGCCGACCCCGGCGTCACCAAACGAAACCCATTCCGACCACCCGTTTCCGACTGCCGTCTGCCAGGCGTGCCACAGCGCGTTGTCATTGCCTCGCACGAACAATTCAAGGCGGCCATCGCCACTGGCCGCTACTGCCGGGCGGTCGCTAAAGCCCACGCCACCGGTGCCGAGCGTGTTCCAGCCGGTCCATGCTCCCGCCGGGGCCGTTTGGCGGACATTCCACATTTCACCGGTATCGGACACGACAAAGACCTGCGCACAACCCTGTGCGTCGAGGATCACAACCGGCGGACCGGTGATGAACTGTCCGACGGGTGCTGCATGGGAGAACCAGGTCGGCTGCCAAGCGCCGCCCCAAACCTGTTGCTCCAAGCGCCACAGTTGGGGAGGGCCGCCTTGACCGGTGCCGCTGGCGAACAGGATCAGCCGGCCGTCCGCGCCCGCCGCGACACTCGGCGCATTGATCGCCCCGGTCGGCGGCAGGCCAAGCTGTAGCCACCCCGACCAGCCGTTCGACCAGGCTGTCTGCTCGATTTGCTCGAGCCCGCCGCCACCCACCGCCAAGGTGATCAGCCGCCCGTCCCCGTTGCGGGCGATGGCGGCGGGCCACTCGGTGATTTCGCCGCCATGCGACGCCCAGCCCGACCACCCATTGCTCCAGGTGGTCTGCCAGATGTGCCAGAGGCTGCCATCGATGGACGGTATGAAGAGCTCCAGCCGCCCGTCGCCGCTGGGCGCTACGACCGGAGACCCAAACAATCCCGGCATCGACAATCCTCCTGGTGCGAACCCTGTTGATGCGTGAAATCTAGCGGACCGGCGTTACTGCGCCGCCACTGCCAGCGGTTGCGCCGCCGCGGCCGGGCGATTGTCCCGGAGGAAGCCGTGCACGTGGCGCAGCGCGATCTCGATCTGCTTCGGGTTCGCCTTCCACGGGTAGAGGCTCACTTGTGCGTTGGGCGCGAGGTAGACGCTTTCCATCGCGACAACGTAGGGATGGCCCGGCACGTCGTCCGGCAATACGAGGATCGGTGTGCGGCAGTTGCGCACAAAATCACGGTCTACGGTATAGACGAAATCGGCGCGTTCGCCGGTGTACATGTTCTTCAGAAACGCGTCGGCTTGGGCCATCGTGATGTCGGGGCGGCGTTGGCACAATTCCGGCGCCCAGCTCTTCATGTTGTTGGTGTAGGAGAGATTGGGCATCTCGTGGCGATAGCCGCTCGGCTGCACCAGCACCGCCGCGACGACGCGGTCGCCGGCCCGCTTCAACAGGTTCCAGATAAAGGGGCCGCCGATGCAAAAGCCCATGACCATGAACTGGCGGATGCCCAGATGGTCCATCAGCCCGATATGGTCGTCGGTATAGGCGTCCCACGCCCGGTCTGTTTCCAGCGGCCCGGTCGATTGGCCGCCCTTGGCATTGCGTAGATCGGCGGCGATGACGCGGAACTCGCCCGCGAATTCGTCAAGCGGGTTGAACGGATGCGTCTTCAGCCCCGCCACCGTCGAATTGAGCCCGCCGCCCGGAATGACCAGCAGCGGAAAGCCGGACCCGGCCTCCTCGTAATAGATCCGGGTATTGCCTCTTTCGTAAAACGGCATCGTGTTTCTCCTTGTTCGGACGGGAGCGCGGGGCTTCCCCGCCACGCAGGCGAGCCGCCCCACCCCCAAAGAAGGATTGGTCGTTACTGGGCGGCGGCGCGCATCGGGACATGCGCCTTCAAAAAGCTGCGCACCTTGTTTATCACGCGCTGCCGCAATTCGTCCGGCTCGCGCCATGGAAACACGGTGATCTCGGAGTTGGGTGCCAGAGAGGCGACGTCGATCGAGGTTTGCAGCGGATGCGACGGCGTGTCGTCGGGGAGGACCAGGATCGGCGTGCGGCAATTCTTGATGAAGTCGCGCGGCACGCTGTAGAGGAAATCGGGCTGCGCCCGCCATAGGCTATGGAAGTACTTGTCAATCGTGTCCTGTGATACGTCGGGCCGGCGCTTTTTGAAATCGCCGAGCCAGTTGTCGGTGCTGTGCCGGTACATGACGTCCGGGTCTTCCGGCCGGTGGCCGACGCTCTGGCAGAAGACTGCGGCGACGACGCGCTCGGGCGCCCGCTGCAACAGCTTGCCGGCAAAGCAGCCGCCAATGCAGTAGCCCATATAAAAGAACTCGCGGATGCCGAGATGGTCCATCAGCCCGAGCTGGTCGTCGGCAAATGCGTCCCAGGCGTTTTCGGTCGGGACGGGGCCGGTCGACTCGCCGCCATTGGCGTTCCTCTGGTCCATCGTGATGCAACGGAAATCGTTTTTGAACGCATCCATCGCGTTGATGACCGCGGTCGGCCAGTTGCTGACCCGCGAGTTCAACCCGCCGCCCGGTGTGACCAGGAGCGGAAAGCCGGAACCCGTCTCCTCGTAGCGAATGCGGATCTGGCCTTTTTCATAAAACGGCATGGCGCTTTCTCCCTCGACGGTATGATCGGATGTGCGCGCGACACGCCCGGCCGCGCTCTTCGGCTTCAGAGTTCAGCCCAATTTGCACATCAGCTCAACCCCGTTGCGGCCTTTGCACCCAGCGGGCACCTCTTTCGCAGCCCGATGAAACGGCGCTCAGGGAATTGACACACGCTGGATATGTGCCGATGTGAAGGCGGGTGTCACATATTGAGGGGCGTGTCATGATGGCGCGAGTGCGGATCAATCCGCAGGGCCGGATCGTGATCCCGGCGGAATGCCGGGCCGCCGCCGGCCTGAAGCCGGGCGACGAATTGCTGGTCGAGGCGGTGGGCGAAGGCGAATTGCGGCTGCGCACCAAGGAGCAGGCGATCCGGGAAGCGCAGGCTATCGTCGCACGATATGTGCCGAAGGGCCGCGATCTGGTGCAGGAATTGATCGACGAACGCCGGGCCGAGGCGGCGCGTGAATGATACCGAAGTCGTCGTCGATGCCTCGGCGGTAATCGCCCTTCTGGTTGGCGAGCCGATTACCCTCTTCGACCCGCACCGGATCGCCGGCGCCGCGATCAGCACCGTGAACCTGTCGGAGGTGCTGGCACGCCTGCAAGAGATCGGAATGCCCGAGAGCGGCGCTCTCGACGCCGTCCGAGGGTTGAATCTGCGAATTATCGCCTTCGACGAGCCGCAGGCCCACGCGGCTGCGCGCTTGCGCGCCGCGACCCGGCATGCCGGCCTATCGCTCGGTGACCGTGCCTGCCTCGCTCTCGGCAGCACATTGGGATATCCGGTGGTGACCGCCGACCGCGTTTGGGCAACCCTCGATATCGGCGTTCAAATCGTAGTGGTCCGATAGTAGGTTCGACGGCCTGATTTATCGGATTGAAATCCGCCCCTACACCTGCTGCTTGTCCAGGCCCAAGCGAGATATAATATGCCCGCGATGGCCGACGAACCGATCACCCTCGAATTCCTCGCCCGCCAGCAGCAGCGGCTGCTCGACGAGATGGGCATAATCCGCGAGGAAATGGGAACCATCCGTGACGATATGCTCGTGCTGACCTCGATGGTCATGCGCCTCGACGGCACGGTCGGACTCGTGCTGACCGAATTGCGCGCGATGCACGGCCAGCATCAGCGCCTCGCCAACCGCGTCCGCCGCCTCGAAGAACAGCGCGAAGAGCCGCGATAACCTTCGGCCTCGCGCCGCCGCAAGCCCACCCTACGCAGGAGACCGTCGCGGCGAAACACCGAAACTTGTAGCACCTTGGACAATGGTGATCGGTGTGTGCGCTGCCCTTTCAACAGATCAGTCATTCTCGGCGTCCGCGCATATAGCTAATCGAACGTCAGCACCGTTCTTGCGACTTCGCCGGCTTTCATGGCGCGGAAGGCTTCGTTGATGTCGGAGAGGCGGCCGCGTTTTGTCACCATTGCGTCGAGGTCGAGGCGGCCCTGGCGGAAGAAGTCGAGATAGAGCGGGATGTCGGTGCGAAAGCGGTTCGAGCCCATGCGCGAGGTCTGCACCTTGCATTCGGGGCGGATCGCCATCCACGGGAACTCAATCGTCGCATCGGGCGGCAGCACGCCGACGATCGTCGCGGTGCCGCGGATCGCCAGGCTCTCGATCGCCTGGCGGCAAAGCTCGGGCCGGCCGACCGCCTCGAACGCGTGATCGACGCCGAGACCGCCGGTCAGCGCGCGCACCGCCTTTACCGGGTCGTCCTCGCTCGAATTGACAAAATGCGTGGCGCCCACCCGCATCGCCATCTGCCGCTTGGTGCCGAATTGGTCGATCGCGATGATCTGCCGGGCACCGCCAATCCGCGCGCCCTGGACGATCGACAACCCGACCCCGCCGCAGCCGTAGACGGCGACGGTCTGGCCCGCCGTCATGCCCGAGCTGCGCAAGGCGGCACCCACCCCGGTCAATACGCCGCAGCCGACGAGCGCCGCCTGGTCGAGCGGCAGATCGGGATCGATCTTCACCACCGAGTTTTCGTGCAGCAGCATCTTTTCGGCATAGCTCGAAATGCCGATGAATTGCCGCAACGGCGCCCCCCCTTGCGACAGCCGCGGGGCGGCGCTGTCGGGCCGGGTGACGAGACCGCCGGTGCACAGATTGGGATGCCCGGACAGGCATTGCGCGCAGCTGCCGCAAAATCCGGAGAGGCAGGCGACGACATGGTCGCCGGGCCGGACCGTGGTGACCTCGCCGCCGACCGCTTCAACCACACCCGCACCCTCATGGCCGAGCACGATCGGCCGGTCGAGCGGAAACCGCCCGACCCCGTCGACGACATGGAGATCGCTGTGGCACACGCCGGTCGCCGCGGTGCGCACCAGCACCTCGCGCCCCCACGGCGCGTCGATCTCGACCGGTTCGATCGTCAGCGGCTCGTGCACTTGGCGAAATACGGCGGCGGCAATTTCCATCGCGGCTTCCCTTGTCTTCGGTGGTCGGGGTCATCGGTGGTCGGGGTCATCGGTGGTCGGGGTCATCGGTGGTCGGGCTGGCCGGCATGCTACACGTGCGGCCCCGGCCAGGGGAGTGAATCCTGCCCGGCCGCCTGCTCGATTTGAGCATCGGAGCCGATCAGCCATCCGGTTTGCGACTGGCAGCCGCGCGCGATAGACGACGCGAAGGCTCGCCCGTTCGATTACATACGCTACGCATGACTGATCATCACCATGGGGCAGGTTTCCCCCGGCGCGGAGATCCGGCACGGTGAGGAGCACCGCGCGCAATCCGGTTGCGAACCGGCGGGCGATCACGGTGTCGATCATGCTGGCGACGATCATGCAGGGCGTCGACAACACGATCGCCAATGTTGCCCTGCCGCACATTCAGGGGAGCCTCTCGGCGGCGCAGGACCAGATCGCCTGGGTTCTGACCTCCTATATCGTCGCCGCCGCGATCACGATGCCGCTGACTGGCTGGCTCGCCGGCCGGTTCGGGATCAAGTACCTGTTTTTGCTGTCGGTGGGCGGCTTCACCCTGGCTTCGGCACTGTGCGGCAGCGCCACCAGCCTGACCGAGCTCGTCATCTACCGCGTCCTGCAAGGCATTTGCGGCGCCGGGCTCGTGCCGCTGTCGCAATCGGTGCTGATGCAGATCAACCCGCCCGAGCGGCACGGGCAGGCGATCGCGGTCTGGGGGATCGGGGTCATGCTCGGCCCGATCTTCGGCCCGATGATTGGCGGCTGGCTGACCGAGAACTATAGCTGGCGTTGGATTTTCTATATCAACCTGCCCGTCGGGGTGGTCGCTTCGCTCGGCATCTTGATCTTTATCCGCGAAGCGCGGCACGCGCATCGCGAGGCGTTCGACTTTTTCGGCTTTGTCACCCTCAGCATCGCGATCGGCGCGATGCAGATGCTGCTCGACCGCGGCGAGTTGAAGGATTGGTTCGGCTCGACCGAGATCTGGGTCGAGGCGGCGGTGTCGCTGGTCGCCGGCTACCTTTTTATCGTGCATACGGCGACCGCCGGCGAGGCTTCGTTCCTGAACCGCGACCTCCTCAAAAACCCGAATTTCGCGGTCGGGACCGTGCTGATGTTTTTTGTCGGCGGCATTCTGAGCGGCACCCTGGCGCTGCTGCCGACGATGCTGCAATCGCTGATGGATTATCCGGTGTTCACGACCGGGCTGATCACCTCGCCGCGCGGGCTCGGCACAATGGCGGCGATGTTCCTGGTCGGCCGGCTGATCAACCGGGTCGACAACCGGCTGATCATCCTGTCCGGGCTCTTAATGACCGTCGTGTCGCTGTGGATGATGACCGGGTTCTCACTGCAAATGGGCATGATGCCGGTCATCACCTCGGGCATCCTGCAGGGGTTCGGGCTCGGCTGCACCTTTGTGCCGATGAACACGCTCGCCTTGTCGAACCTGCCGCGGCACATCCTGACCCAGGGCACGGCGATCCGCAGCCTGATGCGCAACCTCGGCGGCAGCGTCGGCATCTCGATTTTCGAGGCGGTGCTGGCGCGCAATACGCAGATCGTGCATTCGCGGCTGATCGAGCATCTGCGGCCGGACAACCCGATGGCGCAGGTTCCGCATCTGCACGCGCCCTACAGCCTCTCCTCACCGGCGGGGATCGCCGCACTCAACGCCGAGGTTACGCGCCAAGCGTCGATGGTCGCCTATATCGACGTCTTTATGCTGATGATGCTGATCGTCGTGGTGACGATTCCGCTGTTGCTGCTGATCCGGACCCGCGCGGCGCAACGTGGCGAGCGTGGCGGGGTCGGCGCCGGCGTGCCGGCCGGTCGCGCCGGATAATCCCTGTCGAGCTATCGAATTCCCGACTGGCAGCCGCGCGGATGCGGGCGATGCGCCGGGGGCGAAAATTTGATATGTGCGCTTATTATCACCTCAGGGTGGTTGTTTGTGACGGTGGTTGTTTGTGACGATGGCGGTGGAATGAACCTCGATCGCAGCTTTGGCTTTCTCGTGCACGATGTGGGGCGCCTCTTTGCGCGGCGCTTCAATCAGCGTGCGTTGCTGTTTCTCGGCCTGACCCGCGCGCAATGCCGGGTGCTCGGCTATCTCGCCCGCAACGAGGGCATCAACCAGGCGGGCCTCGCCGATCTCCTGGAAATCAAGCCGATGACCCTGGTCCGGCAGATCGACCGGATGGAGGAGGATGGCTGGATCGAACGGCGGCCCGATCCTGGCGACCGCCGCGCCCGCCGGCTGGTGCTGACCGAAAAAGCGCGCCCGATCCTGGCCCGTATCCTCGATCTGTCGAACGAGGTGCGCGACGAATCCTTTGCCGGTCTGTCCGATGACGAAGGGCACCAGCTGATCGAGCTCTTGCGCCGAGTGCACGGCAATCTGTCGCATCGCGTACCGCTTTTCGAAGCGGACGAGCTCGACGATCTCGATACGCCATCGGCGCGCTCCGAGCCTCGAGCGGCGGCGAGCGCGGCCGATCTGTCGCTCGTCGGGAGCCGGCCATGACGACATCGGCGGAGGAAACCGCACCGTCTTCGCTCGGCGCGCTGCGGGTCGGCGTCGAGGACCGCCCGTCGCTCGCGCGCCGGCGCCGCCCGCTGCGCCAGCGTCTGCGGCTGCCGCTGATGCTGCTCGGCCCGCTGCTCGTGCTGGTCGGCGCCGGCTACTGGTATTTGACCGGCGGCCGCTATGTCTCGACCGACGACGCCTACGTCCAGGCGGCGCGGACCTCGATCAGCACCGACGTCGCCGGCCGCGTCGCCGAGATCGACGTGCGCGACAACCAGAAAGTGACGGCGGGGCAGGTATTGTTCCGACTTGATCAGCGGCCGTTCCGCATCGCCGTCGACGAGGCGCGCGCCCAGCTCGCCTCGGTCAAGAATCAGGTCCAGGCGATGAAGGCAACCTACCAGCAAAAGCTTGCTGACGCCGAGGCTAATCAGACGACGCTGACCTATCAGCTCGGCGAGTTCGAGCGCCAGCAACGGTTGCTGCAATCGGGCACCACGTCGAAAGCGCAATACGATCAGGCGCACCACGCCTATAAGCTGGCGCGCGACCGCCTGGCCGCCCAGCAGCAGGATGTCGCCGGCGCGCTCGCGGCCCTCGGCGGCGACGCCAACATCCCGGTCGATAAGCACCCGATGGTCATGCACGCGCAGGCGGCGCTCGACCGGGCGCTCCTGAACCTTAGCTACACGGTGGTGAAGGCGCCCGAAAACGGCATCGTCACCAAGGTCGAGCAACTGCAGGTCGGCGACTACGTCACCGCCTCGACCCCGCTGTTTTCGCTGATGTCGACCGACCGGATCTGGGTCGAAGCAAATTTCAAGGAAACCGAACTGACGCATATGCGGCCCGGGCAAAGCGCCACGGTCGAGGTTGATACCTATCCCGATATCGATTTCCCGGCCAAGGTGCAGAGCCTGAGCCCCGGCACCGGCCTGACCTTTGCCCTGCTGCCGGCGGAGAATGCGACCGGGAACTGGGTCAAGGTGGTGCAGCGCCTGCCGGTCCGACTCAAAATTGAAGAGCTCGACCCCAACGCCCCGCTGCATGCCGGCTTGAGCGCCACGGTCGAGGTCGATACCGGCTATCAGCGGCCGTGGCTCGGGCGGATCCAGCATTGGTTCGCATGGCTCGGCGGCGGCGCTTCGTCGACGCAGACGGCGGCGCGATGAGCGATGCCGCTCCGGCCCCGGTGGCGAACCGGGGCTGGATCACGGTCTCGATCATGCTGGCGACCTTCATGCAGGGGGTCGACACCACGATCGCCAATGTCGCGCTCCCGCATATGCAAGGGAGCGTGTCGGCCTCGCAGGACCAGATCGCCTGGGTCGTCACCTCTTATATCGTCGCCGCGGCGATCATGACGCCGTTGACCGGCTGGCTCGCCGGCCGGTTCGGCATCAAATACGTGTTCCTGATCTCGGTCGCCGGCTTCACCCTCGCCTCGGCCTTGTGCGGTGTCGCGACGAGCCTCTTCCAGCTGGTGCTATACCGCCTGCTGCAAGGAATCTGCGGCGCCGCCTTGGTGCCGCTGTCGCAGGCGGTGCTGCTCCAGATCAACCCGCCGGAGCAGCATGCGCGGGCGATGGCGGTATGGGGGATGGGGGTCATTCTCGGCCCGATCATCGGCCCGGCCTTGGGCGGCTGGCTGACCGACAACTACGATTGGCGCTGGGTGTTCTTTATCAACGTGCCGTTCGGCCTGCTCGCCGCCGGCGGCATCCTGATCTTTATCCGCGAGACGCGGCACGGCCACCGCGAGGCGTTCGACTGGCTCGGCTTCGCCACCTTGAGCCTGGCGATCGGCGCCTTGCAGATGCTGCTCGACCGCGGCGAATTGAAGGATTGGTTCGGCTCGACCGAGATCTGGGTCGAGGCGATTATCGCCGGGCTGGCGCTCTATTTGTTCGTGATCCACACGGTGACCGCCGGCGAGAGGTCGTTTCTCAACCGTGACTTGTTGAAGGACGCCAATTGCGTGGTCGGCACCGTGCTGATGTTTCTGGTCGGCCTGCCGCTCTACGGCACAATGACGCTCTTGCCGACGATGCTGCAGGATCTAATGAACTACCCGGTGATGACGACCGGGCTGGTCACCGCGCCGCGCGGCATCGGCACGATGGTCGCGATGATCGTCGTCGCCCGCGTGGCCGGCAAGGTCGATACCAGGCTGATCCTGATGGTGGGCCTGGTGGTGACCGCGGTGGCGATGTGGCAGATGACCGGGTTCTCGCTCTACATGGGGATGAGCCCGGTCATCACCACCGGCGTGATGCAGGGCTTTGGCCTCGGCCTCGTCTTCACCCCCCTCAGCATCATCACCTTTTCGACCCTGCCGCGGCATCTGTTGACCCAGGGCACGGCGATCTTCAGCCTGATGCGCAATATCGGCGGCAGCATCGGCATCTCGATCGTCGAGGCGCTGCTGGATCAAAACACCCAAACGGTCCATTCGCGGCTTGTCGAGCATCTGCGCCCCGACAACCCGATGGCACAGGCGCCGCATATGCCGGCCCCCTACAGCCTGACGATCCCCTCGGGCGTCGCGGCCTTGAACGCCGAAGCCACCCGTCAGGCGGCAATGGTCGCCTATATCGACGATTTTTTGCTGATGATGATCCTTGTCGTCGTCGCCCTCCCGCTTATCCTCCTTCTCCGCCGCCCCCGTGCTCCACGCGGCGGTGCCGCTGTCGCGGCGCTGGATTGACGATCGACCCAGCGGCGGTGACGCCAAAGGGGTGTAGGGCCGCTATCAGCTTTCAGGCTTCTGAGCCTGGCGCGAGAAAGTCGACCATCTCCTCGAACCGTTCGGCGATTTTTAGGTTGGTGGAGAGAAGAGTTGTTCGCTCCGTTTATCTTGCCGCAAACCGATGAAGGACCGTTGCTCCCATTCTCGGCCGTCTCGCCGAAGCAAGGGCCCGCGCCGCCAAGCGCCGGAAACGCCGTTATCGCAGAGCCGGGTTGGCCTGGACTGGTTGAATTTTTTTATGGCGGACGTTCAAACCGGCTTTGGATCGTTCGTATCCTTTTATTTGGCTGATCGAGGCTGGTCTGAGCAGAACGTCGGCTTTGTTCTGACCGCCGGTGGGCTTTCCGGCGTCGTGGGCCAAATTCCAGGAGGCGCGCTGGTCGATGCGTTGCATCGCAAAAGATTGCTGATTGTGGTTGGAACACTAATGATCGCCGCGAGCGCGATACTGCTGGCGCTGTCGCGTAATTTTCCGGCCGTATTCGCCGCTGAAGTGCTGCACGGCGCCACTGGCGCCATTATCGGTCCGGCTATCGCAGCTGTCAGCCTGGGACTAGTCGGGCGGCGCGCCATGTCCGGCAGGGTCGGCCGCAACCAACGCTTCAATGCAGCTGGAAACGCGCTAACCGCTGCGTCGCTAGGGCTTATCGGAAATTATATCTCGAGGAGCGCCATTTTCTTTGCCGTCGCGGCGATGACGCTTCCGACGCTCGCCGCGCTCGGTTGGATTCGCCCCGGTGAGATTGCTTACGGCAGGGCGCGCAATGCCGCAGGTCGCCACGAACCGGGAGATCTGCAGCGAGTTTTCGACCTGCTGAAAAACCGACCCCTTTTGGTCTTCGCCGCAACGGCGGTTTTGTATCGTTTCGCCGATGCGTCGATGCTGCCGCTGGTGAGCGAAAACCTCGGTAGCGGGCGGGGAGACCTGGCCGCGCTCACCATGGCGGCAATCATCGCGGTGCCGCAGATCATCGTCGCCGTCGCCGCGCCATGGGTCGGTCATTGCGCCGAGCAATGGGGCCGCAAGCCGATTTTGCTGATCGGTTTCGGCTTGGAGCCGCTGCGGGGCGTCCTATTCGCCTTCAGCGCGAGTTGGTACTCGATCATTGCGGTTCAAATTTTGGATGGCGTCACGGGCGCCATAATCACGGTTATGACCGTCTTGGT
>DASXAM010000323.1:0-6090 GCA_036404275.1 Allostellaceae bacterium
GGCTCAATCGCATCCTCGAGATCGACGCGGCGAATCGCTGCGTGGTTACGCAGCCGGGTGTCACCAATCTCGCCATCTCGGATGCGGTGCGGCACCTCGGATTCTATTACGCGCCCGACCCGTCGAGCCAGATCGCCTGCACCATCGGCGGCAACATCGCCGAGAATTCTGGCGGCGTGCATTGCCTCAAATACGGCCTCACCACCAACAACGTGCTCGGCATCGAGATGGTGCTGATGAATGGCGAGGTGCTGCGTTTGGGCGGCAAGCATCTCGATGCTGAGGGCTACGATCTGCTCGGCGTCATGACCGGCTCCGAGGGGCTGCTCGGCGTCGTCACCGAAGTGACGGTGCGCATCCTGAAGAAGCCGACGACGGCTCGGGCGCTGCTGGTGGGCTTCCCGAGCAACGAGAGCGCCGGCAATTGCGTTGCGGCGATCATCGGCGCCGGCATCATCCCGGGCGGCATGGAGATGATGGACAAGCCGGCGATCCACGCCGCCGAGGATTTCGTCCATGTCGGCTATCCGCTCGATGTCGAGGCGCTGCTCATCGTCGAGCTCGACGGTCCGCCGGCCGAAGTCGATCATCTGATCAAGCGCGTCGAAGAGATCGCGCGCGCCAACCAGTCGGTGTCGCTGCGCATCTCCAACAGCGAGCAGGAGCGCTTGGCCTTCTGGGCAGGGCGCAAGGCGGCGTTCCCCGCCGTCGGCCGCATCTCGCCCGACTATTACTGCGTCGACGGCACCATCCCGCGCAAGCGCCTGCCCGATGTGCTCACGCATA
Organism: Allostellaceae bacterium; assembly: GCA_036404275.1. Lineage (GTDB taxonomy): Bacteria > Pseudomonadota > Alphaproteobacteria > ATCC43930 > CGMCC-115725 > AP-15. Next base: position 787 of record DASXAM010000323.1, read on the forward strand.
TGCGCCAGCTCTCGGAGAAGCACCGGCTGCGCGTCGCCAATGTCTTCCACGCCGGCGACGGCAATCTCCATCCGCTCATCCTGTACGACGCCAACAATGCCGGCGAGCTCGAGCGGGCCGAGGAGTTCGGCGCCGATATCCTGCGCTTCTGCGTCGAGGTCGGCGGCGTCTTGACCGGCGAGCACGGCGTCGGCGTCGAAAAGCGCGATTTGATGGGGACGATGTTCGACGCAACCGACCTCGCCCAGCAGCAGCGCCTGAAATGCGCCTTCGATCCCGACGGCCTCTTGAACCCAGGCAAAGTCTTTCCAGAGCTTCACCGCTGCGCCGAATTGGGCCGCCTTCATATCCATCACGGCCGCCTCCCCTTCCCCGACCTCCCGCGCTTCTAGGCGACTGCCCCGCACGATCGCTTCCTTCGGTATTGCGGTAGGCCCTTTAACATCCGCTTCCGCCATCTTGGCGGACGCTTTCGCTTCGCCGCGTGTGAGGTGCCGGTCTGCTCGACCGCTCGCCGTCGGCATCGATGAAACATCCGCTGCAGCCGCGGCTCTGGCCGCCGCCACCCCGCTGCAGCGTGCGTGCTTGCAGATTCGCTCCAGAACGGCAGGTCGTGGTAGACAACCGCCCCAAGACGCCGCGGCGTGCGGGCGCGTCGTATGCTTTGGTCCGGCGACGCCGAGCCTGTGCCGACGGAACCTGGTGCGGGCTCGGGCGTATGCGGGGGAACCGGGAGCTGCAACAGGAGACAGGTCATGGCCAACCCGTTTGTGCATGTCGAGCTCGGCACCACCGATCTCGACAAGGCGAAATCGTTTTACCGGACGCTGTTTGGCTGGCAGCTGCATGACGAGGATGTCGGCGGCGGCATGAAATACACGATGATCGATGTCGGCGAAGGGACCGGCGGCGGGATGATGCAGCAGCCGCGGCCGGGAATGCCGTCCGCGTGGGTTCCTTATGTGCTGGTCGATGACCTCGCCCAGGCGACGCAAAAGGCGCGATCGCTCGGCGCCACGGTCCTGCACGACGCGACCGAGGTCATGAATGCGGGCAGTTTCGCGATCATCGCCGATCCGACCGGCGCGGTCCTCGGCCTCTGGCAGCCGAAGGCGAAATAGCCGCAGCGATCTTTTCGCCGTCCTGTCCGATGTGAATACTGCCCCTCGGATACGGGGACCGGGGGAGGATGCGATGGTCGGGCAGAAGATCGAGATTGCCGCCGCCGACGGCCGGCATTTTGCGGGTTATCTGGCATTGCCCGAGGCCGGGAACGGGCCGGGTCTGGTGCTGCTGCACACCGCCTTCGGCCTCGACCGGCATATGCGCGAGATGGCCGAGCTTTACGCCGAGGAAGGCTATGTCGTGCTCTGCCCCGACCTTTATTGGCGGATCGAGCCGGGGCTCGACCTCGCCCAAAACGAGGCCGGCCGGGAAAAGATGCTGGCGCTCTACGAGAAATTCGACCGCGCCGCCGCCCTTTCCGACATCGGCGAAACCATTGCGGCTTTGCGCGTGCGCGCCGAATGCAGCGGCAAAATCGGCGTTGTCGGCTTTTGCCTCGGCGGCGGCCTCGCCTGGCAGGCGGCGGCGCAAATCGGGGTCGATTGCGCGGTCGCTTATTATGGCGTCGGCATCGACGATGCGCTCAGCCTCGCGCCGCGGATTGCGGGCCCGATGGTGCTGCACTTTGCCGAAGACGACGATTACGTCCCGGCTGCGGCGGTCGCACGGGTCAGGGCGGCGGTCGCCGACCGCGGCGACATCCAGGTCTGCACCTATCCGGGCGCGCGGCACGGCTTCAACCGCCCGGATGGCGGGGATTGGGACAAGCCCTCGGCAAACCTCGCTCATTCGCGCTCGATCGCGCTGTTGCGGCGGGTGCTCGGCCCCTATTACGACCTCGAAAAGCTGTGGGAGACGCACACCACCTGCGAGTTCGGCACCCGCGACGTGGATGCGACGATGCGCACGATGGTGTCCGACCCCTATGTCAACCACGTGCCGGTGATGACCGGCGGGGTCGGCGCCCGCGATCTTGCGCGTTTCTACGCCAACCATTTCATCCCGAAATTGCCAAAGGACACGCATCTCGTTCCGGTCTCACGCACGGTCGGGGCCGATTGCGTTGTTGACGAGATGCTGTTCTGCTTTACGCACGATACCGAGATCGACTTTATGCTGCCGGGCGTGCCGCCGACCGGCCGCTATGTCGAGGTGCCGACAATCGCGATCGTCAAGTTTCGCGGCGGCAAATTGTGCCACGAGCACATTTATTGGGACCAGGCCAGCGTCCTCGTGCAGATCGGCCTGCTCGACCCGAAGGGCCTCCCGGTCGCCGGCATCGAGACGGCGCAAAAGCTGATCGACGAAACCCGCCCGTCCAACACGCTGATGCGCCGCTGGGCCGAAAGCGCGCCAAAGACTTAGGGCTAGCCCAATGTCAGCAGACGCCCGTAGCCGGAAACCGGCTGGTGCACGCCGGCGAGGCGCAAAGCGTGCCACATCATCGCCGACGCGCTCGACAGGACCGGCTTGCCGAGATCGTCCTCGAGCGCTTCGAGCACCGGCAAAGTCGGCATTCCGGTGCCGGTCAGGAAGACCGCCTCGGCCTCGGCGCAATCGACCGTGCGCGCCAGCCGATAGGCGCGCTCGGCGGTCTCGTCGTAGATGTTGGTCACCTCTTTGAGATTGGCGCAGCCGACGACCTCGAACCCGTGCGCTTCGAGATGCGCCTTGCCTTGCGCCGTCGTCGCCGCCGAATAGGGGGCGCCGAGCGCCAGCCGGCGGACGCCGAGGCGTTCGAGCGCAGCGAGCACCGCGGCGAACGCGGTGACGACGCGGATGCCGGCCCTCTGCGACAACCGGGCGACGAGCTCGGCCTCGCGCCGGCGGCCGAGATGATAGCTCGTTGCCGTATGCGCGATGACGATTGCATCGGGCTTGACCATCGCCAGCAGCGAGACGCTGTCGTCGAGATGGTCGATCATTGTCCGGTTGCGCTCGGCCTGGCCGTCGAGCGCGCCGGGGGTGCCGCGCGCGACCATCCGGTGGAAGTGCAACGACACGCCGGCGGGCGCCAGCGCCGTCATCTCCGGCTCGACTGTCGGATTGCCCGGCGGCACCAGAAACCCGAGCCGTGCGCGCCAGCCATTCGTCATCTTTTTTCTCCTGATTTGCGCAGTCGTCGAGGCTCGCCTATCGGCGCCCGCGCCAATGGCGGGAGACCTCTGCAGCCGGCCCCGCCGTGGTCGCGAGGAGAAGCCATCCATGCTGTAAATCGGACTGTTTCGCAACGGTGCGTCGGACCTCGTCACGCCGCCGGCGGATTGACCCGGCGGCCGAACCGGCCCAACCTCGCGCGATCCGAGCGCCGCCCGCCGCAGAACGCCGGCGCGCCCGGCAGCCACGTGGAGGAACGCCATGCTGGAGATCGGACTGTTTCACAACGGGGCGTCGAGCCTGCCGGTGGTCGCCGACAAGGACGGGACGACCTTTAACGACGGCTCGCTGCCGGTCGTGCACAAGGCGGCGCAGGAGACGCTCGTCAACCAGGTGCGGCAAGGGATTCTCGCCGAAAAACTGGGCTTTCAGTCGTTCTGGCTGACCGAGCACCATTTCCAGCCCGAGGGTGCGGAGATGAGCCCGAACCCGCTGCTCGTGCAGATGGCGGTGGCTGCGAACACCAGGCGCATCCGCCTGGGGCAAGCCGCCAACATCATCGTCTGGCACCATCCGGTGCGGCTCGCCGAGCAGATCGCGACCCTCGACGTGATCAGCGGCGGGCGGGTCGAGTGCGGTGTCGGCCGCGGCTACCAGCCGCGCGAGAACGAGACCTTGGGCCGGCCCTACGGCTCGACGATCCAGGACCAGGAGCGCAATCGGAAGGCGTTCGAGGAAAGCCTCGCGATCATGAAGAAATGCTGGACCGAGCCGTCCTTCTCGCATCACGGCGAATTCTTTTCGGTCCCGCCCTCCTACACCAAATGGAACCATAAGCAGACGATCGCCTATTTTCGCGACGGCGACGCCGGCCGCCGGCTCGAAGACGTGCTCTCCCTGGGCGACCCCGACATGTACTCGGCCGGCAACCCGGTTCAGGCGACGACCACCACCTTGAAGGAATTGCAGGTCTTTCCGCAGCCGGTGCAAAAGCCGCATCCGCAATTATGGGAGCCGTTGACCAGCGTGCGGTCGCTCAAATTCGCCGCCGAGCACGGCATCAACGGGGTCATGATCGCCGAGCCCAACGACCGCCTGCGCAAAAACCTCGACATCTATTACGAGGCGGCGGAAAAGGCCGGGTTCCCGGACATGCTCGACCGCGGCCGGTTCAAGTTCGGCTGGGACGCGCAACAGCGGCGCGGCATCATGACCAGCCGCTATCTGCACATCACCCACCCCGGCAAGGAGAAGGAGGCGCTGGCGCGCGCCGCCCGCGCGATCGAATTGCAGTTCGATTATTACGGCCCCTTCGGCTTTGGCGCGGTCGTCGCCCGGCTCGACGAGCCGATGTTCGATCTGAACCGGAAGGTCACGGCCGAGATGCTGCGCGAGCGCGGCATCGCGATCCACGGCTCCAAGCAATATGTGATCGACACGATCATGAAGATGCGCAACGAGTGCGGCTACGACGATTTCTGCTTTCTCGGCTGGTTCGAGCTCGGCGGCTTTGAGGCCAAGGAGATCGAGGAGCAGATGCAAATCTTTGCCGAGGAAGTAATGCCGGTGTTGGCGCGCGAATGCGGCGGCAAGGTCGAATTGCCCGCCCGCGGCCTCGACCTCGTCTAATCGGGCCGAGATCTGTAGGTAACTGTGCAACCCTCTCCCCCCGTGTGGGGGGAGACGGTTGGGTGAGGGAGGCCGACGGGCTGTTACAACTTAACGCGATCTAACAGCTCGGCACGGGCCAGGGTGCGCCCCAGCGGTCGACGTGCGCAACCTCGGCGAGCGGCCGGCGGGTCACGGGACCGTACGGGTCGATCGGCCAGCCGAGCGGCATCAGCGCGAAGGTGGCGACATCCTCGGGGATGCCGAGAAGGTCCTTGACCTCCGCTTCGCAGCGGATGTGGTTGGTCGTGATCGTGGTGCCGAGGCCGAGGGCGCGGCAGGCGAGGATGACGTTCTGCACCGCCGGATAAATGCTGGCGCCGCGGATGCGCTCGGCATAGGCGACCTCGTCCTCGCGGCGCGCGGCGATATCGGGCGGCAGCGATTCGCGCGGCGGCACTATCGGATGCTGCTGGCACGGCACGAGCAATACCGGCGCCTCGCCCATATGCTCCCACAACCAGCCGCCGGCGC
>DASXAM010000324.1:0-16130 GCA_036404275.1 Allostellaceae bacterium
CAAAATAGCCGTTCGCCCGCCGAGGAGGGAACCGAGAACGGTTGCGCCACGCCACCTTAACGGGCTAAGAGCCGGGGTTCACCCAGCGATGGAGAAACGCCGTGGCGCGCGGAGAAGACCAGCACAGAAACCCGAAATCCAATATAGAGATCGCGCAGGAAGCCGAGATGCTGCCGATCGGGACGATCGCCGCGGAAAAGCTCGGCATCCCGGATTCAGCAATCGAACCCTACGGCAAATATAAGGCGAAGATCGCGCTCGACTACGTCCGCGCCCTGCCAGACAAGCCAAACGCCAAGCTGATCCTGGTGACCGCGATCACCCCGACACCGGCCGGCGAAGGCAAGACCACGACGACGGTCGGGCTCGGCGACGCGCTGAACCTGATCGGCAAAAAGGCGATGCTGTGTCTGCGCGAGGCCAGCATGGGCCCATGCTTTGGCGTCAAGGGCGGGGCGGCCGGCGGCGGCTATGCCCAGGTCGTGCCGATGGAGGACATCAACCTCCACTTCACCGGCGACCTGCACGCTATTGGCGCCGCCAACAATTTGCTCGCGGCGATGGTCGACAACCACATTTATTACGGGCTCGAGCCGCGCCTCGACCCGCGCCGGGTCACCTGGCGCCGCGCGATGGACATGAACGACCGGGCACTCAGGACGACGATCTCCTCGCTCGGCGGCGTTGCCAACGGCTATCCGCGCGAGGACGGGTTCGACATCACCGCCGCTTCGCAGGTCATGGCGACATTCTGCCTGGCGACAGGCTTGCAGGATCTGCAGCGCCGGCTCGGCCAGATCCATGTCGGCCAGACCCGCGAGAGGAAGCCGGTGACCGCTTCCGACGTCAAGGCGGCGGGCTCGATGACGGCACTCCTGAAGGACGCGCTCGCCCCCAATCTGGTACAGACGATCGAGCACAACCCGGTCTTTATCCATGGGGGCCCGTTCGCCAATATCGCGCATGGCTGCAACTCGGTAATTGCGACGACCTCGGCCTTGAAGCTCGCCGATTACGTCGTGACCGAAGCCGGGTTCGGCGCCGATCTCGGGGCCGAGAAATTTATCGACATCAAATGCCGCAAGGCGGGGCTGCGCCCATCGGCGGCGGTTGTGGTGACGACGGTCCGGGCGTTGAAGATGCATGGCGGTGTGGCGCTCAACGCATTGCGCGAGGAGAATGTCGAGGCTCTCGAAAAAGGCTTTGCCAATCTGCAACGCCACCTCGCCAACATCCGCCAGTTCGGCTTGCCGGCGGTGGTGTCGGTCAACCGCTTTAGCGCCGACACGCCGCGCGAGCATGCCCGGCTGAAGGAGCTGTGCGCCGCCGAAGGCGTCAAGGTGATCATTGCCGACCATTGGGCGCAAGGCGGCGCGGGGGCGGTGGAGCTCGCCCGCGAGGTCGTCGATCTCGCGGAAAGCGGGCAGGCCAAGCTCAACTTCCTCTATCCGGACGAGATGCCGCTGCTCGAAAAAATCCGCACCATCGCGCAGCGCCTCTATGGTGCGGCGGACATCGAGGCGGCCAAATCGGTGCAAGACCAGCTCGCCCAATTCCAGGAGCAGGGCTATGGCAATTACCCGGTGTGCATCGCCAAGACCCAGCTTAGCTTTTCGACCGACCCCAATCTGAAGGGTGCGCCGAGCGGCCACACCATCGCGGTGCGCGAAGTGCGGCTCTCGGCGGGCGCGGAATTCGTCGTCGCGATCTGCGGCGACATGATGACGATGCCGGGCCTGCCGCGCGTGCCGGCGGCGAACAACATCGAGGTCGATGCCGAGGGCAAGATCACCGGCCTCTTCTGAGGTGCGAATGGGAGGGCATCCAATGAAAATCGACGAATCAAAGGTGATGGCCTTCCCACGCAAGCTCGTCGAGCAAACTATACTTGGCTTATACGACCCGATCAATTCTCATCTTGTCAAGCTCGTCGGTTTCGATTTCACACCCGAATTGCGACAGCATTTCCAGAGAGAATTGCGCGCCTGGCTGCGAAAGATCGAGCGGCTGCGCTTCAAGCCGTCCAACAGAACCGGATCGTCCAAGTTTTATTTCGATCTGTTGTTCGATTATCCGTTTGGCGGGGTCGAGGTTCGCAATATGCGTCTGATCATGAATGAAATCGCCGACGAGTACGAAGACACGCGAGCGACTAAAACTCCTGAAGAGATGGTGGCGTGGTTGAAGGCGTTTCACGAGGCGCTGGCCCAGCGCCTGCATAATGGCGAAGAGGTGGTCGATTTGGTCCCGGAATAGCGATTGGAACTCAAGGGTGGACCTTGCTGCGGTAAAGGCCTGGCGGAAGGCCGAGCGGCAGCGCCTGCTGGCGTTGCGCACCGGCACCGACCCGGCACGGCGCCGAGCGTGGGGGCGCGCCATCGAGACGCGGCTTATGGCATTTCTCGCCGACCGGGTGCCGATCGTGCTCGGCGTCTACTGGCCGTTCCAGGCCGAGTTCGACCCGCGCCCGTTGATCGAGCAGCTCGTCGCCGCGGGCTCGGCGGTGGCCTTGCCGGCGGTGGTCGATAAAAAGGGGCCGCTCGAATACCGCGCCTGGCGGCCGGGCGAGCCGCTCGTCGATGGCGTGTGGAACATCCCGGTTCCGGAAAAGCGCGATCTCGTCGCGCCGCAGGCGGTGCTGGCGCCGCTCGTCGGCTTTGACCGCGCATGCTACCGGCTCGGCTATGGCGGCGGCTATTTCGACCGCACGCTCGCGGCGCTCGAGCCGCGACCGTTGGCAATCGGCGTCGGCTTCGAATTGTCGGCGCTCGACACGATTCATCCTCAGGATTTCGACATCCCGATGGATGTAATCGTCACCGAAGCCGCCCTCCGCCAAAGGCCGGCGCAGGGTGGCGAGACCGTGCCTCCCTAATCTCCGACCGTCATGGCCGGACTTGTTCCACGGCTGCCCGGTTCAGCAGATTCGGTTGTGCACGATGAGCTCGAAGCAGTCGCAGGCACCCCTTGCGTGGGCTCGACCCGCGCATCCACGTCTTGCGCCTGGGTGGCGGGCGCACCGACGAGACATGGATGGCCGGATCAGGTCCGGCCAAGGGGACCAAGGATGGGACCAAGGATTGCGCGCTCCTGCGCGGAACTCCGCCGCAGCTGCAGCCGAGCGCGGAACCGGACGGCCGTGGACTTGTTCCGGCCATCCGCGCAATCGGACGGCGTCGCGTGCTGGCATGGATCACCGGGACGCGCCCGGTGATGACGACGGGTGTCGGCCGCGGACCAGGCCGGCGCTATTGCCGGGTATATTTGACGACGCGGCGCACACGGCCCCATTCGCCGGGCTGCACGACATAGAGGTCGCGGTGTGAGTCGACCCAGATGCCGTGGCACGAGCGGTGGATCGGACCGCCCCAGCGCGCCAGCCGCTCGCCGTCCAGGGTCAGGATGCTGACCATGCCGCCATTGTGCTCGGGGATGTAGACGATATCGTCCTTGTCCACATAAAAGAAAGCCGGGCCGATCAGCTGGGTCGGCCAGACCTCGAGCAATTTTCCCATCTGGTCGAAGATCTGCACCCGGTCGTTCTCGCGGTCGGCGACCAGAAGGCGTCCGCGGCGATCGACCCACACCCCGTGCGGCAGGTTGAACTGGCCCGGTGCCGTCCCGGGCTCGCCCCAGGAAAAGAGATATTTGGCGTCGGCCGAGAATTTGTGGATGCGCGCATTGCCGTAGCCGTCGCTCATAAACATCTCGCCCGACGGGGCAAAGGCGATGTCGGTCGGCAGGTTGAACGGGCCGCCGCCATGCGTGACCTTTTTCCAGGCCGCCGAGCTGAAATCGTCTTCCGGCACGCCGGTGTCCGAACGTTGGCCCTTGACGCCGATCGTCTGCAGCAGCTCGCCGTCGATGGTGAACTTCATGAACTGCATGTGATGCTCGTCGGTGAGCCAGACATTGTCGTGCTCGTCGATGCGGATCGCATGCGGAAAGGTAAAGAGATCGGCACCCCAGGATTTGAGGAAATTGCCGTCGCGGTCGAAGATCACGACCGGATGCTGGGGGTTGCGGTTGAAGCAATAGACTCGGTCCTGTGAATCGACCGAAACCGCGCACGCCCGGATTTCGATCTCGGCGGGCGGATGGGCCCATTCCTCGTTGACTCGATAAGTGTAGTCGCCGCTGCCCACGATCGCTTCCATCGCTTCCCCCTGCCGGTTTTTGCCAAGGCGGCGGCGATCATAGCACGGCTGTCCGATGCCGGCTGACAACCCGGTTATGCGCCCCTCGCATGCGGGCGAGTGCCCGACGTTGACAGATTGTTGTAATATACCTTGTCCGATTTGAAAGACTCTCAAAGCAATGCCTTATTGTATCCCACGATTTACCCATCGACTCGTAAATGTCATATTGATGCCGCAAAAATTTCTCTCTCTGTTGGTCGATTCAATCCCAGTCGCACCTTTGCCACACGCCGGAAAGCTCGCTCTTTCGCGGCGATGCATCGCAACCGACTGAGGGGAAACAGAGAGGATGACTTATAAAATCTCGTATCAGGACGAGGTGCCGATCTCGGTCCAGAAGTGGCGCAATGAGGCGGCGGCGCGCACCGAGACCTTTGGCTCAGAAGCCGAAGCACTGCATCGCGCCCGCGAGCTGATCGACGACGGCGAGCACCGGGTCGTCGTCAGCGACGCCAGCGGCAACGCTCTGGGAGGCATCCGCCTGCAGCTCAAATTGGGGCTGTTCGCGGAATAAGGGCGAAGCAGGCTTGCGGGCGGAGGGCGGAGGCCTTCGCCCGCAACGCCGCGCGGTGCGGTTCAGCGCTGGCCGAGATTGGTCACCGTCGGCAGATACTCTTGGGCGGTCTGCGGCGCCATTGCCAGCACCTGGAAGCTGCCGCCGCCGGCCGTGGAGCCAACCTGCCAGTTTGGCACGCCCATGACTTGGACATAGCTTTGCATGCCCGGCGCCAGCTGCACGGTGTCGCCGCGGCCTGTCGGCGTGCCATAGGCCTGCACCGTCAACCGGTAGGTGCCCGGCACAAAGTCGTGAAAGTACGCGGTGCCCTCCTTGGCCGGCGCCAGCGGCACACCATTGGCGTAGACCATCGGGGCGGCGGCATCTACATTGCCGCCCGGCGGGTTCGCCTGGCGCAGCACCCAGAGCCGCGCCATTCCCGAAGTCATTGCCGGTGCCGGCGGCGGGGTCTGGGCCGCCGGCGCCGCGCAGCCGGCAAGCAGCAGCAAGGAAAGGCAAAGGGCGCAGTCTTTCGTCCTATTTTTCTCCGATCGACGCATGAGCGTTCTCCCTGTCGGTGGCGGGCGGCCGGACAGCCTGAGGCTTGCCGATATCCGACGCCGCAGCGGCATGGTAATCAACTGCCGGGTGCGCTGCCACGCTGCTGCTCGGTTCGCGGGGTGGTCGGCAACGGCGCGTCGGAGCGACGGCTCGAATGCCGCGGATCGTCTATCTCTACCTCGCGATCATCGTGCTGACCTGGTCGGCCAACTGGCCGCTGATGAAGCTCGCGCTGGGTGCCGCGCCGCCGCTGATGTTTGTGCTGCTGCGGCTCGCCGGGTCGCTGGTGCTGATCGCCGGCGCCCTTGTCGCGCGGCGCCGACCACTGCTGCCGGAGCGCGGCGAGCGGCTCGGCCTTTTCTGGGTCGGCGAGCTCCAGGTCGCCGGCTTTCTCGTATTCTGCATCATCGGGCTGGCGATCGTGCCGCCCGGCCGGGCGATCGTGCTCGCCTACACGATGCCGCTCTGGTCGATCCCGATAGGGCTGTGGCTGTGGCGGGTGCCGATCGGGCGGTCTCAGCTTGCCGGCGCGGTGGTCGGCTTTGCCGGCCTTTTGCTGTTCATGAACCCGCGCCTGGTCGATTGGGGCGACCGGCGCGTGCTGGCCGGCAATGCCTGCCTGATCCTCGCCGCGATCGTGTGGGCGCTCGGCTCGTGCCTCTATTGCCGGCGCAACTGGCGCTCGCCGGTCTGGACCCAGACCTTTTGGCAGCTTGCGGTCAGCACGGTTCTGGTGGCGGCGGTGGCGCTGCCCAAGGCCGGCGGCGAGCCGATCCGTTGGTCGCCGCTGCTGCTCGCGGTGCTTGCCTATAACTGGGTGGTGACGACCGCGCTCGGCTATTTTCTGTGGAACAAGGTCTTGACGATGATGCCGGCGGCGACCGCCGGCCAGGTTCTGGCCTTGACCCCGGTCGGCGGCTTTCTGCTGTCGACCGCGATCTTCGGCGGCGCCGTCACCGGCGACATCCTCGCCAGCATCGCGCTGATCGTCGCCGGCATCGCCCTTACCCTACGCCAATGACCAACAGTGTGATAAGATACGCGGGTGACGGAGGATCGAAATGGCGGACACCGGGGCGAAATCGATTTCCGATGAAATAGGCCGGGAAGACGAGAAGCGGGCGATCGAAAAAGCGCGCACCGAGATCGCCGCCGGCAAGGGCGTGCCGCATGAGAAGGTTCGGCAATGGCTGGAGCGGCTCCGTGAGGGAAAGATCGAACCGCCCCCGTGCGCGTAATCTGGGCGCCTTCGGCGCTACAGGAGCTTCTTGAAATTTATCGTTATGTTGCTGCTCAGAATCCCGCGGCCGCGCGCAGACTGGTCGACAATTTGATTGCAGCAGGAAACAGCCTGATGGATTTCCCTCGTCGAGGCAGGCCAGTCGGTGATGATGTACGCGAGCTTGTCGCTGTCCGACCGTACATCATCCAATATGAGGTCACCGCTGGCGAGGTCACTATTTTGCGTGTTCGCCACAGCTCTCGCCGGCCTTAATAGTGGTCGAGGTGCTCGCTGACGGCGGCAAGCGCCCATTTGCCGACACGCCGATGCGGTTGATGTCGGATGGAGAAATCCAGGCGGTCGCATGGGCGGACGCTTGCGCGCGCGGCCGTTCACCCCGAGGAGTGGGCAGACGCGAAGCGGATACCGCGGATCACTTTGCGCGATTGGGAGCAGGTCCGCTCCGAACCTGACCAGCCCATCGCGCCGATCCGACCCATCGTCGCCCGCGACTCCGAGGGGGTGCGTCGGGCGCTGGAGGAAGAGGCAGGGACACGCGGCGATCCCATAAACGCTTTCGGCCCATGTTGCACCGGCGAGGCAGTTGCATTTAGGATGTCGCGAATACGCCGGATTACGTTGACGATATCTTGACGGTGACCTGCTGTACTCTTTGTTCAGCATTCTGCGTTGCGGAGGGTTTGTGGCGTGGAGAGGCCCGTCCTCGATGAGGAGCTCGAACAGATCGAGTTGATCATCCCCCGGTACGGTCCTGGCACTTGTCCGTTATCGCAGCAAAAGAGACCATTGTACTTCGATGAATGTCTCAGGGATAACATTCAGACGACCCAGAGTCGTCGGCAAATATGGCTTGCGCATCGCCTGGCCGAGGTTTCGCGGGCGAGACGTAGCCGTGTAATACCGTTCGTCTTTCGTGCAAGAGACCCTGATGGAAACTGGACCAAATTCATGCTGGAGAGGGGATGCATTCCTCTACTTAGGGATAATAATTTTGGGGAACTGATACGTGACGAACGTGAGTATGTAGTATCGGCGAGGCTAACCGATAGATTTTTTGAGCACTACGGCTTTCCAGATTCCAACGCCGGTGGCGGCCGAACGTCTGCGACCGAGGCCAGTTCCATCGCAGACGAGACCTGGGATGCGGACGAGGAACAGGAGCTTGCGCGCCAGCTCTCGCGGTTAGCCGACGGGATTCTGGGATCTATTGCTTCTTCTGGTGAACCGAGGTCTGGGATAAATCCGGAGCGGCGCTTACCACCCGGCTGTGATGCTTACCAAATGCTCAGGAGGCTCTGGGACGAACAAAACGGCATTTGCACTCTCTGCGGGCATCGGATACCGGTCCGCAGCAGCAACAGGCTGCTACAATTGTCGCCGGATCGCATAGATAGCACCAATATATTCTACAGTCCCGAGAACACAAGGCTAACACACCTCGCGTGCAACCTCGGTAAGAATGATGCTACCATCGCCAGTGGGAAGAATACCTTGCAATGATCCGTGAAGCTCAGGAATAGTTACTCTGCGCATGACTAAGCCGCGAGCCGCTGCGTGCGGATCAACGCGAGGATTTCGGCGGCGGCGTTGGGGATGTTGGTGCCGGGACCGTAGATTGCGGCGACCCCGGCTTTTTTGAGGAACGCGTAGTCTTTGGGCGGGATGACGCCGCCGCAGACGACGAGGATGTCCGCGGCGCCCTCGCGCGTCAGCGCCTCGATCAACGCCGGGACCAGGGTTTTGTGGCCGGCGGCTTGGGTGGAGACGCCGACGATGTGGACGTCGTTTTCGATGGCCTGGCGCGCGGCTTCCTCGGGGGTCTGAAACAATGGGCCGATATCGACATCGAAGCCGATATCGGCAAAGGCGGTGGCGATAACCTTGGCGCCGCGGTCGTGCCCGTCCTGGCCCAATTTGGCGACCAGCATGCGCGGGCGGCGCCCCTCCTCGCGGGCGAAGGCTTCGATTTCGCGCTGCATACGGCGAAACTCGCCGTCGCCCCGGTATTGGCCGCCATAGACGCCGGAGACCGCACGGATCTGGGCGCGGTGGCGGGTGAAGACCTTCTCCAGCGCGTCGGAAATCTCGCCGACCGTGGCGCGGGCGCGGGTCGCGGCGATCGACAATTCCAAAAGGTTGCCGGCGCCGGTGCGCGCCGCCTCGGTCAACGCCGCTAAGGCCGCCGTGCAGCGCGCCTGGTCACGATTGCGGCGGACTTCCTTAAGCCGCGCCGTCTGCGCCTTGCGTACCGCGGAATTGTCGACATCGAGCAGGTCGATTTCGGTTGTTTCGCCCGACTGGTATTTGTTGACGCCGACGATCGTCTCCTCGCCGCGGTCGATCGCCGCCTGACGCCGGGCGGCCGCCGCCTCGATGCGCAATTTCGGCATGCCAGCTTCGACCGCCTTGGTCATCCCGCCCATCGCCTCTACCTCGTCGATCAACGTCGCCGCCGCCTCGGCCACGGAATGGGTCAGGCTTTCGAGGTAATAGCTGCCGCCCAGCGGATCGACGACATGGGGGATCCCGGTCTCCTCGGCGAGGATCAGCTGGGTGTTGCGGGCGATCCGCATCGAGGCCGGGCTCGGCAAGGCGAGCGCCTCGTCGAACGAGTTCGTGTGCAAGGATTGGGTCCCGCCGAGCACACCGGCCAGAGCCTCGATCGTGGTGCGGATGATGTTGTTGTGCGGGTCCTGCTCGGTCAGGCTGACGCCCGAGGTCTGGCAGTGCATGCGGAGCGCGAGGCTCGCCGGGTCTTGTGGCGAGAATTGCTGCATCAGCCGCGCCCACAGCAGGCGGGCGGCGCGCAGTTTTGCGATCTCCATAAAGAAGTTCATGCCGATCGCAAAAAAGAACGACAGGCGCGGCGCGAACTCGTCAATTTTCAGCCCGCGCGACAAGGCGGCGCGCACGTATTCGAGCCCGTCGGCCAGGGTGAACGCCAATTCCTGCACCGAGGTCGCCCCCGCCTCCTCCATGTGGTAGCCGGAGATCGAGATCGAATTGAATTTGGGCATGTGCCGGGCGGTGTATTCGATGATGTCGGCGACGATCCGCATCGATGGGCCCGGCGGGTAGATATAGGTGTTGCGCACCATGAATTCTTTGAGGATGTCGTTCTGGATCGTGCCGGAAAGCTTTTCTTGCGCGACGCCCTGCTCCTCGCCGGCGACGATAAATCCGGCCAAGACCGGCAGGACGGCACCGTTCATCGTCATCGACACGCTCATCCGGTCGAGCGGGATGCCGTTGAACAGGATCTTCATGTCTTCGACCGAATCGATTGCGACCCCGGCCTTGCCGACATCGCCCGCAACGCGCGGATGGTCGCTGTCATAACCGCGATGCGTGGCGAGGTCGAAGGCGATCGACAGGCCCATCTGCCCGGCTTTGAGGTTGTCGCGATAAAACCGGTTCGATTCCTCGGCGGTTGAAAACCCCGAATATTGGCGGATCGTCCACGGCCGGTTGGCATACATCGTCGCCCGCACCCCGCGCCGATAGGGCGGCAGACCCGGCAGCGCATCCTTCAATCCGGCGGCGATCGCTTCGAGGTCGGCCTCGGTATAAAGCGGCTTGACCCGGATACCTTCGGGCGTCGTCCAGTCGAGGCTGTCGATCGCTTTGCCCTTCAGCTCGGCGCTGACGAGCCGAGCCCAGTCAGCAAGGGTGTCCGCCGGCAAGCGACCGTCATCGGCCATGGTTTTTCTCCGCAGGCGCTCCGGAAATTATATGGCCGCGGCGGTGCCGCGGTCCAACTTGGCATCCACCCCTTCGCAGCCCGCCGGCGGGCGGCCCGCACCGGTCAGTGCACAAACCGGAGCAGCGCGAACAGAATGCCGTTCATCAAACCGTTGACCCCCAGCATCAAGCCGAAAAACCGCACCGTCAGCCGGTGCTCCAACCGCTCGATGGCCTGTTCGAGGTCCGCTTTCGTGACCAGGTCCGGCAGCACATGGTTGATCAGCGCCTCCGCTTGCGCTTCAGCGACTCGTCGCTCGACCCCTGCGGCTTCGAGGGCTTTCGTATAGGCGAGGGTGTCGATGGTCATGGCACACTCGAAGCTTAAACCATTGGCTGGCCCACGGCACGCAAGGTGTGGCGGAAGAGGATCGCGGCGCTGAGCAGCAGGACCGCGCCGGCCTGGTGTGCGGCGGCGAGCGGGACCGGCACGACGTAAAGAAGGGTCGAGATGCCGAGCGCGACCTGCAGGGCCGCGACCGTGAGCAGCAGGTGGAGGGCGAGGCGGGCGGCTCGCGGCAACGACGCGCGGCGGCCGGCGAGCCATAGCAGCAGCACCGCGGCGGCGGTCGTCATCGCCAGGATGCGATGATTGAACTGGACAGCGGTGACGTTTTCGAACCAATTGCGCCATAATGGCTGTAATTGGGCATAGCCGACGGGGACCCAGCGGCCGTCCATCAGCGGGAAGGTGTTGTAGACAAATCCGGCGCGGGTGCCGGCGGTGAACCCGCCGGCGGCGATCGTGATGGCGACGAGCAGGATCGCCACCTCCGCCGCGCGGCGCCAGACCCGACCACCCTCCGCGAGCGGCGCCCCCTCCCCAGCCCTCCACCCGCCGGGGAGGGAGAGGTGTGGGTCCGCCGGCGGACGAAGCAAGGCGGGTCGGAAGCCGGGGACACGCACGAGGCCGAGCGCGGTCCACAGGATCGCCGAGTAGATCGCCAGCGCCAATGCCAGATGGGCGACGAGGCGGTATTGGCTGACCTCGACACGGTGGGCGAGGCC
Source organism: Allostellaceae bacterium (assembly GCA_036404275.1). GTDB lineage: Bacteria > Pseudomonadota > Alphaproteobacteria > ATCC43930 > CGMCC-115725 > AP-15. The sequence continues at coordinate 11,249 of DASXAM010000324.1, forward strand.
GCTTTCGACCATGTACCAGCCGAGAAAACCCTGGGCGAAGCCGAGGGCAAGGATGCCGAGGAGCGCCGGCATCAGATGCCGCGGCAAGCGCCCGCGCAGCCAGAACCACAAGAGCGGTCCGGCAAAGGCGAGCCCGATCACCCGGCCCAGTAGCCGGTGCGCATATTCCCAGAAATAGATGCCTTTGAATTGCGCGAGGGTCATCCCGTAATGGATCAGCCGGTATTCCGGGATTTCCTTGTAACGCGCGAACTCGGCGAGCCACTGCGCATGGGTCAGGGGCGGGACGATCCCGGTCACCGGCTCCCATTCGGTGATCGACAGCCCGGACAAAGTGAGCCGGGTGACGCCGCCGACCACGACCATCAAAAAGATCAGCGCGCAGCAGCCGAAGAGCCACAGCACAACCGGAGCGCCACCAGCTCGGGCGGCGAGCGGCGCTCCGGATTTTGCCGCGGCCGAAAAAAACACTGAGCCGGATCCCTGAGGAAATGCCGAGCGTGAGATGCCATCCCCGCCCGGCATTGGCAATGCGGCGAAAGCCCGCGACGGAGGCGTACCGATCCGGCCTCGTCAATGAAGCGTGTAGGTCACGCTCACATGGCGCAAGCGCCCCGACCCTTCGCGCGGCGCCTCGGCCACTTTGACAGAATGCAGCCTACCCTCGATGTTGTGCACCCAGAACTCCAGAAAGCGCCGCAGCACCGGGTATTCCGGCGGGGCATCGAGGTGTTGCCAGACAAAGCTCTGCAGCAGTTGGGGCCGGTCCGGTAATCGATAGATGATCTCCGCCGTGGTCAGCCGATAATCGGGAAATTCGAGTCTGCTCCGGTTCACGCTCGCCACTTTCGTCGCGCATCGGGACATCGTCCGTAGAATATCGGATCGGCGAGACCAAAAATCAAGTAAAACAATGTATTAGCAGCATCGCATCGGCCGCGCTGCCAGGCCTGGCCGGGACCCGCGGACGGCGTCCCTTGAAGCGGTTCCCGGGCGCGTTAGATAGGAGGCAGCCGGCAACCGAAGCGGTTCGCTGGTGTTCGGGATGGGCATGGCTTCCAAGGTAGTCGCAGCGATGAAGCGCACCCTTTCAGCGTTGGTGCTGTCCGGCGCTTTTATCCTGGTCGCGCGCGTTCCGTACGCCGTTGGCGGGGCGCCGATCCCCGAGGCAGCGGGCGGCGGGGCGGTCGAAACCGTCGCGCCGGTGGTGGCGCGGATCACCCCCGGGGTGGTCGGCATTTCGGTGCGCGGTGAGGTGCGCGAAAACAACCCGCTCCTGCAGGATCCGCTGTTCCGGCGCTTTTTCGACATGCGCGGCGACAATCAGCCGATCGAGCGTGAGACCCAGGCAACGGGTTCGGGCGTCATCGTCGATGCCGCGCAGGGCTATGTTCTGACCAACAGCCATGTCGTCGACAACGCCACTAGCATCGAGGTCACGACCAAGGACAACCGGCGCTTTCGGGCGAAGCTGATCGGCCGCGATCCGGAAACCGACATCGCCGTATTGCAAATCCCGGGCGGCAATTTGACCGCGGTGCCGATGGGCGATTCCGACCGGTTGCGGGTCGGCGATTTTGTGCTCGCGGTCGGCAACCCGTTCGGGCTCGGCCAGACCGTGACCTCGGGCATCGTCAGCGCGCTCGGCCGCAGCGGGCTCGGCATCGAGGGCTATGAGGATTTCATCCAGACCGACGCGTCGATCAATCCCGGCAATTCCGGCGGCGCGCTCGTCGATCTGCATGGCCGCCTCGTCGGCATCAACACCGCGATCCTGGCGCCGGGCGGCGGCAATATCGGCATCGGCTTTGCCGTCCCGATCAATATGGCGCGCCAGGTGCTGGACCAGCTCGTCAGCTATGGCGAAATCCGGCGCGGCCGGATCGGTGTGGCGATCCAGGATTTGACCCCTGACCTCGCCCGCGCGCTCGGCACGACGCGCAGCGAGGGTGCCTTGATAGCCCGCGTCGTGCCCGGCTCGCCGGCGGCGCGCGCCGGGCTCAAATCGAGCGATCTCGTCGTCGCTGTCGATGGCGCGCCGATCCACAGTGCTGCCGAATTGCGCAACCGGGTCGGCCTGTCGCGCATCGGCGACAGCGTGACGCTGACCGTCGATCGCGGCGGCAGTGAGCGCAATGTCAGTGTCCGCATCGAGCAGGCGAGGCCGGCACGCCAGCGCGTCGGTCAACGCTGATCGCTGCCTCGCAAGACCCCTGAATGGCGCAGACCCCCTACGAGGTGCTGGGCGTCAAGCCCGGTGCCTCGGCCGACGAGATCCGCAAGGTCTATCGCCGGCTGGCCAAGCAATTCCACCCCGACCTGAACCCCGGCAAGCCCGAGGCCGAGGCCCGGTTCAAATCGATTTCCGCCGCCTACGACCTGCTCTCGGACCCCGAAAAACGAGCGCGCTACGATCGCGGCGAGATCGACGAGAGTGGCGCCGAGCGGCCGCGCTACTCCTACCGCGGCCACGCCGAAGGCCCGGGCGGCGGGAAATACCGCCCCGAGGGCGAGATGGATCTGGGCGACCTCGAAGATTTGTTCGCCGCGTTTGGCTCGGGCCGCCAGCGCGGCCGGGGCGAAGGGTTTCGGGCGCGCGGCTTCGACCGCCATTTCACCCTGACCGTCGATTTTGTCGAAGCGGCGACCGGCGCCAAGCAGCGCTTGGCGCTCGGCCCCGACGAATGGCTCGACGTGACGATCCCGGCCGGGCTCGAAGACGGGCAGGTGCTGCGGCTGCGGGAAAAGGGCGCGCCCGGCTTTGGCGGCGGTCCGGCCGGCGATGCCTTGATCGAGGTGCATGTGGCGCCGCACCCGCTGTTCCGCCGCGACGGCGACGCGATCCGGATCGAATTGCCGGTCAGCCTTGCCGAGGCGGTGCTGGGGGCGCGGGTCGAGGTGCCGACGGTGACCGGGCCGGTGACAATGACGATCCCCAAAGGCTCCGACACCGGCACGCAGCTGCGGCTGCGCGGCAAGGGGGTGCAGCGGTCGGGGCGGCCCGGCGACCAGTATGTAACGCTAAAGGTGGTGGTCGGCGACAGCGGCGATGCTGAATTGGCGCAGTTTCTCGAAGGCTGGGCGCCGCGGCACCGGCGCGATCCGCGTCAAGGGATGGGTCAGGGGGGAGGCCGGCCATGATCGCGTTTGACGAGCTTCTCGGCCGGCTTGCCGGGCTCGACCGGCAGGAGCTCGCGCGCTGGGTCGAGAACCGCTGGGTGTTGCCCGAGCGGCGCAACGAGACCTGGGTCTTTCACGAGGTCGATGTCGCGCGGGTCGAGCTGATCCTCGAAATCCGCCGTGAATTTACCGCCGACGACGACACGATGGAGCTGGTGCTGGGCCTTCTCGACCAGGTCTACGGCTTGCGGCGGCAGCTGCGCCGCCTGTGCGACGCGCTCGAAGACCAGCCGGCCGAAATCCGCACTGCGATCCGCCGCGCCCTCCCGCCCGCGGGCGACTGACGAACCGCGGCGACGGAAATTTGGACCGGCCGGCGACGGCCGCGGGCGTCGATGCCGGTTATGCGCTGTGACGCATGGGGGAGCGAGTGCGGCGGAGTCCGTCTAGGGGCATGATCCGATTAGATCTAATCGCCTCCGCTCCCTTTCGTCGTTCCCGCGAAAGCGGGAATCGAGCATCCAATGCTCCGTCGTGCACCCTCTGTTCATGCCGGGGGCAGGCTCTGGACCCCCGCTTTCGCGGGGGTGACGAAGAAATGCGTGGCGACGAAGAAATTCGGGTGACGAAGAAAATGCGGGGGGTGACGAGAACATATGATTACGCTTGAAAGGACCATACTCTAACCTTCGCGCAATTTGAAGCGTTGGATCTTGCCGGTTGCGGTTTTCGGCAATTCGTCGATCAGATCGATCCAGCGCGGACATTTGTATGGGGCGAGCAGGCGTCGCGCATGCGCGTCAAGCGCGCGTCCGAGCTCGGCTTCAGCGTCCGGCTTGGCGACGACAAAGGCTTTTGGCTTGATCAGCCCGTCGGCGTCGGGAACGCCAACCACCGCCGCTTCAAGCACCCCCTGATGCGCGATCAAGACGGCTTCGACTTCGGCCGGAGACACCCACATGCCGTTGACCTTCATCATGTCGTCGCTGCGGCCGCAATAGATGTAGTACCCATCCTCATCTTCGTAATATTTGTCGCCGGTGCGGGTCCAGGGGCCGAGAAATGTCGCCCGGCTGCGCTCGCGGTTGTTCCAGTATCCGGCGGCGGCGGACGGGCCGCTGACCAAAAGGTCGCCGATTTCGCCGCGGGCGACCGGGCGGCCTTCCTCGTCGGTGATTTTGAGCGCATAGCCCGGCACCGGCTTGCCGGTCGTGCCGTAGCGCACATCGTCCGGCCGGTTGCTCAAAAAAATGTGCAGCATCTCGGTCGAGCCGATGCCGTCGAGAATGTCGACGCCGATCCGGTCCGACCAGCGCCGGCCGATTTCCTGCGGCAACGGCTCGCCGGCCGATACACAGCGGCGCAGCGCCAGCTCTTCCGGCTCCGGCAGACCGGGATCGGCAAGCATCGCGTTGTAGAGCGTCGGCACACCGTAAAAGATCGTCGGCCGGTGCCGGCGCAGAATGCGGGCGCAAACCGCCGGGCTCGGCCGTTCGGCGGTCAGCACGCTGGTGGCGCCGACCGCCATCGGAAAGGTCAGCGCATTGCCGAGCCCATAGGCGAAAAACAGCTTGGCCGCCGAATAGACGACATCGCTTTCGACGATGCCGAGAACCGGAACAGCGTATTGGTCCGCCGTCGCGATCAGGCTCGAATGGAGATGCACCGTGCCCTTGGGCCGGCCGGTCGAACCCGAGGAATAGAGCCAGAAGCAAGGCTCGTCGGGGTGGGTTGCGGCGAATTCCGACTGGCTCGCGGCCGC
>DASXAM010000325.1:0-13554 GCA_036404275.1 Allostellaceae bacterium
GCACCAAGCCGGTGGCCTGGAAATGCGCTCCGCAAAAACCGTGCATCCTGCACTGCCTCGTCAACCCGCCGGTCGGCGGGTGCGACTGAGGCGCGGGCGGCGGGGCGCTTGCTACGGCACGTAGGTGAGGGTTATGGCACCGATGCCGGCGGCGACATTCAATCCGGTGTTGCCTTCGATGCTGACCGGCTGCAGCGCGATCGAGTTGCCGGAGCCGCCGACCAGTACATTGGCGCCGACCCCGACGCCGGCCGTGGCGCTCGCCGTGGCGCCGACGTAATTTCCGGAGAGCGCCCCCGGTGCCAGGTTGATCGTGGGTGCGACCACCGCCCAGACGATGACCGCGCTCTGCACATAGCCGATATCGACGCCGAATTTGGAGATCGAGCCGGTATAGTGCGAGGCGCGGCCGGGTCCGGCCGAATAGGTGCAGTTGAGCGCCCGCGTCGAGCCGAAAATGAAACCGAAGCCGCTGGCGACGTTGCAGGTCAAAACACCGGCATTGACTCCGGCCGCTTGCGCCGGTGCCGCGATCCCGGCAACACCGGCGGCCAGGCCGAGAGCGCCGGCCGTCATTGCGAGTTTTTTGAGCATTCGATCGACCTCCTGCTTGCGCGGTTTCGCCCGGGCACGGGCACGCGGCCTCAACAATCGGTGTATAGCCCGGTTCCGGAGCGCAATGCCATGGTTTCATTCCGATGTCGTTTATCTGCCCCATCTCTGCTCCACCCTGAGTTTCACCGGACGCGCCGACAAGCCGGCTCGATGGAGGCGCTTCAGGTAAATTTATCCGCTCGCCTCGCGCGCAATTTTTTGGAACAATCGCATTTCCCGCGGTTCGAGGATGGGCCGCGCATCGACTCGACAGGAAACCGACTTGATTAGAGACAGGAATTTCCGCCAGCCGCGCCGCCGCGATTTCGACGACGACGGCTATGACCCGCACCTGCGCGATTTCGGCGGCGCGCCCCGTTTTCCGACGCCGCGCTTTGAGGCGCCTTCCGGCCCGCCAACGCGGGCCGTGGTCAAATGGTTCAAGCCCGAACGGGGATTTGGCTTTGTCGAGCTGTCGGACGGCTCGGGCGATGCCTTTCTCCATGCGAGCGTGCTCGAACGCAGCGGCATTGCCGCGGTAAACCCCGGGGAGACCCTCGAGCTGCGCGTCGCACCGGGACAAAAGGGGCCGCAGGTGACCGAGGTGCTCAGCGTCGATACCAGCACCGCGACCCCGATGGCGCGGCGTTCCCCGTACCCGACTGCGGGCCGGCCGACCTACGAGACGGCGGGACCTTCGGTCGAGGAAACCGGCACGGTCAAGTGGTTCAACGCCCAAAAGGGCTTTGGCTTTATCGTGCGCGAAGGCGGCGGCAAGGACGCCTTTGTCCATGCTTCGGTCCTCGAGCGCTCCGGGATCGGCACGCTGATCGAAGGCCAGCGCGTGCTGATCGACATTGCCGAAGGCCGCAAGGGTCCGGAAGCTGTCAGGGTGCGCCTCGCCTAGCTGCGGGCGAGCGTACCATTTATTGCGAGAGGGGCGCCGCGCCGGGCGGCGAATAGAGGATCGCGGCATCACGGGCGAGCGCGGTGCGCGATTGCGGGCGCATATACATCATATGGCCGCCGTCATAGACGCGTAGGCTGATCCCGGCCCGCGTCGCCGCCGGCAGCGGCAACTGATCGATCAGCCAACGCGATGCGAAATAGGGAGTGACAAGGTCGAAGCGGCCGCCGATGATCAGCACCCGGGTCGCCGGGTGGTCGAGCAATGCCTGCTGTAGCGACGCCATGGCGAGGCCTTGCTCGCCGTCGCCGCCGGCGCCTTCCCAATTCCAGTCGTGCGAGACATCGGGTGCCAGCACGCGATAGGCCAGATCGGTATGGTAGCCCAGCTCGTCGGCGGCATAGGCATTGAACGCCGCGCCGAACGCAGCGGCGGCCGGCTGCAGCAGCGGGTCGCTGCGCCGACCGCGGCCGTCGCCGGTTGCCGCCGGGCGCGCGATCGTGCCGTCGTAAAGGCTGACGATCTCGCCTTGCGCGCGTCGGATCTCGCGGGCAAAGACCTGGCGCGGGACGCGGCCACGCCATTGGCGCACGAGGTCGTCGGGGAGCCCGATCACGCCGGCGACCTTGGCCAAAAAAGCGTCGTCCGCCGCCGGTCGGCCGGCCAGCCCCGCGAGCCCCACGAGATAGTCCGACAGCGCGAAACGCTCGACCGCCGGCAGATCGGCGGGCCGGCCATCGAGAGCGGCGGCGGTGGCGGCGTAGCTCGGCAGATAAAACGCTGCGGCGAGCAGGTCGCGGTCGTCCTGGTGGAGCATCGATAAATCGAGCGCCGGCGAAACGAGTACAATCCCGCTGACCGTAACGCTGGCTTCATGCGGCAAATCATGCGCCAGCGCAGCGGCGCGGAACCCGCCATAGCTCTCGCCGACGAGATAGATCGGCGAGCCCCAGCGCTCGTGCCGGGTCAGCCATAGCCGCACGACCGCTGACAGTGAATCGAGGTCGGCATGCACATCGAAGAACGGCTTGTCCGGGTTCTCGCCCTTGCCGAGACCATGGCTGTAGCCGGTTCCCACCGGATCGACAAAGACAAGGTCGGTAAAAGCGAGCCAGGTCGAAGGGTTGTCGATGAGACGCACCGGCGGGTTCGGCGTCGCACCGTTTTGCGGCGTCTCCATGATGCGCGGGCCGAGCGCGCCGAGATGCAAAAAAACCGAGGCCGCACCGGGTCCGCCATTGAACGCAAAGCTGACCGGCCGCAACGCGCCGGGCGATGCGTCGGCAAGATAGGAGACCGTAAAGATCGCGGCTGTCGGCGTGCCCTTGGCATTGATAACCGGCAATGTTTCGGCGATGGCGTCGTAGCCGAGATGCCGGTCGCCGACGGTGATCGAATGGTGCGTCGCCACCCGCGCCGGCAGCCCGCCTATCGGCTTGTCGTCGGCTCTCACAGCGCTGGCGAAGAGGATCAGCAGCAGCCACAGAGCCGCAATCGGCCTCGCCATTCTCCGCCTCTGCCGTTGCCGCGACGGTTTCCAAGTTACAGCCGGGCGTGAAGCGTGAATACTGGCGTTTGCTGAAAGCGGGTTTGCCAGGAGGTTTCGATGCCGAGTTCGCAACGGGTTGCGCTGATCACCGGCTGCGGCAAGCCGATCGGCATCGGCAATTCGACGGCGCGCGCCTTGGCCTCGGCCGGGGTGACCGTCGTCGCCTCCGATGTCGTCGCGACCGGGGTTGCCAACGAGCACAACGTCCAGGGCGACACCGACCCGTCATGGGGCGGGGTTGAGAGCCTTGTCGCGGAAATCGTCAGGAGCGGGCGGGTCGCCTCCTCGACCTTGGGCGACGTCAGCGTCGAGGCCGATGCCGGGCGCATGGTCGAGGAAGTGCTGAGCCGCTATGGCCGGCTCGACATCCTGGTCAACAACGCTGGCGCGCCGCAAGGGGCCGACCGCAACGAGATCGAAAACGTGCCGCTTGCCGCCTGGGAGCAAACAATGGGGGTCAACGCCCGCGGCTGTTTTCTGATGAGCCGCGCCGCGGTGCCGGCAATGCGCAGCGCACGCTGGGGTCGCATCGTCAATGTGTCGTCGAAGGCGGCGTTTCGGCCGGGGCGGCATCGCGCTGCCTATGCCGCCTCCAAAGCGGCGATCGTCGGGTTTACCCGGTCCTTGGCGGTCGATTTGGCGCCCGTCGGGATCACCGTCAACGCGGTTTGCCCTGGCCCGATCCGCACCTCGCGGGCGATCAGCACCAATCGGCGCGAATACGGCGACGACCTCGAAATCGGGTTTGCCGAGCGGTCGAAGGCGATCCCGGTCGGGCGTTTCGGCAGTCCGGACGAAGTCGCCGCGGTGATCGCCTTTCTTGCTTCCGACCAAGCCGCGTTTGTGACCGGCCAGGCGGTCGGTGTCGATGGCGGCTGGTAACGCCGCTCAACCGCCGGAAACGTGGGGCGCTGCCAGGCCCGACGTCACTGGTCGACGGGCGACCAACTTTTCGATCAGGGCGGCGAGATCCTGTTGGCGATACGGCTTGTCGAGGCGCGGCAGCCCCGGCGGCGCCCCCGGGAGCTCGGCATAGCCGGTGGCGATGACAACCGGTAGACCGGGACGCAACAAGCCGATTTGGGTCGCCAATTGGCTGCCAGTCGCATCGGGCATGGCAAAATCGGTGATGACGATGTCGATCCCTGGATCGGCGTTGAGCAGGTCGAGCGCGCCGGCGACCGTATCGACCTCGATCGCGGAATGGCCGAGATCCTCGATCATCGCCACCGTTCCGGCGCCGACGATCGGATCGTCATCGACGACGAGGAGGCGCAACGAGCGGCCCGGCGCGGGCTCCGGCGCGGCAGCTGTCGCCGGCAGCTCGTCGGTCTCGGCCGCTTTGGCGGCGGGCAGCCACAGCTCGACAACGGTGCCAGCATTGGGGCCGCTCTTGATCCGCATCGCGCCGCCAGACTGGGCAACGAGGCCATCGACCATCGAGAGGCCGAGGCCGGTGCCGCGGCCCAGGCCCTTGGTCGTAAAAAACGGCTCGGTCGCGCGCCGCAGGGTAGCCTCGTCCATGCCACAGCCCGAATCTGCGATCCGAATGCAAGCGTAGTCGCCGGCATCGAGCCCCGTGCCGTTGCCGGCGCCGATCCGCTCGGGCCCCGCCGAAATCGCCAGCTTGCCGCCGCTCGGCATTGCGTCGCGAGCATTGACGGCAAGGTTCAGAAGCGCCAGCTCGAGCTGATTTGGGTCCACCAAAACCGGCGCGAGCCCCGCGGCGAATTCGGTGACGACCTCGATCGTCGGACCGAGCGAGCTGCGCATCATCGCGATCATGCCGTCGACCAGCTTAGCGATGTCGACCGCTTCGGGCCGCAGCTCTTGGCGCCGCGCAAAGGCGAGCATGCGCTTGGTCAACGCCGCACCACGCTCGGCCCCCTGGATCGCCCCATCGATAAGCCGCAGCAGGCGCGGCGTCTCTGGAACGTGCTTTCGGATCAGCTCGAGATTGCCGAGCACCGCCATCAGCAAATTGTTGAAGTCGTGCGCAACGCCGCCGGTCAATTGGCCGAGGCTTTCGAGCTTTTGCATTTCGTGCACTTGCGCGAGGGCGGCTTCGCGCTCGCGGGTGCGTTCTTCGACCCGTTCTTCGAGCTCGGCATTGGCACGGGCAAGCTCGGCGGTGCGCTCGGCAACGCGGCTTTCGAGCTCCGCGTTCAGCGCTTCGAGCTGGCGAGTCTTGCGGTGGAGCTCCGCAAAGACCTTGACCTTGGCGCGCAACAGCTCGGGGATGACCGGAACCGGGACGTAATCAACGGCCCCCAGCTGGTATCCGCGCAACAGGTCGAGATCGGTCACCTGAATGCCGGAGACAAAGATGATCGCGGTCGATTCAAACCGTGGATGCTCGCGGATCATCGTGGCCAGCTGAAAGCCGTCGAGCTCAGGCATGCAAACATCGATCAGCATGACCGCCACGTCGCGCTTCAACAAATGCTCGAGCGCCTGGCTCGCCGAGCCGGCTTTGACCAGGTTCTCGCCGAGCGGCGCCAGGATCGCTTCATAGCTGAGAAGCTTTGCCGGCTGGTCGTCAACCAGTAGGATATCGACAGGTTCTTGCTCGCTCACGAATGCGCCCTATTCGCTATTCAAAGGGTGCCGGCGAGCGGCAACGGTCCGTGTCGGGACGCCTGGCTCGGAAGTAGCCACCCCGCCCGAACCCGCCGCTCCCGGCAGGCGGCGCAGATGCCGTCCAGGGCGCATCGCGACGACCCAGTCACCTGTCCGGGTCGCCACTACCGGTGCAGCCACATCCGCAGCGCCGACAACAGCTGCTCGGTATCGACTGGCTTGGCCAGGTAATCCGAAGCGCCGGCGTCGAGGCATTTCTCGCGATCGCCCACCATCGCCTTGGCCGTCAGCGCGATGATCGGGAGCCTCCGATAGGCGGGGTCGGCGCGGACCGCCTGGATCGTTTGATAGCCGTCCATTTCCGGCATCATAATGTCCATTAGGACTATCGCCAATTGCGGCGTGGAATTAACCAAAGCGACCGCCTCGCTGCCGGTCGTCGCGGTCAGAACGTTCATGCCTCGCCGCTCCAAAACGCTCGAAAGCGCAAAGATGTTACGCGCGTCGTCATCGACGAGAAGCGCCGTCTTGCCGACCAAGTCCTCATCGGACGCGTGCAGGCGCTCAAGCATCCTCTGCTTGTCGGCGGGCAAGTCGGCGACGACCCGGTGCAGGAAGAGTGCCGTTTCATCGAGCAGCCGCTCCGGCGATTCGACGCCTTTGACGACGACGCTGCGCGCCATCGCATGCAGCCGTGCATCCTCCTCCTGCGACAATTCCTTGCCGGTGAAGACGACGACCGGCAATTCGGCGAGCGCCGGATCGTTGCGCATCGTTTCCAACAGGTCGAAGCCCGACATGTCGGGCAGCCGCAAGTCGAGCACCACACAATCGATCTGCCGCTCGCGCAAAGCGACAAGCGCCTCGGCGCCGGTGGCGGCATTCATCATGTCGATGTCGTCATGGCCCAAGAGCTCGGCAATGCCGAGGCGTTCGGCGGCGTTGTCCTCGACAATCAGGAGACGCTTTTTGCGCGGCTGCACAAAATCCCTAAGCCGCCCGATCGCGGCACCGAGGTCCTCCGCCGAGGATGGCTTGGTCACGAACGAAAAGGCGCCGCGGGCGAGGCCGTGCCGACGGTCTTCGTCGAGGGTGACGATTTGCACCGGAATGTGCCGCGTCGCCGGATCGTGCTTCAGCTGGCTCAACACGGTCCAGCCGAGCATGTCGGGCAGAAACACGTCGAGCGATATCCCCGCCGGCCGGTATTCGCGAGCAAGTGCGAGCGCGTCCGCGCCACGCGCCGCGACCAGCACCTTTAGCCCGACGCCTCGCGCGAGGTCGGCGAGAATTCGGGCGTAATGCGGGTCGTCCTCAACGACCAGAAGGGTTGCATCGCCCGGCTGCAAATTTGCGCGATCGTCGGGGATCTGCTCGACCGGTGGCGGCGCGAGCCGCGTTGTGGTCGCAACCGCCGGTGGCGACATCGGGCCGAGGGCCGCCACGCTCGGCGGTGCGACCCCGAGATAGCGCAGCGGCAGATAGAGGGTGAAGGCGCTGCCGGCGCCCGGCGTGCTGCGCAATTGGATTTCGCCGCCCAGAAGACTCGATAATTCGCGGCTGATCGCGAGGCCAAGACCGGTGCCCCCGAAACGCCGGTTGGTGCTGGCGTCGGCCTGCTGAAACGCCTCGAAGATGATCTTCTGCTTTTCTGTCGGGATCCCGATCCCGGTGTCGGATACCTCGAAGGCAACGATTTCTGGCGCGTTCTTCAAGACCGGATGGTCCGGGCTCCAGCCGCTGATCGCCGGATGGATGCTGAGCTTGACCCCGCCTTCTTCGGTGAATTTGAACGCGTTCGACAGCAAATTCTTCAGCACTTGCTGCAGGCGCTTGGCATCGGTCGTCATGCTGCGGCCGAGCCGCGGATCGATGTGCACGTCGAAGGAGAGCCGCCGGCTTTCCGCCTCGTGCCGGAACGGGCGGGCGACCGTGTCCTGCAACGTGACAAAGAACACTTCCTCGGTATCGACGGTGACTGTGCCCGATTCGATCTTCGACAAATCTAGGATGTCACTGATCAAATTCATCAGATCGGTACCGGCGCTGTAGATCGTGCGGGCGAACTCGACCTGTTTCGCCGACAAATTGCCGTCCGGATTGTCGCCGAGTTGCTGGCCGAGGATCAGGATACTGTTCAGCGGCGTGCGCAGCTCATGCGACATGTTGGCGAGGAAGTCTGATTTGTATTTGGACGCCAGCGCCAATTCGGTCGCTTTTTCTTCGAGCGCTCGGCGCGCCTGCTCGATTTCCTGATTTTTCCCCTCGACCTCGATGTTGCGCTCTTCGAGCTGCTGCGCCTTTTGCTCCAGCTCCTCGTTGGTCTGCTGCAATTCGCGCTGCCGCGTCTGTAGTTCGGTCGCCAATTGCTGCGATTGCGTCAGCAAGCCCTCGGTCTGCATCGTCGCTTCGATGCTGTTCAGGACGATGCCGATGCTCGCGGTCAATTGCTCGAGAAAGGAGATCTGCAAATCGGTGAACACCGAGAGCGAGGCCAATTCGATGACGGCCTTGACCTGTCCCTCGAACAATACCGGCAGCACGATGACATTCTGCGGCAGCGCCTTGAACAGCCCTGATGTCACCGGCACCGCCTCGCGCGGAATCTGAGTGATCAGCATGCGCCGCGCGTCCGCCGCACATTGGCCGACAAGACCCTGGCCTGGGCGCAGCCGCGGCGGGTGGCCGATCGGCTGGTCGTTGTCGGCGTAGGCCGACAATAGTCCGAGGCCGGATTCGCCCTCGGCGAGATAGATCACGCCGTTTTGTGCATCGACCAGCGGCGCCAGTTCGCTCAGCAGCATGCGGCCAACCGCAGCCAGATCGCGCTGGCCCTGGAGCATATTGGTAAAGCGGGCGAGGTTGGTCTTGAGCCAGTCCTGCTCGGTGTTGCGGTCGGTCGTTAGCCGCAAATTGTCGATCATCGTGTTGATGTTGTCTTTGAGCTCGGCGACTTCGCCGCGCGCCTCGACCTGGATCGACCGGGTCAGATCACCCTGGGTGACGGCGGTCGCGACCTCGGCGATCGCGCGCACCTGGGTCGTCAAATTGGCGGCCAAGAGATTGACGTTACCGGTCAAATCCTTCCAGGTGCCGGCTGCACCCGGCACATTGGCCTGACCGCCGAGCCGGCCTTCGACGCCGACTTCGCGCGCCACGCTCGTTACCTGATCGGCGAAGATCGCGAGTGTGTCGGTCATATTGTTGATGGTCTCGGCGAGCGCCGCCACCTCGCCCATCGATTGGACCGTCATGTTCTGCTTCAAGTCACCATTGGCGACGGCAGTGACGACCTTGACGATGCCGCGCACCTGCTCGGTCAGGTTCGCCGCCATGACGTTGACGGTGTCGGTCAAGTCCTTCCAGGTGCCGGCGACTCCCGGAACCATTGCCTGGCCGCCGAGCTTGCCTTCGGTGCCGACCTCGCGCGCGACGCGCGTCACTTCGCCGGCAAAGGCGTTCAATTGATCGACCATCGTGTTGATGGTGTTCTTCAGCTCGAGGATTTCGCCCTTCACATCGACGGTGATCTTGCGCGACAGGTCGCCGCGCGCGACCGCGGTGGTCACCTCGGCGATGTTGCGCACCTGGGTCGTCAGATTGGCGGCCAGCAGGTTGACGTTGTCGGTCAGGTCCTTCCAGGTGCCGGCGACCCCTGGAACCACCGCCTGGCCGCCGAGCTTGCCTTCGGTGCCGACCTCGCGGGCGACGCGGGTCACTTCGGCGGCGAACGAGCGCAATTGCTCGACCATCGTGTTGAGCGTGTCTTTCAACAAAAGCATCTCGCCGCGCACATCAACGGTGATCTTTTTTGACAGATCGCCACTGGCGATGGCGGTCGCGACCTCGGCGATGTTGCGGACCTGGCCGGTCAGGTTGGACGCCATGAAATTGACGTTGTCGGTCAGGTCCTTCCAGGTGCCGGCGACGCCGGGCACGGCGGCCTGGCCGCCGAGCTTGCCTTCGGTGCCGACCTCGCGGGCGACGCGCGTCACCTCCGAGGCGAAGGCGTTCAATTGATCGACCATCGTATTGATGGTGTTCTTCAATTCGAGGATTTCGCCCTTTACATCGACGGTGATCTTGCGCGAGAGGTCGCCGCGCGCGACTGCGGTCGTGACCTCGGCGATATTGCGCACCTGGGCGGTCAAATTGCCGGCCATCGAGTTGACGCTGTCGGTCAGGTCTTTCCAGGTGCCGGCGACACCGGGCACTTGTGCCTGGCCGCCGAGGCGGCCTTCGGTGCCGACCTCGCGGGCGACGCGCGTCACCTCCCCGGCAAAGCGGTTCAATTGGTCGACCATCGTGTTCAGCGTCTCCTTCAGCTGAAGGATTTCGCCGCGGACATCGACGGTGATCTTTCTCGACAAGTCGCCATCGGCGATCGCGGTGGCGACCTCGGCAATGTTGCGCACCTGGCCGGTCAGATTGCCGGCCATCGAGTTGACGCTGTCGGTCAAATCCTTCCAGGTGCCGGCGACACCGGGCACTTGTGCCTGGCCGCCGAGGCGGCCTTCGGTGCCGACCTCGCGGGCGACCCGGGTCACTTCGCCGGCGAAGGCGTTCAATTGATCGACCATCGTGTTGATGGTCTCTTTCAATTGCAGGATTTCGCCCGAGACATCGACGGTGATCTTTTTCGACAGGTCGCCGCGGGCGACCGCGGTCGCGACCTCGGCGATGTTGCGCACCTGCCCGGTCAAATTGCCGGCCATGTAATTGACCGAATCGGTCAAATCTTTCCAGGTGCCGGCGACACCCTTGACTTCCGCCTGGCCGCCGAGCTTGCCCTCGGTGCCGACCTCCCGCGCGACGCGCGTCACCTCGCCGGCAAAGGCGTTGAGCTGGTCCACCATCGTGTTGATGGTGTCCTTGAGCTGCAGGATCTCGCCGGAGACGTTGACCGTGATCTTTTTCGACAAATCGCCATTGGCGATCGCGGTCGAGACTTCGGCGATATTGCGCACCTGGGCGGTCAGGTTCCCCGCCATCGAGTTGACGCTCTCGGTCAAATCCTTCCAGGTGCCGGCGACGCCGAGCACGTTCGCCTGGCCGCCGAGCCGCCCGTCGGTGCCGACCTCGCGGGCAACGCGCGTCACCTCGCCGGCAAAGGCGTTCAGCTGATCGACCATGCCGTTGATGGTTTCTTTCAATTGCAGGATTTCGCCGGAGACGTTGACCGTGATCTTTTTCGACAAATCGCCGCGCGCGATCGCAGTCGAGACCTCGGCGATGTTGCGCACCTGGGCGGTCAGGTTGCCGGCCATCGAATTGACCGAGTCGGTCAGGTCTTTCCAGGTGCCCGCTACCCCCGGCACCTGCGCCTGGCCGCCGAGCCGGCCTTCGGTGCCGACTTCGCGGGCGACTCGCGTCACCTCGCCGGCAAAGGCGTTGAGCTGGTCCACCATCGTGTTGATGGTGTCCTTGAGCTCTAGGATTTCACCGCGGACATCGACCGTGATCTTGCGCGAGAGATCGCCGCGCGCGACGGCAGTCGTCACATTGGCGATGTTGCGCACCTGGTCGGTCAGGTTGCCGCACATCGCGTTGACAGAATCGGTCAAATCCTTCCAGGTGCCGGCAACCCCGGGAACCAGCGCCTGCCCCCCGAGCTTGCCTTCGGTGCCGACCTCGCGGGCGACGCGGGTCACCTCCGAAGCGAAGGCGCGCAGCTGGTCGACCATCGTGTTGATCGCTTCCTTGAGCTGCAAAATCTCGCCGCGGACATCGACGGTGATCTTTTTCGACAGGTCGCCGCTCGCCACCGCGATCGTGACCTCGGCGATGTTGCGCACCTGGGCGGTCAGGTTCGACGCCATCGAGTTGACGCTTTCGGTCAGCGCCTTCCACACGCCGCTCACCTCGCGCACCTGGGCCTGGCCGCCGAGCTTGCCGTCGGTGCCGACCTCGCGGGCAACACGTGTCACCTCCGAGGTAAAGACCGAGAGCTGCTTGATCATCGTGTTGACGATCTTGGCCGAGCGCAGGAACTCGCCTTTGAGCGGCCGGCCGTCGACATCGAGCCGCACCGTCTGCAGCAGATCGCCCTGGGCGACAGCCGAGATCGCGCGGGTCACCGCGGTGGTCGGCCATAAAAGGTCGTCGATCAGCGTGTTGACCGAGGTCTCCATCTCACCCCACGCGCCGTCGGAGACCGCAAAGCGCACGCGCTGCCGCGTTTTGCCCTCGCGGCCGACCACCTGGCCGACATGGTCGAGCTGATGCGCCATCCGCTCGTTGGCGGCGACGATCTCATTGAAGGTGTCGGCAATCTTGCCGGAAAGCCCGGTCCGATTACCGGGCAGGCGCACCGAGAAATCGCCGAGCCGCATCGCTTGCAACGCGTGCAGCAACGCTTGCTCGTCGAGTGAATCATCGAGATGCCCGTTGCCGCGCCCGTTCGGCTCGACCACCGCCGCCGGCATGCTCGACGGAGTTGTCGACACCGATTCGGTCGCGGATTCGCTCGGGGCCATGCACGTCTCCTCTGTCTGCCCGAAACCGGTCGGGCACTCTTTCGTTGCAGGCTTGAATGTATTGGCGCGGTCCGCTGGCACACCATCACAAACACGTCGACGGCGGGCCGCGACGACAAAAAGGGCTGCCGCGCGAACACCGCAGCGCCGGCGGAGTTCCGTGCATGGCTACTATGCATATTGGCTGGACTGGCGCTTCGCGTAAAAGGCGAATGAACAAGAGGCTTTACCGGTTCTGAAATCCTTTTAGAGTCCGCGGCGCGAAAATCCGAGGTCATGCGCTTCTTTCTGCCAGCCCTGCTGCTTTTGGCTGTCGCGAGCCTTGCACCGGCGCTCGCCGCGCCGGCCACAACCGCACCGCCGCCCGCTCGCGTCGGCCGAATAAGCTTTGCCGATGGCAAGGCCTCGACGCGGCCGGCACACGACGCATCATGGTCCGATGCCGCGATCGACACTCCCCTTGCCGCCGGCGCGGCACTACGCACTGCAGCCGATGCCCGCGCCGAGATCGAAATCGGCCTCGACACCACCGATCTCACGGCAAACACCGAGGTCGAGATTGTCCGTCTCGACGAGGGGATAGTCGAGATCGCGCTTTCGCAAGGGCGCATCGAGATTGCGCTTCGCCGGCTCGATCCGGGCGCCACCGTCGAAATCGATTTCCGGCAGGGCGGCGTGTGGCTGTTGCAGCCCGGCCGTTACGATATCGACGCTGGCGACGGCCGAACGCCACGGGTCATGGTCTTCGAAGGCGCTGCCCGGTTCGCTGGGAGCGGCGCCGATACGCCTATCAAATCCGGCGAAGCGCTCGATCCGTCCTCGGCACAAAAGGCAAAGGCCGTGGCCGACGAATTTGCTGATTGGTGCCGCGCCCGCGACCGGGACGAGGCGGACCTCGCCGCGCCCTACTACGTTTCGCCCGAGATGACCGGGTCGGCCGAGCTTGATGTCGCCGGGAGCTGGGAACGAAACGTCGAATACGGCAATGTCTGGTTTCCTAAGGACCTTCCCGCCGGCTGGGCGCCCTATCGCGACGGCAAATGGCGCTGGGTTCAACCTTGGGGCTGGACTTGGTTCGACGACCGGGTTTGGGGATTCGCCCCGTCGCATTACGGGCGTTGGGCGTTCATCGAGGGGCGTTGGGGCTGGGTCCCCGGCCGCTTTGTCGCGCATCCGGTCTATATGCCGGCCGTCGTCGGGTTTCTCGGCACCGCCGGGGTCGGATTGAGCTATGCCGATGGCAGCGGCCCGGCGATCGGCTGGTTCCCGCTCGCCCCGGGCGAGACCTATTGGCCGGGCGGCACTGCCGACCTCGATTATATCCAAGCGCTCAATCGCGGCGACGTCGCCGATCCCGGGGTGATCCGGCTGCCGAAGGACGGCAAGCCGCCGGCCGAGATCGTCGGCCGGCCTTTCGCCAACCGTCTTTACGCGAGTGTCGTGCCGCG
>DASXAM010000326.1:0-3645 GCA_036404275.1 Allostellaceae bacterium
TCCTCGACCTCGCCACCGCCGAGCCCGGCCAAGGGCTCGTCGAGCAGCAAGAGCCGCGGCCGGCCGGCCAAGGCGCGGGCCAATTCCATCAGCCGCAATTCCTTGGTGGTCAGGCCGGCCGCCGGCATGTCGGCGCGCGGCGAGAGCCCGACGCGGTCGATCGCCGCCGACGCCGCGGCTAGGGCGGCCCGGTCCGAGCGCTCGACCGCATAGGCGCCGATTGTCACGTTCTGCAACACCGACAGGCGGGGAAACGGCCGCATCACCTGAAAGGTGCGGCCAACGCCGAGCCGGCAGATGCGGTTTGGCTTGAGCCCGACAAGATCGCGGCCGTCGAACGCGACCCGGCCGCCATCCGGAGCGACAAACCCGTTCATCAGGTTGAACAAGGTCGTCTTGCCGGCGCCGTTCGGTCCGATGATGCCGAGGATCGCGCCGCGCTCGACTGCGAAGCCGACCTCATCGACCGCGCGCAAGCCGCCGAACGATTTCGACAACCCCTCGACGACGAGGATCGGCGATCCGTCGGCGGCGGTTGTTCGGGGTCGCGGCGCGCGCGCCGGCGGCTCGATCGGAGAGAATGCGACCGGCATCGGGCCACGGCGGATCAGCCGGTCGCGCACGCGCCAATAGATGCCCTCCGGCGCCAGCAATATCACCAGAATGATGGCGAGGCCGTAGACGACGCCCTGGATCCCGGGGATGGTATTGCCGAGATGGGCCTGCAATGTCTCGCTGAGCGGGACCAGCACGGCGGCGCCGATCACCGGCCCCCACATCGTTGCAACACCGCCAAAGAGCGCCACGATCAGCGCCTGCGCCGAGGTCAGGACACCGAACACGCTGTCGGGTGTCACGACCAAGAGGACGACCGCGTACAGCCCGCCGGCGGCGGCGGCAAGCGCGCCGCTCAGCACGATCGCACGCATCTTCCAGCGCCAGGTGTCGATGCCTGCCGCCTCGGCCGCCGGCTCGTTCTGCTTGATGGCGAGGAGCGACATGCCAAAGCGCGAGCGCTCGACCGCGAGCGAGATTACGAGCGCCAGCACCAGCAGCCCGACGGCGATCGCGATGTAGACCCGGTAATCGCTGAACTGCATAAAGCGGGCCGGTGCCGCACGCTTCATCGGCAGCGCCACCTCCTGATAGCCGAGCCATTCGAAGACGTAGAGGAGCGCCAGCGGGTAGGCGAGCATCGCCAGCGCGAAATAATGGCCGCGCAGGCGAAATGTCGGCCAGCCGATGACTGCTCCGGCCGCCGCGCCGACCAGCATGCCGAACGGGATGCCGAGCCACGGGGTGATGTCGAACTTCACCAGCGCCAAGGTGACGGTATAGGCGCCGATGCCGAAAAACGAGGCGTGGCCGAACGAGACGAGACCGCTGTAGCCGCTGAGGAGGTTCCAGGAGAGCCCCATCACCGCCCAGATCGGCACCAGGGTCAGCATCAGCTGGTAATAGGAATTGCCGACCACGAGGCCGAGCCCGAGCCAGACCGCGGCAAGACCGGCGATGACCGCGAGCGGCCGCCGCAGCCCGTGCCGGCCGGTGTTCAGGCGTTCAGGCGCGCTCGACATTGCGGCCGAACAGCCCTTGCGGCCGCAATTGCACGACCAGCAGAAAGACGACAAAGATCGCGGCATTCTGCAATTGCAATGGCAGCGCCAGGGTCGAAAGCTGCTGCACCAGCCCGATCGTCATGCCGCCCCAGAAGGCGCCGAGGATGCTGCCCATGCCGCCGAGCACGACGCCGGCATACATGATGATGACGAAATCGAAGCCGACATAGGGCTGGAACGGATAAAACGTCGCCACCAGCCCGCCGGCGATCGCGGTGACGCCGGTGCCGATGCCAAAGGCGATGCCGTGCGCGCGATCGACGGCGATCCCCATATAAGTCGCCGCCTCGGGGTTGTCGGCCGCCGCGCGCAACGCCTTGCCGAGGCGCGCCCGGCTGATGAACCAATAGAGTGCTGCCCCGACCAGCACCGAGACGAGGCAGGCGATGCCGCGCGCCTTGTTGACAAAGACCTCGCCGAAATGGGCCGAGACGAGCGGCAAGTGCCAGGCGCTCCACGACAGCGGCGTGTGCACCGCCTGCGGGGTCGAGCCAAAGGCGATCAGCCCGCCATTTTCGAGGACGAGGGCGATGCCGAGGGTCAGGATCAGCTGCGCGTCGTGGCCGCCGCCGATCGCGCGGGTGCCGGTCACCCGGCCGAGCAGCAGCCGGTGCAGCAGCCAGCCGCCGACAAACAATACCGGGCCGGCGAGGAGTGCCGCCGCGACCGGCGCCGCCCCCGGTCCGAAGACCGCCAGGGCGCCGAGCGCGCCGACGGTATAGAGGCTGAAATACATGCCCAGCATCAGAAAATCGCCCTGGGCAAAATTGACGACCCGCATCACCCCAAAGATCAGCCCGAGCCCGACGCACATCAGCCCGTAAACGGCGCCGACCAGCAGGCCGGCGACCAGCGCTTGGACAAAGTCTTCGATGCCGACGGCGAGGCTCATCGCCGGTGCGGGGTGCGCGATTTACGCGGAGTGAAAACCGGGATGGGCGACGGTTGGACCATCGCCCCATCCTGTCCGGCTACGGACGCCGCGGCAAGACCTCAGCAACGGCAGGCCGCGCAAAATGCGGGGCCTGCCCTAGATGGAGTTATAGAAGTCCGGTGTTCAGATACCTTGGGGCTGCGGCATTGGGCCGCTCGGCCGGCGGCGCTCGGCCATGAATTGGTCGAACTCGGCCTTGTCCTTGGCGTGGCGCAGTCGATCGAGGAATTCCATGAACTCGCGCTGCTCGTCTTCGAGCCGGCGCAAGGTCTCGGCGCGGTATTCGTCGAAAGCCCGGTTGCCGGTCGCCGCGCGATAGCTCGACCGCGACCCGCCATTCCCCGAGCCCGGGCTCCAGCCCCAGCGCTCGGCCGCCGCCTGCATTTGTGACATCCGCCGCTGCATCCGCTCCATGCGCCGCTGCCAGCGCGATCCGGCGCCTTCGCTCCAGCACGCCATTCGTCCACTCCCTATCAAAAACCCGAGAAGCACAAGCCCCAGCGGCCACCACAGGATGAAGCTGACAATCGTCAGCCCGATCCAGGCCGGCTTGCCGATATCGTCCACCATCGCCGCAAAGTGGTGCATGGCGACCTTCATGTAAATGTTTCTAACATTCACATAGCGCCGGCCTCGCCAGTTGTCAAGGGACGGCGATCAAGCCTCGGAGGCGGCGGGCTCGGCGATAATTCCCAGGCCGCGCAGATAGATCAGCATGCCCGCTTCGAGCAGGTCCTCGGGCGACATCGGCAATGGTCGGCGGCCGCCGTCGCCGCGCGCAAAAAGCGAGGCAATGCCGTGCGACAAGGCCCAGACATGCAGGCTCATCATCAGCGCCGGCGGCCGGCGCTGCGCCGGCATGTGCGCGCACAGGCTCTCGGACGCGCCGCGCAACACGGCAAAGCTGCGATCGGCCGCCTGGCGCAATTGCGGGTCGTCGTCGAAGGAGAGCCCGGCCTCGAACATCGCCGAGTAATAGGCGGGCTCGTTGCGGGCAAAGGCGAGATAGGCGCGGCCGACATTCTCGAAGGCGACAAAGGGCTCGGGCCGGCCGTCGTTCCAGGCTTGGTCGAGATGCGCGGCAAAGCGCTC
>DASXAM010000327.1:0-21727 GCA_036404275.1 Allostellaceae bacterium
ATGTGCGCCTATCTGCTCGACAATCGACGGGAGCCGAAGCACGGGCGGCTCTATCGGCTGGGCGAGCGCGCCTTCGATGCGGTGCTCTTCCGCTACGACCGCTCGTTGCGCGTGGCGTTGCGCCAGCCGGGCCTCGTCATGCTGAGCCTCCTGGCGACGATCGTGCTCGCCATCTACCTGTTCACGATCATCCCCAAGGGATTTTTTCCGCAGCAGGACACCGGGCGGATGATCGGCGGCGTCCAAGCCGACCAGAGCATCTCGTTCCAGCTGATGGAACAAAAGCTGAAGCAATTTATCGACATCATCCGCGCCGATCCGGCGGTGCAGAACATCGTCGGCTTTACCGGCGGCGGCCAGACCAATTCCGGCTTTGTCTTTGTCGTGCTGAAGCCGCTGTCGGAGCGCAAATTGTCGGTCGGGCAGGTCATCGGCCGATTGCGCGGCAAGCTCAACCAGGTCGCCGGGGCGCGCCTCTTTTTGCAGGCGGTGCAGGATATCCGGGTCGGCGGCCGGCAGAGCAATGCGCAATACCAATATTCGCTGCAAGGCGACGACGCCCAAACCATGTTCGAATGGGCGCCCAAGGTCGAGGAAGCATTGAAAAAAGTGCCGGGGCTGACCGAGGTCAACCTCGACCAGCAGCAAAAGGGGCTCGAAACCGACCTCGTCATCGACCGCGCGACCGCGTCGCGGCTCGGACTGACGGTCAGCCAGATCGACAACACGCTCTATGACGCCTTCGGCCAGCGCCAGGTGTCGGTGATCTACATGCCGCGCAACCAATATCACGTCGTCATGGAGGTGGCGCCGCGCTTTTGGCAGACGCCGGAAATCCTGAAGGACATCTATGTTAGCACCAGCGGCGGCTCGGTCGGCGGCACCCAGGCGACCAATGCGCTCGCCGGCACAGTCACGGCAAAGGCGCCGGCCAAGGGTACCCCCACCGCAACCGCAACCGCCGCGGCGATCGCCGGCGACACCCAGCGTAATCTCGTCAATAACGCGATCGCCAATACCGGGCGCAGCGCCACCTCGACCGGGGCACCGGTCAGCACCGCCAAAGAGACGATGGTGCCGCTCTCAACCTTTGCCCATTTCGGCCCCGGCAACACGCCGCTCGCGGTCAATCACCAGAGCCTCTTTGTCGCCGCGACGATCTCGTTCAACCTGGCGCCAGGGGTCTCGCTCAGCGAAGCGCAGCAGCGTATCGAGAATGCCGTCGCACGCCTCGACATGCCGGCGACGATCCATGGCGGGTTCCAGGGCACCGCCAAGGTGTTCGAAGAGTCGCTAGCGAACGAGCCGGTGTTGATCGCGGCGGCATTGATCGCGGTCTATGTCGTGCTCGGCGTGCTTTACGAGAGCTATGTCCACCCGATCACGATCCTGTCCACGCTGCCGTCGGCCGGGGTGGGTGCCGTGCTGGCGTTGATGGTGACCGACACCGAATTCAGCATCATTGCGCTGATCGGCGTCATCCTGCTGATCGGCATCGTCAAGAAGAACGCGATCATGATGATCGACTTCGCGCTCGACGCCGAACGCCGGGAAGGGCTCAGTTCGCGCGAAGCCATCTACCAGGCATGCCTGAAGCGGTTTCGCCCGATCATGATGACGACCCTGGCGGCGATGCTGGGGGCGGTGCCGCTGGCGATCGGTTTTGGCGAGGGTGCGGAATTGCGCCGGCCGCTCGGCGTCGCCATCGTCGGCGGGCTCGTCGTCAGCCAGCTTTTGACGCTCTACACGACACCGGTCATCTATCTCTATCTCGATCGCTACCGGCTCTGGGCGCAACGGCGCTGGCGCGCTGGGTTGCGCTACCTCGGCGCCGACCACGTCGCCGAACCCGGCGAATGAGTAGGCGATTTAGGGACTGGAGACCCGGCATCGGGCTCGGGAATCTCTCACCATCGGCTGTCGCCCCCACCCTTCCCTCCCCCGCAGGCGGGGGAGGGTTAGGGTGGGGGCCGGCCCTTCCCTATCGTCGATGCAACACCCTCTCCGCCGGCAGCGGCGGAGAGGGACGGGGTGAGGTGGGGGATACCGGGGCGCGTGTCCAACCGCACCGGTCCGGCGGCAGATTGAGCATTGCCACGGCATTTCTCGCGCTCGCCGCCTGCACCGTCGGGCCGGATTACCGCAAACCGCCGGCGCCGGTGCCGGCACGCTACAAGGAAGCGGCGGCTGCGGCGGGCTGGGCGGTGGCGCAGCCGATCGATGCGGTGGCGCGAGGCGACTGGTGGTCGGTCTATAACGACCCGGTGCTCGACGGTTTGGAACGCCGGATCGATATCTCGAACCAGAATCTGAAAGCCGCCGAAGCCGCCTATCGCCAGGCCGAATGGCTCGTCGCCCAGGCGCGCGCCGGGTTTTTCCCGACCGGGACGCTCAACGCCTCGGCGCAGCGGTCGCGCGGCAGCGGCACCGGTTCGAGCGCCGGCGGCGCCGCCTCGGGCTCGGCCGGTGGCGGCAGCGGCAAGATCGTCGATTTTTTCAGTGTCTCGGCTGCGGCGAGCTGGACCCCCGATCTATGGGGCCAGATCCGCCGGACGGTCGAGAGCCAGGTGGCGAGCGCGCAGGCGAGCGCCGGCGACCTCGCCAATGCGCGGCTCTCGGCGCAGGGCCAGCTCGCCACCGATTATCTGCAATTGCGCATTGCCGACGAATTGAAGCGCCTGCTCGACACCTCGGCCGCAGCCTTCGCCGAATCGCTGCGCATCACCAAAAATCAATATGCCGCCGGCGTCGCCTCGCAGTCGGACGTGTCGCAGGCCGAGGCGCAATTAGAGAGCACCCAGGCGCAAGCCATCGCGGTCGGCGTGACGCGGGCGCAGTTCGAGCATGCGATCGCGGTTTTGGTCGGGGTGCCGCCGGCGGCATTGTCGATCCCGCCCACCGATGTCGTAACCGCGGTGCCGGCGGTCCCGGCCGGGCTGCCCTCGGCATTGCTCGAGCGGCGCCCCGACATCGCCGCCGCCGAGCGCATCATGGCCGCCGCCAATGCCCAGATCGGCGTCGCCGAAGCGGCCTTCTTTCCGAACATCACGCTCTCCGCCGATGCCGGCGAGGCGGCAATTTCACTGGCCAAGCTGGTCAGCGCCTCGGGCCGGTTCTGGTCGTTCGGCGGCAATCTGGTCGAGACCGTGTTCGATGCCGGTGCCCGCAATGCCGCGGTCCAGCAGGCGCGCGCCGTCTACGACCAGGATGTGGCGGATTACCGGCAGACCGTGCTCAGCGCCTTTCAGCAGGTCGAGGACCAGCTCGCCGCATTGCGCATCCTGGCCCAGCAGGCCGTGGCGCAGGAAGCCGCGGTCAAGGCCGCGCGCGAGGCTGAGCGCGTCCTCAACAACCAGTACCTCGCCGGCACCGTCGCCTATACCAGCGTCATCGTCGCCGAGCAGACGGCGCTCTCCGACGCCGAGACCGCGCTCAACATCCGCCAGAGCCGGCTCGTCGCCAGCGCGGCATTGATCCAGGCATTGGGCGGCGGCTGGGATGTCGAGGACCTGCCGACGCGCGCGCATATCGACACCGACGCGCCGCTCGACTTCAACCCGCTGCCGCCCGCCGACGCCTTCGGCCGGCCTTGAGCGTCCAACTCGCCGTCCCGGCGAAAGCCGGGACCCATTGCCGCCATGGAATGCCGGTTTTCACCGGCCAAGCGAGGGAGAAACACTCACGCCGGCAAGCTTAGAAAGCGGCGGGCGTTGTCGCCGAGGATCTTGCGCTGGGCAGATTCGCCGAGCCCGGTCATGTGGCGCCGCAGCTCGTCCACCGCGCCGGGAAAGATCGCGTCCCAATGCGGATAGTCCGACGCCCAGCAGACATAGTCCTCGCCGATAAACTCGACGACCGCCGGAATCGTCGCCTCGTCGGGATCGCACGAGATCATGCATTGCCGGCGGAAGCACGCGATCGGGTCGGTCTTGAGCCACGGCACTTCGTGCGGGCGCTTCTCCCAATGCTCGTGGATGCGGTGCAGCCAGAACGGCAGCCAGCCGCAGCCCGATTCGAGAAACGCGACCTTGAGCCGCGGAAAGCGCTCGACCACGCCGCCGGCGATCATCGACAGCGCCGCCAGCATCTGCTCAAACGGGTGCGAGACCGTGTGCGTCATAAAAAAATTGTTGTAACGGTCGAGCCCCGCCGTCGGCAGCTGCCCATCGGTGCCCTCGTGAAACATGACCGGCACGCCGAGCCGCTCCGCTTCGGCCCAGAACGGGTCGAAGGCCGGGTCGTGCAAGGCGCGGCCGCCGACCGGGTTGGGCCGCAGATAGACCCCTTTGAAGCCGAGCGTCGTGACAACGCGGCGCAATTCATCGACCGCCGCCCCGACATCGAGCAAGGTCACCATGCCGACGCCGATCAGACGGCGACGGTCGGCGGCGAGATACTCCTCGTGGAGCCAATTGTTGTAGGCGCGGCAGATCGCGGCGTTCAGTTCAGGGTCGCGCGCATCGACGGTATAGAGCCCGAGCGTCGGAAACGGCACCGCGATGTCGATCCCTTCCTGGTCCATCGCTGCGAGCCGCGCCTGCGGCGAGATCGCCGGCTGAGCGTGAAAGCGGTCGCCGCCGTCGCGCCGAAACCATTCGACCGGCAGTCCGGGAAAGCCCTTGCCGTTGCCTTCCAGCTGCGGGTAGAGCCGGCCTTCGAGCGCGATCCGCGCCAAGCCGTTCTTATCGGCAACAAGCCGCGGCGCCTTGGCGCGCAGCCCGCCTTCGAGATAGCGCTCCCACAAATCGGGCGGCTCGACCAGATGGCCGTCGCAATCGATGATCCGGTTCTGCTGCATCTGCCAACCTCCGTTAAACGATTCTCCGATTTCGCGGCTGCGAGCTCAATTCGAGGATTGCGGCAGCGGCACCTTGGCCGGCCTTGCCGCCGGCGAGGCGGCGCGCTCCTCGATATGCTCCAGCGCCACCCCGCTCGTCTCGCGCGAGAAGAGGTAGCCGATGACCGTCAGCAGCCAGGCAAGCGCGCCGAGCCGGAACGCGACGGCAATCCCATACCGGGCCGCCACCACGCCAAAAAACACCGGCGCCAGGATCGACACGACCCGGCCGCAGGCCATCGTCGTCCCGATGCCGGAGCCGCGGATATGGGTCGGATAAAGCTCGGTCGAATGTGCAAACGATATGGTCCAAGTCGCATTGTTGAATCCGAACAGCAGCGCGCCGGCGAGATAAAGCGGAGCGCCGTCCGGAACCAAGGTCACCGCCCAGACGAATATCAGCGTCAAGAGCGCGAACAGGATGGCAAACGGCCGCCGGCCCCAGCGGTCGGACAACCAGGCGGCAAGGTAGGTGATCACGACCGCCCAGACCTGATAGGTCGCCAGCCAGGTCAACTCTACCGGTGCCGAAATCTGGCGGACTTTTACAAAGTAAAGCGGGATGAACGTGTAGAATGCCCAAAATGCGAATGCGTTGCCGATCCAATAAAGCACGGCCGGCAGCGCATCGCGTACATAGGGCTTTCGGAATACGGTAATGTTTGCGACGCGGTCGCGCACCACCTCGCCGCGCGCCAGTTTCTCGCGCGCCAGCTGAAAGCGGGGTGACTCGGACACTTTGAGCCTGACAAAGAAGACAAAGATTCCGGGAATGATCGACGCGACAAAGACCCCGCGCCACCCCCACACCGCGCCGATCGTCGCAAACGCCACGACCGCCAGCACATATCCGGCCGGATAGCCGACATTCATGACCGCAAGAAGTCGCGCGCGCCATTTGTTGTCGACCGCCTCGGTGATAAAGGTCGAGCCGACCGGCAACTCCATCCCGGTGCCGGTGCCGGTCAGAAACCGGAACAAGCCGAGCGACCAGAAACCTTGCGCGACCGCCGTCAGGGCGTCCACGAACATGTAAAACAACACCGAGAAGGACAGCACGCTGCGTCGGCCGAGATAGTCGGCAAAGGTCCCGCCGAGCAGGGTGCCGAGCATGTAGGCGGTAACGTAAAGGGTGGTGATCGTCCCGATATCGGTCACCGTCAGGTGCAGATCCGTCATGATCAACGGGATCGCCAGCGGCCATACGTTGATCACATAGCCGTCGAAGAACCACCCGGCGCCGGAGAACAGGACAACGCGCCAGCCGTATTTTCTCGTCTCGGCGGTTTCGGCGGACGCACCGGCGGTGGCAACGATCGCGGGCTCCATGCTCTGATCCTTCCGCGTTAACCATACCTAGCATATCATTACGGCCGAGCGCCGCCTAATGCCGGTGGGTGAGAGGGATTTAACGTTCTTCTTACGTTTAATATAAACATAATACATATTTTTTGCACGGAAGGGAATAAATCGATCGGCGGCCGCTCGAACTACCGAAAGCCGGTTCGGGTCCGGCGCGATCGCGACGATCGGAGGAACGCATGACCGACAACAGCATCGAGCGGCCGCGCTATGTGGTGCCGGCGCTTGAAAGCGTTTACAGCACGCTCGAAACCTACAGCTGGCCGTTGCTGCGGGCGGCGACCGGGCTCTTTTTTGTGCCGCACGGCATGCAGAAATTGTTCGGCTTCTGGGGTGGCGACATCCACCGGACCGCGCTCGGCTTTGCCAAGGACGGGCTGCATCCGGCGCTGTTCTGGGCCTATTACATCGGCTGTCTCGAATTTTTCGGCGGCATCCTGCTGGCGATCGGGTTGTTGACGCGGCCGATCGCGGCACTGTTTGTCGGCTTCATGTTTGTCGCCGCCTTTTTCGTCCACATTCATGTCGCCTGGTTCTGGCCCAATCGGGGCATGGAGATACCGCTCTATCTGATGCTGACATCGCTCGCGATCCTGATCCGCGGCGGCGGACCGCTGTCGCTCGACCGGGCGCTCGGCCGCGAATTCTGAGCAGCGGCACTCTTGAAAAGAGGGAGCTGCGTATAGAAGTCAGTGATGGCGGCCGGACCCGCCGCGAATCGGATCTCCGAGTTGGCCCCGATGCGGTATCGCGGTTTTGGCCTTGCGCTCGCATCGCTTCTCGTTTCGGGGGTGGCCGTGGCTCAGGAATGCCCATTGGCGGCGCCGCTGACGGTCAAGGATTTGCAAAGCGGCGTTGTCGGCGACACCGGCACGGTGTGGACGATCGAACCCGATTGCAGCTTTACCGTTGCACGGCAGATCGGACTAAAGGTCGGCGACCCGCAGCGCCGCGGCAAGCTCACGCCGGAACAGCAGAGGCACCTGCATGAGCTGATGGCCAAGGTCGAGGCGGCGGCACCGGCAGCGCCCGCCGTGCCGCCTCAAGCCAACGCGCGCAAGGTCATGTTCGCCTATGGCGGCAAGACGGCGGTGCTGCATTTGGCGCCGGGCGGCGGCGAGCTGCACGCCTTGCGCGCTGCAGCCGAGGGCGACCACGCCGCTCGCATGCTCGACCTCGCCGCCGCCGTCAAGGCAATGACAGGCGGCTGATCCCGCACCGCAGCCCTGCTTTACCCGCGGATTTGTGAACCGGCTCACAGGAGGCGGCGGCGGCGCCTCCTAATCTTACAGCATTCCCGAACGAAGGGTTTCAGCGCTCGGGATCGGTCGGTCGGGGCGAGCCTTCTCCGGCAAACGCCCTGGACCGAAAAACGGCCAGAGGAGATTGCCATGCACACCCAGTCATGTCATCGCCGACACCGCCATTCGGTGTACTGCATCCTGCCGCCGCACGTGCTGCACGAAATGGCCAGGCGTGGCAACGCTGCCCAGCGCGACGCCGCGCTGAAGACGCTCGGCCTCGACGGGACGCACCGCGCTCAGAGGATGACCTTTCAGCTGCTCGCGCCGGCGCCGCACCAGATGGTGACGGGTGCGCCCGCGGCGCCGCACCGCTCGATCTACAACTCCGCCAACGAGGAATCGCCGTCCGGGCAGCTGGTGCGCGCCGAAGGCCAGCCGGCGGTCGCCGATGTCGCCGTCAACGAGGCCTATGACGGGCTCGGCGATACATTCAACTTCTATCTCGAAGTCTATCAGCGCAACTCGATCGACGGCCAGGGCCTGCCGCTCAACGCCTATGTCCATTACGGGCGCGACTACGACAACGCGTTCTGGGACACCAAGGAGATGATCTTCGGTGACGGCGACGGCGCCTCGTTCAACCGGTTTACGATTTCGGTCGATGTCATCGGACACGAATTGACCCACGGCGTCACCGGCTCCGAGGTCAATTTGACCTATCTGAACCAGTCCGGGGCTTTGAATGAATCGTGCTCTGACGTGTTCGGCTCGCTGATCAAGCAATATGTCAAAAAACAAACCGCCGACCAGGCCGACTGGCTGATCGGCGAGGGGCTCTTGAAATTTCCGGGCCAGGCCTTGCGCTCGATGAAGGCGCCGGGCACCGCCTATGACAATGAGGTCATGGGCAAGGACCCGCAGCCCGCCGATATGCGCCATTACCTGCACACCAGCCAGGACAATGGCGGGGTCCACCTGAACTCCGGCATCCCGAACCGCGCCTTCTATCTCGCCGCGAGCGCGATCGGCGGCCATGCCTGGGAAAAGGCGGGGCAGATCTGGTACGACACGATCCGCGACCGCAGCCTCAGAGCCTCGGCCAACTTTGCCTCCTTCGCCGGCCATACGATCGCGAACGCCGGCAAGCGTTACGGCACCGGCAGCGCCGAGCAGAAGGCGGTCGCCGACGCCTGGAACCAGGTCGGCGTCAAGCCCGCCTAGCAGCCCGCTCCGGCGGCGTGGCCCCCCCAAACCCTCCCCCGCACGCGGGGGAGGGAACTGTTTGATGCTTCCTCGCTTATTGGTATGGTTTACCCCGCGCTACTTTGACCTCCCCCGCATGCGGGGAGGGGAGGGAGGGGGCGGCCCCTGCTTTTGATCCGCCCTCGCCGGAGAGAAGAAGCGGCACAGCGGGTTAAATCTTTGTAATGCGCCGATTTTCGGGTATGCGGCAGGCGGTCGGACCGTAGGTCATCGGCGAGGGGCACAAGCCCTCGTTTAATGACAGAGGTTGATGATGTCGAGGTTTTGCAAATCGTTCACCG
This sequence comes from Allostellaceae bacterium, assembly GCA_036404275.1. Lineage (GTDB taxonomy): Bacteria > Pseudomonadota > Alphaproteobacteria > ATCC43930 > CGMCC-115725 > AP-15. The sequence continues at coordinate 8,988 of DASXAM010000327.1, forward strand.
CTGCAGCACTGTTCGCGAGTGTCGCGGCGCTAGGCTTAGCGCCGGCAATGGCGCAGACAGCGCCGGCGGCGCCCGCTCCCGCGCAAACCGAAGCGCGCCATCATGCCCAGATGACACCCGGCCAATTGGTCGAGGGGCGCATCGCGTTCCTGAAGGCCGAGCTCAAGATCACCCCGGCGCAGGAAGCGCAATGGGACCAGATGGCGGCGGCGATGCGCCAGAACGCCAATGCGCTCGACCAGGCGATGGCCGGTGCAAAGCAGCGCAAGGGGGCGATGAACGCAGTCGAGCGGCTGACCCTGCGCGGCGACTTTGCCAAATTGCGCGCCGACAACGACGCGCGCCTCTTGGCGGCGCTGAAGCCGCTCTACGCCGCGCTGTCGCCCGAGCAACAGCAGACCGCGAACCAGCTGATCGGCGGCCAGCATGGCTGGCACCACGCCGGCTGGCGCCACCGCGCTTGAGCGGGCGCCGCGCATCGATCAGGTGAACCGCCGGCCCGGCAAATCGCCTAAAGCAGGTCGCGCAGCATGGCGACCAGCGGCTTGTCGGCCGGTGGCATCGGATAGTCGGCGAGCCGGGCCGGCCGCACCCAGGCGAGGCGCTGCCCTTCGCGCGCAGTGGCGATCCCGGACCATTTGCGGCAGATGTAAAGCGGCATCAGCAGGTGGAACTCGGGATAGCCGTACGAGGCAAAGGTGAAGGGGGCGAGACAGCTCGCGGCGACGTCGATGCCGAGCTCTTCGGCCAGCTCGCGGATCAGCGCCGCTTCCGGCGTCTCGCCGCGATCGACCTTGCCACCCGGGAATTCCCATAAGCCGGCCATCGACTTGCCGGGCGGGCGCTGGGCCAGGAGCACGCGGCCATCGGCATCGATCAGCGCCGCCGCCGCCACCAGGATCAAGCTCCGCCCTTTGTCCATTGCCGTGGCTTAGCGCCAGCCAAGTGAAAATTCGACCGCTTTTTGCGCAGCGAACCGCGTCGATGCGGCATTGGGCACTTGCCGCAGGCTACAGAAAGACCTCGGGCGGGTTGCCGAGCAGGACCTGGCCGACGGTTTCATAATGGGCGTCGCGGGATTGGATTTGCTGGGACAGGGTGTGGATGTCGCGGAAGCGGCGCTCGAACGGGCTGTCGGCGAAGATCGCATCGGCGCCGGCAGCCTTGTAGGTCCAGTCGGCGACCGCAATGGCGCCGGTGATCGCGTTCGAGCCGGCGAGTCGCGCGCGGGCGCGGTCGGGCACGTCGATCGGGGCGATCTCGTCGGCGCGCGCGTAGATGTCGCGCACGGTATCGACGAGGTAGGCCGCGGCCGAGCCGAGCCGCGCTTCGGCGCGGGCAATCCCGGCCTGGACCACGGCGTTGTCGGCGAGCCGCCCGCCGCCGCGCGGCGTCTTGCGCGACGCCAGATCGATAAACGCGTCGATCATGCCGCGGGCAATGCCGAGGGCGACGCCGGCAATCCCGACCGAATACAGCGTTTGCTGCGGAAAGGCGTAGAGCGGGCCCCTGTCGCGGCGCAGGCTCGGATCCTCGCGGGTGCCGGTCATCTCTTCCGGCACGAAGAGGTCGGCCACCGTGTAGGATTCGGACGCGGTGCCACGCAGCCCGATCGGGTGCCAATTGTCGAGCAGCCTTGCTTCCGAGGCGGGGAAAAGCCAGGTGCGGATCGTCGGCCGGCCAAAATCGTTGAGGCGCAGCGAGCCATCGGGCTCGAGGACCGGACCGTGGGCGCCCATCCAGCTCGCATGACGGCAGCCGCTGGCAAAATCCCAGCGGCCGCTGATGCGGTAGCCGCCGGGCACGGCGATACCGCGGCAATCGTTTGGCGGCCCCCAGGCGCAGGTGGCGTGTGGATGTCCGAACACCCGTCGCGCCGTCGCGAGGCCGAGATAAGGGGCGAAGAGGCCGATGCTGTTGGCGATCGAGACGCACCACCCGACCGAGCCGTCGGCGCGGGCCAATTCGGCGAGCGCCAGCACATATTGTCCGGGCTCGACCTCGTCACCGCCGACCGAACGCGGATAGAGCATGCGAAAGAGCCGCGCCTCGTGCAGCGCCGCGAGCACCGGCTCGGTAAGCCGCCGCGCCGTCTCGATCGCCGCGGCATTGTCCTCGATCAGCGCCGCCAGATGACGCGCCCGCGCCACCAAGTCGGTTCGCCTCAGATCGTCCATCGCCGACCCCGAGCTGCCGTTGCCGACATCATAGCGGCGGGTCGGGCCCTGACTGTCAATGCGATTGCAGCGGACGGGCTGCTGTCGTGGCGACAGAGCGCGAGAGGTAGACAGACATCTGCGCGTCAGTGGACAAAAAGCTTGATGAGGATCGCCAGCGACAATGCCCAAGTGACGGCGATCTGCCAACGCAGGAGCCGGATATCGGCCTTGATGCCGGCAATGTCGGCACTATTTCCGGCGATGTCGCCTTTCAGCTCGGTTCTGAGCGCGGCAATGTCGCCCTTCAGCTCAGTTCTGAGTTCGGTGATGTCGGCTTTCAGCTCGTTCCTGAGTTCGTTGATGTCGGCTTTCAGTTCGGTCCTGACCGCAGCGATGTCAGCCTTCAGCTCGCTCTTGAGCGCAGCAAGATCGGTCTTGGTCGCGACCTCGCCGCCGATCGCTGCACCCAGCGCCTCGGCCGTCGCTTCGGCGGCGTCCTGAGAAAACCCGGCCCGGTCACGCAGGACGCGGCTGAGCTGCAATGTGTCGATCGCCGCCATGCCGCAGCATATCGCAGCAAGCCGCTGGAAGCTCAAGGCCGGGGGCGAACCAGAGCAGCATGTTTGCGACGATCAAGCCGCCTCGACCCCGGCGGTCGAGATTTGCCGGCGAGCCGCGGCGTCCCACATAAGGCGCGGGTCGAAGGTTTCGGCGGCAAACATGGTCAGGATCACGACGGCGCAAAAAGCCAGCGCCCCCATGCCCGGCTCGATCGTGATCACCGTGCCGAAGGTGACGAGCGCACCCAGCAGCGATTCCATAAAGATGTCGATCATCGACCAGCGGCCGATAAAGCGGACGATGTGGTAGAGCCGGGTGCGGTCGCGCAGCCAGCCGAGCCGCCCGGTTTGGGTCGCGATCAGCATGATCGAAAGCCCGAAGAGCTTGAGCATCGGCACCGCAATGCTGGCAAAAAAGACGAGCGCGGCGAGCGGGTATTGGCGTGCCGTGATCAATTCCTCGACGCCGCCCAGGATCGTGCTCGGCTGGCCGGCGCCGAGCTGGACCACGCTCAAGACCGGGTAGTAATTGGCCGGGATGTAAAGCACCGCGGCGGCGATAACCAGCGCCCAGGTGCGCGCGATGCTGTTCGGACGGCGCCGATGCAAGGCGCTGTCGCAGCGCGGGCAGCGCGCCGCGTGGCGCCGCGGCCGACTGACGAGGCCGCAGGTCTCGCAGCCGACGGCGCTCTCGATGCCGCCGGGCGGCAGGGCGTTGGGCCGGTCTTTATGGTCGAGCCGTTCCCAGACCTTTTCGCGGTCCAACGCGGCATCGATCCAAACCAGCACGACGGTCAGAGCGAGGAGCGCGTAGACCCCGGTGCGCAAACCGATCGTGACCAGATCGCCGAGCTTGACATAGGCGACAAAGACGCCGAGCACGAAAACTTCGATCATCGACCACGGCCGCAGCCACTCGGCCCAGGCAAAGATGCGGCGCAAATGGCGGGGCGGACGGCGCCGATGCGCGCCGATCACGACATAGAGCGTGCCGAAAAGCTTGCCGAAGGGCGCGAGCACGGTGACAAACACGACAACCGCGGCGAGCGGCGCCATCTGCTGCCGCACCAGCTCCTCCGGCCCGGAAAAGAGGTCGGCGACATGGCGGATGCCGAACGTCTCGACGCTCATCAACGCGCTCGCGCACATGACACCGAGCAGCACCAGAGCCGCCACGCTCAGCGCCATCACATGATCGAGGCCGTGGCCGTGGGCGCGGCGCAAGGTCGTTGGGCAGCGCGCGCAATGCGCCGACGTGCCGGCGGCGAGCGCCGGCACCCACTGCACGAGGCCGCAGCCCGGGCATTCGCGCCATTGCGGCAGTGTCGCCGGGACGCCTGCACGCATGCGCATCAAAGAATCGCGCGCGTCGCGGTGAGCATCGGCGCGATGCCGTCGGCGAGTTCCCCGACGGCGGTGCTGATCGCCGCCACTTCGTCCGGCACGCCAGGGCCTTTGGGGCGCACGGTGAAGCGGAAACTGCGCAACATCGGCTGCTTCTGGTCGGTGTAGCGGATTGCCGCCTGGGCTTGGAGGACGAGCTCGCCGGCGGCGTTCTCGTCGAGGCGCTCGATATTGAGCTCCACCGTCGCGTCAGGCCGCGCCGAGACGGCTCCGGTTTCGAGGAGGATCGTCGTCTGCGGCAGGCGCTGGCCCAATTCCTCGGCGAGCACACGCCCGAGCATCGCGCCCAGCGGCTCGCCCCACCAATCGTTCTCCATAACGGCGAGCCGGTAATTCTCCGACGAACGCACGATCTGGGAGCGTTCGAGGTAGCGCGCCAGTGACACCTGATGCAGCAGCACGACCTTCGGGCCGCCTACCCGCACTGCGCCCGGCGCCGCCGCCACGTTGTAGAGCACCGGATCCGGCGAAGAGCAGGCGGCGAGCACGGCCGCGATCACGAGCGCACCGAGCGAGCAATGGCGGCGCGCGCCGTTCACTCGACGCCTCCTTTCGGCCGCCCCTTGACCAGCGCCTCGGGGTGCCGCGCCAACAAATCGGCGAGCGAGCGGATCGAGGTCACCGCGTCGTTCAATTGCACCATCAGCCGTTCGAGGTCGCGGTTGAACTTGGTGTTGTCGCCATAGCCCGCATCGAGCGACACAAGGAGCTTGTTGGCGTTGGCGACAGTCTTTTGCAATTGGTTCGCCATATCGGGGAGCCGCTTCAATGCCGGCGCGGTGCCGCTGTCGACATGCTTCATGACCTGCTCGGTGGTGGCGATCGTGCCGGCGAGCTTGGTCAGCGCCTCGCGCATCTCGGGGCCGCTCGCCAGTGAATTGACCGATCTCAGGATGCCGTCGAGGCTTTTGCCGATCTGGTCGAACGGGATCGTGTTGACCTTGTCCAGCAGATCGCTGGCCGAGGCCTGGAGCCCGGCAAAGCCGCCGGCTGGAGCGGTCGGCAGGACAAAGGCGCCATCTTCCTCGGCGACCTTGACCGCCGGCTCGTTCGGCAAAAAGTCGAGCGCCACCTGCTGCTGCCCGGTGATCAGATTGGCGCTTTGCAGGGTCGCCCGCAGCCCGCGTTTCAGGAGCGCATCGATCGCCTCGGCCTCGTTTTTGTAGACCTGGACCCCGACGCCGACGACGCGCTCGGGCTCGACCTCGTAGCGCACCGGCGCCAGCACCGCATCCTTCTCCTTGTCGTAGACGAGCCGCACATCGGTGACCTGACCGACGGTGAGGCCGTGCATCGTCACCGGCGAACCGGCGGCGAGGCCGCTGACCGAGCCGGGGAAATACGACACGATCTGGATCTTGCGCGTGTAAGAGGCGGCCTGCGCCGTGTCGCGGTCGGCAAAAAGCGGGAACACATGGTTTTCGGCGCTGACCTTTTGGCCCAGCGCCTCGCCCTTGGGCGTGTCGAAGGCGATGCCACCCAAAATCAGCGCGCGCAATGATTCGAGCTGGATTTCGAGGCCGGTGCCGGCAAGCTTGATCGACAGGCCGGACGCGTTCCAAAAGCGCGTGCCGTCGTGCACATAATCGTCATAGGGGTGGCGGACAAAGGCGTGGATCGTCACCGAATCGGCCATGTCGGCGATGTCCCAGCCGAGCACCTCGCCGACGCTCAAATCGCGATAGAAGATCGGCGAGCCGAGCGAGATCGAGCCGAGCCGTTTGGCCTTTAGGAAAAACACATGGCCGGGCACGTGCTCGGTCAGGATCGGCGGGTCCTCACGCCCGGTGAATTGACGCTGCGCCGTGCCGGCGGTGGCTCCCGGCATCATGCCGACATAGCTGCCGGACAGCAGGGTTTCGAGACCGGAGATTGCACCCGCGAAAAGCCGCGGCTTGACCACCCAGAACACGGTCTTGTCGGTCAAGAGCGGCGTCGCCTCGTGGGTCGTGGCGATGGTGACGACGACATGGCTGTGGTCCGGGCTGAGTGCCAGGCTTTTCACGGTGCCGAAGACGATGTCCTTGAATTTGAGCTGCGACTGCCCGGCCTGCAGCCCTTCGGCGGTGTTGAAGGTAACGGTGATCGTCGGCCCTTCCTTGGAGAGCGTGTCCCAGGCGAGCCAGGCGCCGATCGCCACCGCCACCAATGGTACGAGCCAAATCACCGACAGGCGCCGCGAGCGTCGCGTCGTCGCCTCCATCAGCATCGGCTCTTCGGCGAGATTGGTCATCGGCGCCCCCTACGCCGCCGATTTTAGCCCCGTCGCCGCGCCCCCGCCAGACCCGCCCGCGCGGGCGGAGAGGGCTGCATCCGGCCGCTCTCCTGCACCGGAACGGGCCAGTAGTCGGCCACATGACTTGGGCTCCCGCAAAACGTCGCCTGCCCTTCGAGCTAGCATTCTAGATTCACTCACTCGCTTCACTAGGCTATGAGGTCTTTGAAATCCCGCTTCACCGGCGAAGGCCGGTGCCCACGGTTCTGAGCGCTAGCGTTCCTGTATCAGCACCCTTCGAGACGGCCCGCCTGCCCTGAGGAGCCGCCGCCGGCGGCGTCTCAAAGGGGGCCTCCTCAGGGTGAGGTAAGTCATTGAAGCACATGACCTTATCCTGAGGAGCGCTCCGCGGGAGCGCGTCTCGAAGGATGTTGAACCGCTCCAGCTCAACGTTCTTCCACACCAGGGAAGTCGCTGCGATCTCGGCCATAGCTTGACGCGAACGAACCATGAATGCATATGCCACTTGCCGCATGCGTTTGCGGGAGGACCGTCTCCGATGGCGAAAGCCGAAGCCCGTTCCTGTTCGCCGCGCTGTCATTCGCTGTTTTCCGGAGCCGGAATCGAGGAATCTCAATTGGTTGGTCCTGATCTCTTTTTGCCTCGCGCGCGCGACGCGCGCGAGCGCTTTCCCAAGGGCAGCTCCGGCAATCCGCGCAGCCGGTCGCGCGGCATCCGCAACCCCGAGCGGCGCGTGCCCGATCTCGTCGCTCGACCCCCGGGCGCGCAAGCCTGTGGCGCAAGCTTGCTCCAGACGCCTTTAGCTTTCCCGGCGAAAGCCGGGACCCATTTCTCCACTGCTCCGCGCTGATTCTGTGATCGCAGCGATCGACCGAGCGAGAAACGGAAAGCCGAGTCCGATGCCACCCGGACCCGGGCTTTTCGCCGGGCAAGCAGGAGGATCGCGCGCTAGGCGCGGCCGAGCGGGGGGAGGAGCCGGTGGCTGAGGGTGCGTGGCAGGATGCCGGTGCGGCGCGGGTCTTCGAACACGATCGGCCGGCGGGCATAGACGGTGAAACCGGCGCGCTGGTAGGTCGGGAGCGCTCTAGGATGGTCGAAGGTCGAGGTATGCAGCCAAAAGCGGTCGATCGGACGGGCGGTCCAGGCGCGGTCGATCGCCGCCTGCAGCATAAAGGGGCCGAGCCGGCGGCCGATAAATTCGGGCATCAGCCCAAAATAGAGCATCTTGGTCTCGCGCGAGGCGGCGATGTCGAGCTCGAAAAATCCCGCCGGCACGCCACCGACATAGAGAACAAAAATCTCGATCGTCGGCCGGCCGATCAATTCGGCCAAGGCGGTGTCGTCGAGGAGGCGCCGCTCGAACCACAGCCAGGGCTCGCCGACCTGATTGTAGATATAGCGGTAGAACGAGACGGTGCAGTCCTCGGCGCGCATCAGCGCCAGCTTTTCCAACGGCGCCGGCACCCGCCGCCCGGTCGGGCGCGCCAGCATTTCGAGATAGGTGATCGTGTCGTCGAGCACAGTGCTCAGCTCCGGGCCGGCCCGGTCTCGACCGGGGTGTTGCCGGGCTGGCCCCATTCCGACCACGACCCGTCGTAAACCGCCGCCCGGCGCCCGATCAGATGCAGCGCAAAGGCGAGCGCGCAGGCGGTCACCCCCGAGCCGCAGCTGGTCACGATCGGCCGGTCGAGATCGACCCCGGCATCGTGAAACAATGCCGCCAGCTCCTCCGGCCCGCGCAGCTTTTGGGTCGCAGGGTCGGTCAGCCGGTCATAAGGCAGGTTGCGGCTGCCGGGGATATGCCCGCTGCGCATGCCCGGCCGCGGCTCGGGCGCGGTCCCGGCGAACCGTCCGGCGGCGCGCGCATCGACAACCTGCTCATGCCGGGCCGCGAGATCGGCGAGGAGCGCCGTCTTGTCGCGGATCAAGGACGGGTCGAGCCGGGCGGTGAAACGCCGCGGCGCTGGCGCCGGGACGGCGGTGTCGAGCGGAAGGCCCTCGGCCTTCCATTTGGGCAATCCGCCGTCGAGCAGCGCCACGGTCTCGTGACCGAAGAGCCGCAGCATCCACCAGGCCCGCCCGGCCGAGGAGAGCCCGGCGCTGTCATAGACGACGACCCGGTCGCCGTCGCCGATGCCGAGCGCACCCATCTTTCGCGCGAACAGCTCGGCCGACGGGACCATGTGCGGGAGGTCGGTTCCCGGCTCGGCGATGTCGTCGATGTCGAAAAACACCGCCCCCGGAATATGGCCCGCATCGTAGTCGGCGCGCGCGGTCGGCAGGATGCCGGGCAATTTGAACGAGGCGTCGACGATCCGAACGCCGGGGTCGCCGAGATGGGCCGCGAGCCATTCGGTCGTGACCAATGCCTCGGGGTGCGCATAATCCATCGCCGCTTCCTCCCCTCAACCGGCAAAAGCGATAACGATGCGCCGGTTCTGCCGGCCCTTATTCTCGATTTTGCCGACCGCGACCCTGCCGATTTCGCCGGTGTTTTTGACGTGTGTGCCGCCGCAAGGCTGAAGATCGACGCCGGCGATTTCGATCAGCCGCACCTGCCCAGTTCCGGTCGGGGGCTTGACCGACATCGTGCGCACCAGCTCGGGCGCTGCGGCGAGCTCTTCGTCGCCGATCCAGCGCGGCGTGACCGGGTGTGCCGCCGCGATCAGGTCGTTCAGCCGGGCTTCGATCGCCGCCTTGTCGAGGCTCGATCCGGGCACGTCGAAATCGAGACGGCCGCGGCCGTCGCCGACCTGGCCGCCGGTCACCGCCCCGGGGACGACATTGCACAACAGGTGCAGGCAAGTGTGCATGCGCATCAGACGGTGGCGCCGTGCCCAATCGATTTCCGCGGTGACCGCGGCTCCCGGCTCGGGCAAGGCCATTCCCGGTGCCGGCACATGGACGACCTCGTCCGGGCCTTCGCCTTTGGTCGTGTCGATGATCGCGATCGCTGGACCCGATTCCGGCCGCAGCGTCCCGGTATCGCCGGGTTGGCCGCCGCCCGTCGGGTAAAACACGGTCCGGTCGAGCCGGATGCCGCGTTCGTCCGCCGCGACCACCCGCGCCGTGCACGACCGCAGATATCCGTCGTCGCGAAACAACAGCTCGGTCATGACATCCTCTCATTTCCGATTTTATCGGCTCAGCCGGGCTCGTGCTTTTCGACCAGCTCGTCGGCATGGCGGTGGACGAGCCGCCACGCCCCGTCCTCGCGACGGAAGGTCTGGGTGACACGCAATTCCATAACCGGGATCAGGCCCCCGCCGGAGTCGGGCCGGCGCACCCAGCGCTCGATCGAAACGAGGCACGCATGGTCGGCGCCGACCGTGGCGCTGATGTCCTTTTGTGCGTACTCACCGCCGTGAAAATGCGAAGCGGCCCAGGCAAGGCGCGGTCCGACTTCGGACCAGCCGCGTTCGAACCCGCCAAACCCGCCCATGACGGTCACGTCGTCACGATGCGAATAAAGCCGCTGCAAGCCGGCCGCGTCGCCATTCATGAAGGCGTGCTGCGCCGCCCGGAGCTGCGCCATCGCCGCGTCCCAGGATTGATCCGGCATGCGTATCGTCCCGCCGATCATCGCCCCCGCGCGCACAATGTCACAGGCCGCTATCCGGCGCCAGCGCAGGGGTGCCGGGCCGTGATCTCAGGTCCGCGGCCGCCCATATATCGGGCATGTCGATTGCTGGCGGCGACACGCCGCGCGCCCGCAAGACAACAAAGGTGTTCGCATGTCCATAGCCGAAACGATGCGTCCCGACAGCAAAACCGATCTGCGCCGAGCCCGGATGCTGATCGGCGGCGCCTGGGTCGAGAGCCGGTCGGGTGATGTTCTTGTCGTCGAGAACCCGGCCGATCGCCGGCCGATCGCCGAAATCCCGCGCGGTCGCGCGGCCGATGTCGATGCCGCGGTCACGGCCGCCGCCCGCGCTTTCCCGGCGTGGAGCAAGGTGGTGCCGCGCGACCGCGGCCGGCTGCTGCTGCGCATCGCCGAGGCGATGGAGGCGAAGACGGAGGAGATCGCTCGCACGATCGCACGCGAGACCGGCAACGCGCTGCGGACCCAGGCGCGCGGCGAGGCGCGGCTCTCGGCCGACATCTTCCGCTATTTCGGCGGGCTCGCCGGCGAGCTCAAAGGCGAGACGATCCCGCTCGGCGAGCAGGTGCTGAGCTATACCCGCCGCGAGCCTTTGGGCGTCGTCGGCGCGATCATCCCGTGGAATGCGCCGGTGCTGCTGGGCGCGTTGAAGATCGCGCCTGCGCTGTGCGCCGGCAACACATTGGTCTTGAAGGCGGCCGAGGACGCGCCGCTCGGCGTCCTGATGATGGCCGAGATCGCCCAGGAATTCCTGCCGCCCGGCGTGCTCAATGTGTTGACCGGGCTCGGCGAGGAATGCGGCCAGCCCCTGGCCGAGCACCCGCTCGTGGCCAAGCTCTCCTTCACCGGCTCGACCGAGGTCGGCAAGAACGTCATGCGCGCCGCGGCCGAGCGCATCGTCCCGGTCTCGCTCGAGCTGGGCGGCAAAAGCCCGTCGATCGTTTATCCGGACGCCGACGAGGATTGGGTGGTGGACGGCGTCATCGCCGGCATGCGCTTTACCCGGCAGAGCCAATCCTGCACCGCCGGCTCGCGGCTTTTTCTGCACGCCGACATTTTCGACGGCTTTCTCGACAAATTGCGCGCCAAGACTCAGGCGCTGAAGCTCGGCGACCCACTCGACGAGGCGACCGACATCGGCGCGATCATCAACGAAAAGCAGTTCCGCAAAGTCTGCGGCTATGTCGACGAAGGCCTGAAGCGAAAGGAGGCGCGGCTCGTCTTTGGCGGCTTGCCGCCACAGGAGGGACCGCTGAGCAAAGGCTATTTCGCGCTCCCGACCGTCTTTGCCGACAATTCCAACGATTGGCGGCTGGCGCGCGAGGAGATTTTCGGGCCGGTGCTGGTGGCGATCCCGTGGCGCGACGAAGCCGAGGCGATTCGCATGGCCAATGACAGCCATTACGGGCTCGCCGCCTATGTCTGGACGCATGACATCGGCAGTGGGCTGCGCGCCGCGCACGCCATCCAATCGGGCTGGGTCCAGGTCAACCAGGGGCTCGGCCAGTCGCCCGGCCATTCCTATGGCGGTTATAAGCAGAGCGGCATCGGCCGCGAATTCTCGCTCGAAGGCATGCTGGACAGCTTTACCCAGCGCAAAAACGTGACCGTCAACCTCGCCACGCCGCGCCGGCAATGAGCCGAATTCGACCCTTGCGTCCGTTGTGTCAGCGAGAGCCTTTGGCGTCCTCCGCCACAATGCCACGGCAGAGTGCCGCGCCGATAATGGCGACAAGCGCCAGCATGGCCAGCACCGCGACAAATCCGCCCGCGGCATAGGCGAGGCCGCCGATGGCGACGCCGATGCTGCCGCCGAGAAAGGTGCAGGCGCTGATCATGCCCGACCCCTGCCCGGCCTGCGCCGGCGAAAGGGCGGCAAGCGCCAGCCTGGGCGCGCAGGCATAGGGAAGTGCCAGGCCGGCCCCCATTGCGACGAGGCCGATGCCCAAGAGGATTGGCGAGCCGCCAGCAGTGCCCATGCCGATCAGCACGGCGGCGGCGATCACCGACGCCATGCCGCCGCCGATCGCGGCGCGCAGCCCGAAACGCGCAGCAAGCGCTGGCGCGGCAAGCGCAAAGCCCAGAATGGCGGCGCTCATCGGCAGCAATGACACCCCGGCCGCGACCGCCGTCAGCCGCAGCCCGCGCCCGTTCTGCACAAACAAATTGTAGTAAAGCAGAAACGTGAGGATCCCGAGCATCGCGATCGAGCCGATCGCCGCGCCCAGCGTGAAATTGCGGTGGGCGAAATAGCCGAAATCAACCAGCGGCTCGGGTTTTCGCCGCTCGGTCGTCATCAACCCGCCCAGGGCTGCCGCGGCGACGGCGAACGCGGCGAGCGCGCCGATCGGGTGTCTTGCAAGGGACTGCAGACCCAAAACCAGGCAGGTCATAGAGACGGCGAGCAGCACAAAACCGAGGCGGTCCGAGCGACCGGCACTTGCCGAGAAAGCCGCTCCGGCGAATCTGCGATCCGAGAGAAACCCGGCCAGCGCCGTCAGCATGATCGCGACGTTCAGCCAGAAGATTGTGCGCCATCCGAGGAAATGGGTCATCACCCCGCCGACCAGCGGCCCGATGCTGAAGCCCAGCATCACAAAACCGGTCCAGGCGCCGATCGCCGCCGGCCGGCGCGACGGCACCGCGGCGGCGCCGACTGCGGCCAAGCTCGCCGGTACTGCAAGCGCCGCCCCGATGCCTTGCAGTCCACGGCCGGCAACAACGACCGGGGCCCAAGGAGCGCAGGCGATCACGGTCGAGGCCAGCGCAAAGACGCCGAT
>DASXAM010000328.1:0-10436 GCA_036404275.1 Allostellaceae bacterium
CGCCGCTACAAGGTGCGGGTGCACGGCACGCCCGACCCCGACCGGCTCGCCGCGCTGGCCAAGGGGGTGACGATCGACGGCGTCTCCTATGGGCCGATCCGCGCCGGGCTCGAACGCAGCCAGGGCAGCAACGCCTGGATCGCGATGGCGCTGACCGAGGGCAAGAACCGCGAGGTGCGCCGCGTGCTCGACTATCTCGGTCTGCAAGTCACTCGGCTGATCCGCCTCTCTTACGGGCCGTTTCAGCTCGGCAATCTGGTGCGCGGCGAGGTCGCCGAGATATCGCAAAAGGCCCTGGCCGAGCAGCTCGGTGGCAAGGCGCCGCGCTGGGCCGGCCGCGCCGCTCGCCGGCGTTAGCCGATGGCGCACTCGCTGTTCGCGGCACTCCATCGCCGCTTTGGCAAGTCGGTCGATGCGCCGACCCGCCGCGAATTTCTGCGCGCCTCCCTCGCCACGGGCGGCGCCTTGCTGCTCAGCAGCCGGGTGGCGCCCGCAAAACCGGTCAAGAAATCGGTCGTCGTCATCGGCGCCGGCTTTGCCGGTCTCGCCGCAGCCTACGAGCTGTCGGCCGCCGGCTACGAGGTGACGGTCGTCGAGGCGCGCGACCGGCCCGGCGGCCGGGTCTTGTCCTTTGACCGGTTTGTCCCCGGTCGCACAGTCGAAGGCGGCGGCGAGCTGATCGGCTCGAACCACCCGCTCTGGCTCGCTTATGCAAAGAAATTCCAGCTCGGGCTTTATGAAATCGGCGATGCCGACGGCGCCCGGCGGGTCGTCATCGACGGCCGGCTCCTCGCCGACGCCGAGGCCGCGCGTCTGTGGACCGACATGGACGAGGCGGCACAGCTGATGAACCGCGACGCCCGCGCCGTTGTCGAGGACGAGCCGTGGCAGACCCCCGACGCCGCTGCCCTCGACCGGCGCAGTGTGGCCGATTGGCTGGCTTCGGTCCCGACCTCGGCCCTGGCCAAGCGCGGTTTCGCGGCGCAGCTGACCGCCGATAACGGCGTCGCCACCGATCGGCAGAGCTATTTGGGCCAACTGACCCAAATCAAAGGCGGCGGCGTCGAGCGCTACTGGACCGAGACCGAAATCTATCGCTGCCGAGGTGGCAACCAGCAGCTCGCCTATCGGTTCGCGGCGGCGCTCGGTCGCATCCACACCGGGCTCGCCGCGCGCTCGGTGACGATCGACAAGGACAAGGTGACAGTCGGGTTGAGCGACGGCCGCCGGCTCAGCGTAGACGACGTCATTCTCGCGGTGCCGCCGAGCGTTTGGAGCCGGATCGAGTTTTCCCCGGCATTGCCGCCGGCGTTGACGCCGCAGATGGGCAGCAACATCAAATACCTGATGTCGCTGAAAAGCCGGTTCTGGAACGAGCGGCATAAATCTGCCGATTCGCTGAGCACCGGCAATGTGCAGATCACCTGGGAAGGGACCTCGGGCCAGCCGGGCGACAGTCCGGCCGAGATGGTGGCGTTTTCGGGAGGCCCGGGCGCCGAGGCGATGCGGGCGGTCCCCGGCGGCCAGCTCGACGCCGCCTATCGGGCCGAGCTCGACAGCCGCTATCCGACGCTCGGCGCGGCCTTTGTCGCGAGCCGATTTATGAATTGGCCATCGGCGGAATGGACGCGCGCCGGGTACTCGTTTCCCGCGCCCGGCCAGGTGACGACGGTCGGTCCCCTGCTCCGCGACGGGATCGCCGGCCGCCTGCACTTCGCCGGCGAGCACACCTGCTACAAGTTCGTCGGCTATATGGAGGGGGCGCTGACCTCCGGCGTCTCGATTGCGCGGCGGCTGGCGGTGCGCGACGGCGCCGTCAAGGGCTGATGCGGATCGTCGGCGGCGGCCATCGCGGAAGGCGCCTTCTCGCCCCGCCCGGTGATGTCGTTCGGCCGACCAGCGACCGCGCCCGCGAAGCCGTGTTCGACATCCTCTCGCATGGCAGGTTCGCGGCAAACGGCGTCCCCTTTGCCGGAGCGGCGGTGCTCGACGCTTTTGCCGGCACCGGCGCGTTCGGTCTCGAAGCCTTGTCGCGCGGTGCCACCGAAGCCGTCTTTATCGAACGCGACCGCGAGGCGCTCGCCGTTCTGCGGCGTAACATCGCCGCTCTGGGCGAAACCGCGCGCTGCCGCATCTTTCCGGGCGACGCGACCCGGCCGCCGCGCGGCGACAGGCTTTGTGCGCTCGCCTTTCTCGACCCGCCCTATGCGAGCGGGCTCGCCGCTCCGGCGCTCGCGGCGCTGGCGGCGGCCGGCTGGATCGGGCCGGGCGCGCTCGCTATCGTCGAGATCGGGGCGCGCGAGGAACTGACGCCGCCCACCGGGTTCACCCTGTTGGACGAGCGCGTTTATGGCGCCGCGCGCCTCGTCTTTCTGCGCTCGGACGGCGCCGGCGGAGACACGAGATGAGCGAAGCCTTGCCGCAAGTGACCCTCCCCGGCGGCGAAACCGTGCCGGCTCTGGGCCAAGGCACCTGGCATATGGGCGAGGACCGCCGCCTGAGGGCGCAAGAGGCGGCGTCGGTCCGGCTCGGGATCGAGCTCGGCATGACGCTCGTCGATACCGCCGAGATGTACGGCTCGGGCGGCGCCGAGGAGGTCGTGCGCGAAGCCGCAAAAGGGCTGCGCGACCAGCTCTTTATCGTCAGCAAGGTCTACCCGCACAACGCCACGACCCAGGGTGTCATCGCCGCCTGCGAGCGCAGCCTGAAGCGGCTCGGCACCGACCGGATCGACCTTTACCTCTTGCATTGGCGCGGCTCGGTGCCGCTGGCGCAGACCGTCGAAGGGTTCCATCGCCTCGAGCGCGACGGCAAGATCCGCTATCACGGGGTCAGCAATTTCGACCGCCGCGACATGGAGGAATGGGTGGCCGCGGGCGGCGACGGGGTCGCCACCGACCAGGTGCTTTACAACCTTGCAACCCGCGGCCCGGAATGGGACCTTGAGCCCTGGTGCCGCGAGCGCGGCGTCACGATCATGGCCTATACCCCGCTCGGCCAGGGCCGCATGTTGGCCCGGCCGGAGCTTGCCGAAATCGCTCGTCGCCGTAATGCAACGCCCGCCCAGGTGGCGCTCGCCTGGCTGTTGCGCAAAGACGGGGTCATCGTCATCCCAAAGGCGTCGCGCGCCGAGCATATGCGCGAAAACCGCGGCGCCCTCGACCTCCATCTGGCGGACGACCACCTCGCCGCGCTCGACCGCGCCTTCCCGCCGCCCAAAGGCCGCACCCCGCTCGGCATGGGCTGATCTTCACGCTGTCGGAGGCTCGAGGGGCTTCCCCGCAGAGCTGGCGTGCCGCCGGTCATTGCGCATGACGATATGGGTCAGCCCGAAATCGTCGAAGGGCTCCGAAACCGCAGCAAAGCCAAAGCTTTCGTAGAAGCGGAGCAGGTAATGCTGCGCCGTCAAGACGATCGGCAGTGTCGGATGCCGCTCGCGGCAAAATCCGAGCGCTTTAATCATCAGCTGGCGGCCAAACCCGTGACCGCGCAGCGGCGCCGCGACCGCAACCCGGCCGATGCGAATTTCGGCCGCCGACGGCACAAGGCGCAGACAGCCGGCGAGCTCGCCGCCACAGCGCAACAGCAGATGCGATGCGTGCTCGTCGAGCCCGTCGAGATCGGGATAGGGGCAGCCCTGCTCGACGACAAAGATTGCCTGGCGGAAGCGCAGCAGGTCGTAGAGCGCCGCCGCCGGCAATTGCGTGAAGCTGCACCATTCGGTCGAGGCGTCAGCCACGATTTTTGCCGTCTCGGGCAAATCCGGATCCCCTTGGAGAAGCTGGCTCAGAAGCGCGATTATGACCACCTCGCCCGGCACTCCTCAATGGGTGCAAGGGTGAATCGATCTGCGCTACACTCCGTCAAAACCGGGGCGCCCGCGACCCCGGACACATCATTCCGCCAACACTGCTGTTCAGAACGAGAACCCGATGCCGCTATCTTGTGCGAGCAATCCGGGGAAGGAGATATGAGGGAACGGAGGGCCGAGCGGCGGCTTGCGGCAATCCTGATGGCCGATGTGGTCGGCTATTCGCGGCTCGTCGGCGCCGACGAAGAAGGCACCCTCGAGCAGCTGCAGGTGGTGCGTCGCGAGCTCGTCGATCCGACGATGAAAGAGCACCGCGGCCGGATCGTCCGGATCACCGGCGACGGCCTCCTGGTCGAATTCGCGAGCGTCGTCGATGCGGTACGCTGCGCCGTCGATATCCAGCGCGAGATGGCGGCGCGCAACGCCGAGATAGCGCCGGAGCAGCGCATCGAGTTCCGCATCGGGATCAACCTCGGCGACATCCTCAGGGACGGCCGCGACATCTATGGCGACGGTGTCAATGTCGCCGCCCGCCTCGAAGCGCTGGCCGCACCGGGCGGAATATGCGTCAGCCGCGTCGTGCGCGACCAGGTGCGCGACAAGCTCGGCTTCAGCTTTGACGACCGGGGCGAGCAGCAGGTCAAGAATATCGCCCGCCCGGTCCGTGTCTTCGATGTAAAGCTCACGGGCGAGGTCATGGCGTCGGCGCCCGACTCCACCGTCCGGGTGGCCCCGCCGCTGCCCGACAAGCCGTCGATCGCGGTGCTGCCGTTCCAGAATATGAGCGGCGATCCGGAGCAGGAATATTTTGCCGACGGCATGGTCGAGGAGATCATTACGGCACTCTCCCGCATCCGCTGGCTCTTCGTCATCGCCCGCAATTCGAGCTCGACCTACAAGGGGCAGGCGGTTGATTTGCGACGGGTCGGGCGCGAGCTTGGCGTCCGCTATATCCTCGAAGGCTCCGTGCGCAAGGGCGGCGACCGGGTACGCATCACCGCGCAGCTGATCGAGGCCGAAACCACCGCCCATCTCTGGGCCGACCGCTTTGACGGCCGCCTGGAAGACGTGTTCGAGCTGCAGGACAAGGTGGCGGCGCGCGTCGCCGGTATTATCGAGCCGACCCTGCAGGCCGCCGAAGTCCGCCGCGCCGCCGTGCGGCCGACCCACGATTTGACCGCCTACGATTGCTACCTGCGGGCGCTCGCCACCTACTATCCGATAACCCGAGAACATCTCCTCGAAGCGCTCGAATTGGCGGAACGAGCGGTTGCCCTCGACCGCGATTGCGGCCCGGCGCTGTCGCTGGCGGCGATGTGCCGGATGCGGCTGATCCGGGAAGGCTGGAGCGATGAGCCGGAAGCGGCCGGCCGCGATGCCGTCGAGCTGGCGCGCCGGGCGTTGCAGGCGGCCGAGGAGGATCCCGGCGTCCTGGCGAATGCCGCCTTTGTGCTGGCGAATTTCGGCGAGGACATCGGCACGATGATGGAGCTGATCGATCGTGCGTTGGTAATCACGCCGAGCTTCGCCCGCGGCTGGTTTTTGAGCGGCGTGCTCAGGCTCTGGGCCGGGCAGCCCGATCGCGCGATCGAGCAGGCCGAGATGGCGCTGCGGCTGAGCCCGCGCGACCGCACCGGCACGCCGCTGAGCCTGATCGGCGAAGCCCGCTTTTTCAAACGCGAGTTCGATGAAGCGGCGTCGCGGCTGCTGCTCTGTGTTCAGGCGAACCCCGGCTATCCCCATCCGTACCGCGTTCTCGCCGCATGCTATGCGCATATGGGGCGGCTCGACGACGCGCGGGCGACGGTCCGCCGGCTGCGCGCCATCACGACCGAGATCGTGCCGAGCGCCGCGCAGCTGCGCAGTCCCGCCGACCGCGAGTTGTTTTTGTCGGGCCTGCGCCTGGCGGCCGCCTGACGCCCTGCGGGTCGGCGCGCCAGGCCTCTCTTCCGGCAATCGGACGTTTCGGGGCGCTGGAGGCGCTATCGTCAGCGGTCAATTTGGCGTAAGCTTGGGCTACCTGCCGACCGGTGCAAAATGCCCGCTATCCGTCGTCTCGCAGCCATTCTCTACGCCGATATCGCCGGATATTCGCGCCTGATGGGCGCCGACGAGGAAGGCACCCTGCGCCGGCTGAAATCATTGCACGCCGAGCTGATCGAGCCGACGCTCGGCCGGCATCACGGCCGCATCGTCCATGCCGCCGGCGACGCATTGCTTGCCGAATTTCAGAGCGTCGTCGATGCGATGCACGGCGCCATCGAGTTGCGCGACGGCATCGCCGAGCGCGCCGAGCCGGGCGCCGACCCGATCCGCTATCGCATCGGCGTCAATCTCGGCGATGTGATTGTCGACGACGACGACATTCACGGCGACGGGGTGAATATCGCCGCTCGGCTGCAGGCGTTGGCCGAGCCCGGCGGCATCTGCATCTCGCGGGCGGTGCTGACCCAGACCCGCGGCAAGCTCGACTTTCCCGTCGCCGATCTCGGCGATCAGGAGCTCAAGAACATCGACCACCCCGTCCACGTCTTCCGGGTGCTCGCGGAAGAGCCGCCGACGGCCCGGCCCGCGGCGTTGCCGCTGCCCGCCAAACCCTCGATCGCGGTGCTGCCGTTCCAAAACATGAGCGGCGACCCGGAACAGGAATATTTTGCCGACGGCATGGTCGAGGAGATCATCACCGCCCTGTCGCAAATCCGCTGGCTATTCGTCATCGCCAGAAATTCGACCTTTTCTTACAAAGGGAAATCGCCGGATGCCAAAGAAGTCGCCCGCGAGCTCGGCGTCGGCTACGTGCTGGAAGGCTCGGTGCGCAAGGTCGGCGACCGAGTGCGGATCACCGGACAATTGATCAATGCGCTGAACGGCGCGCATTTGTGGGCGGGCCGCTTCGACGGCACGCTTGACGATATTTTCGATCTTCAGGACCGCGTGGCGCTCAGCGTCGCCGGGGTGATCGAGCCGGAGCTGCACGCCGCCGAGACGCGCCGGTCGGCGACGCGGCCCGCGACAAACCTGACTGCCTACGACCACCTGCTGCGCGCGCTTTCGGTCTTTTGGTCGCTGACCGAGGACGGCATTCGCGAAGCGGTCGATTTGCTGGACCGGGCTCTCGCATGCGATCCGCATTACGGGCCGGCGTTGAGCTGGGCGGCGATCTGTCAGATGCGGCTCGTCAGAGAGGGCTGGGCCGAAGACCCCGAGGCCGCTGGTCGCAAGGCCGTCGATCTTGCTCGGCGGGCGCTGCGGGTGGCCGAGGACGATCCGGGAATCCTGGTCAACGTGGCTTTTGTGCTGGCCAATTTTGGCGAAGATATCG
This sequence comes from Allostellaceae bacterium, assembly GCA_036404275.1. Taxonomy (GTDB): domain Bacteria; phylum Pseudomonadota; class Alphaproteobacteria; order ATCC43930; family CGMCC-115725; genus AP-15. The sequence continues at coordinate 7,134 of DASXAM010000328.1, forward strand.
GCGCGATGATCGGGCTGGTGGATCGGGCGCTGTCGCTCACCCCGAGCTTCGCGCGCGGCTGGTTTGTCAGCAGTGTCTTAAGGGGTTGGGCCGGCCAGCACGATCTGGCGATCGAGCATGCCGAGACCTCGATGCGGCTGAGCCCGCGCGAGCGGCGGGGCACGACGCTGTCCCGCATCGCCGAATCCTATTTCTTCAAGCACGAATACGAGGAGGCGGTGGCGCGGCTTTTGTTGTCGATCCAAGACCATCCGGGCTACCCGCATTCCTACCGGATCCTCGCCGCCTGCTACGCTCATATGGGTCAGCTCGACGCGGCACGCGAAATCGTCGCCAAGCTGAACACCATAACGGCCCAAATAATACCGAGCGGCGCCCAGCTGCGCAGACCGGCGGACCGCGATCTGTTTCTTACCGGACTTCGCCTGGCGGCGGGCGAAGCGCCGTGAGCGCGAGCGCCGCTCGACGGCGCGAGCGGCAAGGCCGATGACTGCCGGGCACTCGCGGGCGGCCCTCGGCGCCGCGTCGATACCGCCGATCTCCCTTGTCGGGCTCGCGAAAGCACGGCCGCGTTTAATGGCCACGACCGCAGCAATCGCCCGAATGCAACGGATTCTGGAACGCAATGCCACAGCTCGGGAATGGCAGAGAAAGGTGCAGGCGCAGGCCGATGTGATATTGGACCAGCCGCCGCTGACGCCGGATTGGGTGCACGATCCGCAGGAAACCGCGGCGGCGCCGCTGCCGCTGGTCCGGCCGCCCAAATCGGCGGATGGCCGCGCCGCGTCACTCGATATTGCCCGCCTCTTTTGCCTGCGCATACAAACCCTCGCGATCACGTGGCTCGCCACCGGCACGGTCGGATACCGCGATCGCGCAAAACGCGAGCTGCTCGCCGTGTGCGATTTTCCCGACTGGGACGGCGACAAGTTCCTGGTCACCGCCGAGACCGCCTTTGGCGCCGCGATCGGCTATGACTGGCTCTACCATTTTCTTGCCGATGACGAGCGCGAGCGCGCCGTCCGGGCGATCAGCGAGAAAGCGATACGCCCCGGCCTCGCCCAGTTCGCCGTGCCGGTGCCGCCTTATTGGACGAGAACGGCGATGAATTGGAACCTCGTTTGCAATGGCGCGCTGATGATCGCCGCACTTTCGGTCGCCGAGGCCGATCCGAATGCCGCCCGTCTCTTTTCGTTGTGCCGAGCGTCGGTGTCGACCGGCTTTCGTGAGTATTCGCCCGATGGCGGATGGGTCGAGGGGCCGGGTTATTGGCATTACGCGACCCAATACGCGATCTACCTGCTCGACAGCCTGGCGACAGCACTGGGCACCGATTTGGGGCTCGATGCGTCAGCGGGTCTTGCCGAAACCGGCTTGTTCCGGCTGCACGCCGCGGGACCCTCGGGCAAGCTCTTCAACTTTGCCGATAGCGAGGAGCGTCACAGCGGCGGCTACTGGCTGTTCTGGCTCGCCCGACGCTACCGGCAGCGGGTCGATGCGGTAATCGAGCGGCACGCCGGCAAGGCCCATCCGATGGACCTGTTGTGGTTCGAGGCGGGCGGCCGCCAACCGGCCGGGCTGCCGACGGCCAGACGGTTTTCCGCGGCCGGCGTGGTGATGCTGCGGGGCAATTGGGACTCGAAGCAGACGACCTATCTCGGCATCAAAGGAGGCGCCAACGACGCTTGCGAGCACGGGCATTACGATCTCGGCAGCTTTGTTCTCGATTGCGGCGGCGTGCGCTGGGCCATGGATTTAGGACCGGACGATTACAATCTGCCCGACTATTTCAAGTATCCAATGCGCTCCAAATATTATCGCACCGCCACGATCGGCCATAACACGATTGTCATCGACGGCCATTGCCAACCCCATGCCGCGAACGCCGCAATCCTCCGCGACAACTTCACGGGCAGGATTTCCTATGTCGTCATGGACCTGACGACGGCCTACCCCGGCACCCATCGCGCCTGGCGCGGTTTTGCGCTGATCGGCGGCCGGGACGTCTTGATCGTCGACGAAATCGAGCCCGAAGCAAAGGGGTTGGGGTCGGTGGTCTGGCAAATGCACACCACCGCGCATGTCGGGCTCGACGGGATGGTGGCGACACTCCTCTATCCGGCGGAGCGTGACGGCGATGCGCCGGCCCGGTTTCATCTGCGGATCGTCGAGCCGCAATCAGGCGCCTGGTCGCTGCGGTCGGCCGCACCCTCGGGGCCGGAAGGACAGAACCCCAATACCGGCATCGCCAGGCTCGTGCTTCGGCAGGAAATGGTCGCCGCGCCGCTTCGCCTCGCAGTTCTGCTGTCTCCCGATGCTGGCCGCGATGTGCCGGAGGAGCTACAGCATCCCCTGGCGGATTGGCTCCCGACCGGCGGCGATCGCTAGCCGGTGCTGAAAACCCGAGACGGCGCCGCTTCGCATCCTTCGAGACGCGCTCCAGCGGAGCGCTTTATCTGCCTCACCCTGAGGAGGGCCGAAGGGCCGTCTCGAAGGGTGTTGCGCAGCCAGGTTGCATTTTTCCGCACGCTGCTGGAGCCGCACACGAGACGAGGCGGCGCGGCGGCGGTTTCGAGGGGTGATCCGAGAGCGGATCTTTGGCAAAGTCGGCGTCCGCACAGATTCGGAGGGCGCCATCATGCAACCGCAGGATTATGGGCCTTTTCCTTATGTTCCGATCAACGACCGGCCCCGCCTGGAATGGCCGGGCGGCGCGCGGCTCGCGGTCTGGATCATTCCCAATATCGAGTTTTTTCCGCTGACCCGCGGCATCCCGCCTCATGCCGGGGCGCCGGCCGGGGCCGCACCTTCGGTGCGTGCCTGGGCCCAGCGCGACTACGGCAACCGGATCGGCATCTGGCGGATTATGGATGTGCTGGCAAAGCACGGTGTGCGCGCCAGCCCGACCTTGAACAGCGACATCTGCGACCACCATCCGCAGATCGTCCGCGCGGCACTCGACCTCGGCTGGGAAATTCTCGGCCACAACCGCACCAACAGCCAGTGGCTCGATACGCTCGAGCCCGAAGAGGAGCGGGGGACGATTGCGCACACGCTCTCCCGCATCGCCGAGATGACCGGGAAAAAGCCTCTCGGCTGGCTCGGCGCGGGCCTTGCCGAAACCTGGCACACGCTCGATTTCCTGACCGACGAAGGCTGCCTCTACGTCGCCGACTGGGTCAACGACGACCAGCCCTATATGATGGACATCGCCGGCAAACCATTGGTCTCGATACCGTATTCCTACGAGATTAACGACGCGCCCTTTATCCATTACCGCAACGGCACGGCCGACCAGTTCGG
>DASXAM010000329.1:0-13154 GCA_036404275.1 Allostellaceae bacterium
GTGGCGTGCATGACGAAGCCGAGATCCGCGGCCACCGGCGCACCTATATCGGATCGCTCCCCGGCAACATCATCCAGGGCATCCGGCGGGCCGGCGCGCGCGACTGCGTCATGATGCTCGACGAGATCGACAAGCTCGGCCGCGGCATCCAGGGCGATCCGGCCTCGGCCCTGCTCGAAGTGCTCGACCCGGAACAGAACTCGACGTTCCGCGACAACTATCTGGGCGTGCCGTTCGACCTGTCACGGGTCATGTTCATCACCACGGCGAATGTGCTCGACAGCATTCCGGGGCCCTTGCGCGACCGGATGGAGATCATCGACCTCCCCGGTTATGTCGAGGACGAGAAGTTCGAGATCGCTAGGCGCTATCTCGTCGCCCGCCAGCTGACGGCGAACGGGCTGAAACCTGACAAGGCCGAAATCGCCGACGCGGCGATCCGCGAGATCATTCGCAACTACACGCGCGAGGCCGGCGTGCGCCAGCTCGAGCGCGAGATCGGCGCGGTGTTGCGCAGTGCGGCGATGAAGATCGCCGAGGGGGCGGCACAGCACGTCGCGATCACGCCCGGTGATCTCGCCGAAATCCTGGGGCCGCCGCGCTTCGAGGGCGAGGTGGCGATGCGCACCAGCGTTCCCGGCGTCGCGACCGGCCTCGCCTGGACCCCGGTTGGCGGCGACATCCTGTTTATCGAGGCGACCCGCACCCCGGGCGGCAACCGGCTGATCCTGACCGGCCAACTGGGCGAGGTCATGCGCGAGAGCGCGCAGGCCGCGCTCAGCCTGGTCAAATCGCGCGCCGCGACACTCGGCCTCGACCCGGCGATGTTCGAGAAGCACGACATCCACATCCATGTCCCCGCCGGTGCCATCCCGAAGGACGGCCCGTCGGCCGGGGTGGCGATGTACACGGCGCTCGTGTCGCTCCTGACCGAGCGCACGGTGCGCAGCGACACCGCGATGACCGGCGAGATCAGCCTGCGCGGCCTCGTCCTCCCGGTCGGCGGCATCAAGGAAAAGGTCACCGCCGCCGCGCGCGCCGGCCTTTCCGCCGTGATCCTCCCCGCGCGCAACCGCAAGGATTACGAAGACATTCCCGAAAGTGCGCGCAACGCGCTGCGCTTCACCTGGGCCGAGCGCGTCGAGGACGTGACCGAAGCCGCCCTCGAACCGGGCTCCGCCGCCCCGGCCAAAGCCGCCGAATAGCGGCTCGACGGTTGCGGCATGGTTGTGACGGCGGAGGAGAGCCCGCGATGAAGCTCGGCCTGTTTGTCAACACCCAGTTTCCGGAAGGCGTCGAGCTCGCCGCGCGCGTGCCGGAGATGGTGGAGCAGGTGCGGGCGGCGCGCGAGGCGGGTTTCGCCTCGGTGTGGCTCCCGCACCATTGGCTGACCCATCCGCTGCAGATGCTGCAAGTGGGGCCGGTCATGGGCTATCTCGCGGCACATGCCGGCGGCATGACGATCGGACCGAACATCCTGATCCTGCCACCGCTCAACCCGATGCATGTCGCCGAGGAAGCCGCGACGTTCGACGTCCTGACCGGCGGCAGGTTTATTCTCGGCGTGGGCCTCGGCTACCGCCCTCCCGAATTCGACGCCTTTGGCATCCCGCTCGCCGAGCGCGCACCACGCCTTACCGAGAGCATCGCGCTGATGCGACGGCTGTGGACCGAGGACCGCGTGACCCATCGCGGCCGCTTTTATGCGGTCACCGATGCCGGCCTCGGCGCCAAGCCGGTGCGGCCGGGCGGGCCGCCCATCTATATCGCCGGTCAGGCCGCGGTGTCGGTCCGGCGCGCGGCACGGATCGGCGACGCCTGGCTGATCGTCAACAGCGGCGGGCTCGCCACCGTCGCCCCGCTGATGCAGACCTACCGCGCCGCCTTGCGCGAATACGGGCGCGAGCCGCTCGAGTTTCCGATCACCCTCGAATGCTATGTCGGCGCCAGCCATGCGACGGCGCTGGAAGAGTGCCGCGGCCCGCTCGAATACAAATACGCGGCCTACGCCGCCTGGGGATTGCAGGACCAGCAGGACGCCCCGAAGGATTTCGCCGAGTTCGCCCGCGACCGCTTCATCATCGGCGACAAGGTTTCGGTCAAGGAGGAGATCGCGCGCTACCGCGAGCTTCTCGGCGTCGATCACTTTATCATGCGCTGCCAATGGCCCGGCCTGCCGCAGGAGCGAGCGCTGGGCTCGATCCGCCGGCTCGGCGAGATTTTTGCGTCGTAGCGGGCAACCGGTCGAGGTCGCGCTGGCCCGCCGCCCCGCCGCATGGCAAGCTCTGCCCGATCGCAAATCGCGGAGGGGCGCCATGCAGATCGAGCGCATCGACCACCTGAACCTGACCGTCGCCGATATCGGCCGCAGCATCGAATTCTACCGCCGCGTCCTCGGCATGCGGGCCGAAATGATCGGCGAAGGCCGCGCGGCACTCTATTTCGGGCGGCAGAAGATCCATCTCGACGCCGCCGGCGGGCCGATGGCGATGGCCGCCGAACCGCGCCAGCCCGCGCATATCTGCTTTATTACCGAGGCACCGATGACCGAGGTCACAGCCCGGCTCGAAGAATGCGGCGTGCCGGTGCGGATGCAAGGCCCGCGCGCCGGTGCGGTCGGCACGATCCAGTCCGTCTATATCGACGACCCGGACCGCAATTCGATCGAGATCGCGAGCTATTGAGGACCGGCCCGGCCGGGCGCGCGCTCCGGCTCAGGGCACCAGCAGAATCTTGCCGATGTGCCGGCTCGATTCCATCAGCCGGTGCGCCTCGGCGGCCTCGGTAAGCGGAAAGGTCTGGTAGGTGCAGGACCGCAATTTACTCTGCCCCCAGAGCGGCCACACCTTCTCTCTGAGTGCGGCGACGATTGCGGCCTTCTGCGCGATCGGGCGCGGGCGCAAGGTCGAGCCGGTGACGGTCAGGTGCTTTCTCTGGATCAGCCCGAAATCGGCCTCGACCTTGGTCCCGCGCATCAAGGCGACAAAGCAGAGCCTGCCCTCGGGCGCCAAGAGCTCGAGCTCGCGCGGGATGTAGTCGCCGCCGACCATGTCGAAGATCGCATCGACCCCGCGGCCGCGCGTAAACTCCTTGCCGACCGCGACAAAATCCTCAGTGCGGTAGTTGATCGCGACGTCGGCGCCATAGTCGCGGCAGGCGCGGCACTTTTCGTCGGAGCCGGCGGTGGCGAGCACCGTGGCGCCAAACGCCTTGGCGAGCTGGATCGCGGTGATGCCGATGCCGCTCGACCCGCCCTGCTGCAAAAACACCTCGCCCGCCGAGAGGTGGATGCGGTCGAAGACATTGGTCCACACCGTGCAAAACGTCTCCGGCAGACCGCCGGCATCGACGAGGCTCACCCCCTCCGGCACCGGCAGGCATTGCACCGCCGGTGCGGCGGCATATTCGCCATAGCCGTCGCCGATCAACAGCGCGCAGACCCGGTCGCCCTCATGCCATTCGGAGACGCCCGGCCCGAGCTTGACGATCGTGCCCGAGCATTCGAGGCCGGGGATGTCGGGCGCCCCGGGCGGCATCGGATAGCGCCCCAGGCGCTGCAGGCAATCGGCGCGGTTGACCCCGGCGGCGGCGATCCGGATCAGCACTTCGCCCGCCTTCGGCTCCGGCACCGGCCGCGTCCCCGGCACCAGCATTTCAGGCCCGCCCGGCTCTCTGATCTCGATTACGGTCTGCGTCGCAGGAATATTGGCGAGCACGGCACCCCTCGTTTCGCACACTGGACCCGCCGCTATGTAGCGCAGCTGCGGCGCGGGGGAAATCCGGTTGCGCCAAGCGCGACCTGCGCCTCGCGTCGCGAGCGGCACGGGCCGGCGACCCGAACCAAATTCGTCGGGCGGGTGTAGACCGCCGCCGATATCGAGATCGTCCTCGATGACGAATTTACCGATGACCGGTGGTCGCCGCCCGCAGCCTTACCCCGCCGGCGACCTGCTCGTCATGGCGGAGGTCGGGGCGAGGTGCAGGTGGGTCGGAACGCGCCCGGTTGGCCTCGGCTGAGGCAGCTCGCGCGGCCGGGTCCTTGTGGGCGCGCGGCGGCGCGGTCAGCCGGCGAGCGGGTCGCAGCGGAAGCCGTCGCCCCAGCGCTTGATGTGGCCGACCGAGGGCGAGGGGAAGTGCATCGTGCAGCACAAGGTGTCGGTGTCGCAGTAGCGCTCGAGAAAGGCGCGACGGGTCGCCGCTGCCTGCTGCTGGTCGTAATCGACGCGCATGACGAGGTCGGGATAGCGCGCTTGGATCGGCGAATGGATCAGATCGCCGGTAAAGACCGCCTGCTCGCCGCCGCGCCCGGCCGCGACCGCGAAATGGTCGGGCGTGTGGCCGGGGGTCGGAACCAGCCGGATATGGTCGTTCAGCGCATGGTCGCTGGTCACCAGCTCGGCCTTTTTCGCCTCGATGATCGGCAACACGCTGTCGCGCATCGGGTCGAGCGGGGTTTCCCGGTCAACGCCCTCCCAATATTCGTATTCCTTCTTCGAGAAGAGGTATTTGGCGTTGGGGAAGGTGGGGACCCAGCGGCCGTTCTCGCGGCGCGTGTTCCAGCCGACATGGTCGCCATGCAGATGCGTGCACATGACGAAATCGATGTCGTCCACCGTGACGCCGGCGGCGTTCAGCGCCCGCATCCAATTGCTGTCGTTCTTGCGGTGCCAGGACGGCCGGTGCGGAAAGGATTTGTCATTGCCGATGCAGGCATCGACGAGGATCGTGTGGTGCGGCGTCTTGACGACATAGGATTGAAAGCACAGTACCGCCATGCCGGCCGGGTCGAGTGCGCCGGGCTCCATCCACGACCGGTTTTCGTCGAGCCGCTCCTGGCTCAGGCTCGGCAGAAATTCGAGGATCGGCGTAAAGCCCGCCTCCATCTCGATAATGCGATGGATCGTCATGTCATTGACCGTAAAACTGGTGCGCATCGCGATCGGCCCTCGTTCTCGGGTTGGTGGCCGATCGTAGCCGGGCCATCGGTTCCTTACAAACCCGTTGCGATGGCTTCGACCCGTGATGCTAGGCGGCGTAGCGGCCGGTCGGCGATGCCGTGCGCCGCGAGTTGGCGCAACGTGCTGTCGAGATAGTCGCGGCAGCGGCCGCGCCGCCCGGCGGCGCCGGCGATGATACGCGCCATTTCGTCGAGCGACAGCCGGCCGGCGTAATCGGGGTGGTCGCGCCTGACGGTAAAGGCGAGGGCGGGTGTGACGCCCTTGCCGGTCCGCACGCCGACGGTGCGCAGGTCGTAGACCCTGGGAGCGGTCATCTCGCGCAACCAGAGCCGGTCGAGCGATTGGGGCAAACTCTCCTGCGCGAGACAAAAGGCGATGCCATGGCACGAGCCGCCGCGGTCGAGGCCGAGCGTCAGCCCCGGATGCGATCTCGTCCCGCGGTAATCGTAAGAATAGAGACAAAAGCTGCGGTGCCAGCCATGGAGCCGGGCCGGCTCGGCCGCAGCCTGCTCGAATTCCGGCTGCCAGATCAGCGAGCCGTAGGCGAAAATCCAGACCGGCCCGGCGCCGTCGCGCAACGCCGCAATCTCGGGCGGCATCGGGTCGGCGGGTGGAAAGCCGGCGATCGTCCGATCGTCGAGCGTGGTGGACAAGCCGGCTCCCTAGCAATAGAAGCGCAGCATGCCCGTCGAGCAGCACGGAGGCGCGCGATGATCGTCGAACAGATTTGGACCGCCAATGCCGGCCGCAACTTCAACTATCTGATCGCCTGCGCCGAAACCGGCGAGGCGCTGGCGGTCGACCCGCTCGACCATCAGAAATGCCTTGCCGCGGCCAAGGCCAAAGGCTGGAACATCACCCAGATCCTCAACACCCACGAGCATCACGACCACACCGGCGGCAACGCCCAGGTCATCGCCGCAACCGGCGCCAAGCTCCTGGCGCATAAGGGGGCCAGGGACCGCATCGCCGGCATCGACCGCGGGCTCGGCGCCGGCGATCTGATCAAAGTCGGCAAGACCGTCGAGCTCGAATGCCTCGACACGCCGGGCCATACGATGTCGCATATCTGCATCCGCTCGCACACCGACACGCCGGCGCTCTTTTGCGGCGACACGCTGTTCAATGCCGGCGCCGGCAATTGCCACAATGGCGGCCATCCGAACGAGCTTTACAACACCTTTGTCGGGCAGCTCGAAAAACTGCCGGAGACGACGCTGATCTATCCGGGCCACGATTATATCGCGCGCAATTTGGCGTTCACGCTCGACCGCGAGCCCGACAATGCGCGCGCCAAGACGATGCTGCCGGTCGTCGAACAGCAGGACACGACAAAGCCGCTCGTCACGACGCTCGGGGTCGAGCGCGAGATCAACACGTTTTTCCGGCTGACGAACCCGAGCGTGATCCGGCGGCTGCGCGAGGCGTTCCCCGACCTCCCCGAAAAGCCCGACGCGAAGACCGTGTTTTTGCGGCTGCGCGAGCTGCGCAACAAATGGTGAGGGCGGCGCCTGTGTGATCCTGGTCGGTCTCGGCGGCAATCTCCCGAGCGCCCGTTTCGGCTCGCCGGTTCGGACATTGACGGCGGCGCTTGCCGAGCTCGAAGCCCGCCGTATCGGCATCGCCGCCCGTTCTTCCTGGTACCGCAGCGAGCCGGTGCCGCGCTCCGACCAGCCGTGGTTTGTCAACGCCGTCGCCGCGCTCGACACGGGGCTCGCCGCAGCCGACCTCCTCGCGCTCATGCAATCGGTCGAGGCGCAGTTCGGGCGGGTCCGCAGCATGCCCAACGCGGCGCGCACCCTCGACCTCGATTTGCTCGACCACAATGGCGCGCTGGTCGAGACGCCGCACCTCGTTCTGCCGCACCCGCGGCTGCATCTCCGGCGATTTGTGCTGATGCCGCTCGCCGAGGTCGCGCCGGGCTGGCGCCATCCGCGGCTCGGGCTCGGCGCCGCGGAATTGCTGGCCCGGCTGCCGGCGGCCGAGCGGGTCGAACGCCTGCCATGCGATCCCGACAGCCCGGCCGCCGATTGTGCTCGCTCCACCGGGCCGATATAACCCCACTTCGTCATTCGCGAACGGGGGTGGGATGAGCGGATGCGAGGCGGCTCGATCGGCGATGATCGAGAGCCAGCTTCGGCCGAACAGGGTCACGGACGAGCGCGTCATCGGCGCCTTTGCGGCGGTCCGGCGAGAGCTGTTCGTGCCGCCGCACCTGCACGCGATCGCCTATGTCGACGAGGACCTGCCACTCGGCGGCGGACGGTGCGTCATAGAGCCGATGGTCGTGGCGCGCCTCCTGCAGGCGGCCGCGATCGGGGCCGGCGACACCGTGCTTCTGGTCGGCGCCGGGTCGGGATACGAAGCCGCGTTGATGGCGGCGCTGGCGCGCAATGTCGTGGCGCTCGAAGAGGATTCCGGCTTGGCGCGGCGCGCCCGCGCAGCGCTGGTCGAGCACGGCATCTCCGCGGTCAATGTCGTCGAAGGGCCGCTGGTCGAAGGCTATGCGGCGCGCGCACCCTATGATGCGATCTTGTTCGGCGGTGCCGTCGCCGAGGTGCCGGCCAAGATCACCGCCCAGCTCACCGAGGGCGGGCGGCTGGCGGCGGTTATCCGCAGCGGCGAGGGTGTCGGCCGGGCGACCATCATGACCCGGGCCGGCGGCGTGATCTCGCACCGCGTTATTTTTGACGCGACAATCCCGTTTCTGCCGGGCTTCGCGCCCAAGCCCGCCTTTGTCTTCTGAGGACGCCTGTCGTGCCAGCCCGGTCGCCGAGCCCATGATCGCGCGAGCGATGCGCATCGTCAGCGGCGGCGCCATGGCCGTTGCCGGCTGCGCCCTGCTGTTGCTTGCCCCCGCGGCGCAGGCGCAGACGCTGACCCAGGCGCTCGCCGAGGCCTATAACACCAACCCGCAATTGCTGGCCCAGCGCGCCCTGCTGCGCGCCACCGACGAGCAGGTGCCGCAGGCACTGTCGGGCTGGCGGCCCACGGTCAACTTCACCGGGCAGGTCGGCTTTCAGCGGGAAGGGCTGCTGACCCGGCAGACCGTCAACAATGTCGTCGCCGGGACCCGGCCGAACGAAGTCGCGATCCAGGTGACCCAGCCGGTCTATAGCGGCGGCCGCACCGTCGCGCAGACCAAGCAGGCGACCGAAACCGTCGAGGCGACGCGGGCGCAGACTTTGGCGGTCGAAACCTCGGTCTTCCAATCGGTCGCCCAGGCCTATCTCGACGTGGTGCGCGACCAGGCGCTGGTCGAGGTCAACCGCAACAACGAGCAGGTCCTGAAAAAGCAGCTCGAAGCGACGCAGGACCGGTTTCGCGTCGGCGAGGTGACCCGCACCGATGTGGCGCAGGCCGAATCGTCATTGGCGCAGGCGAGCGCGACCTTGATCGCGGCCGAGGGCACGTTGGCGCAGAGCCGGGCCAATTATGTCCGCGCGGTCGGCCATCCGCCGGGCCGCCTGCTCCTGCCGCGCGAGCGCCCGACCCTGCCGGCGACGCGCGAGGAGGCGCAGAGCCTCGCCGCCCACAACAATTTCAACGTCATCTCGGCGAATTTCGCCGAGCTCGCCGCACGCGACAATATCGATGTCGTGCGCGGCCAATTGCTGCCGCAGATTTCGATCGTCGGCAATGTCGCCCGCCAGCAGGACCCGTCGATCACGTTCAAGGGGTTTGTCGCCAACACGGGAACGGTACTGGCGCAGATGACGATGCCGCTCTACGAAGGCGGGGCGATCTATTCGCAGACCCGGCAGGCCGAGCAGACCGTCGGGCAGCGCCGCAGCCAGGTCGACGACGCGCGCCGCGCAGCGGTGCAGACCGCGACCCAGAACTGGGAAGCGCTGAAGGCGGCGCGCGCCAGCATCGTGTCCTTTGCCGCGGCGGTGCGCGCCGCCCAGATCGCCCTCGAAGGCACCCAGCAAGAGGCGCTGGTCGGCTCCCGCACCACGCTCGACGTCTTGATCGCCAACCAGCAGCTCTTTCAAACGCAGCAACAGCTGATCACCGCCGAGCACGACGCCGCGATTGCAGAATACAACATCGCCGCGGCGATCGGCCGGCTGATCGCACCGGAGCTGCACCTGCCGGTGCAGCTCTACGACATGGAGCGGCACTTCAAGCAAGTTCGCGACAAGTGGATCGGCTTTGGCGGCGGCTTAAAGGAATAAGCGCGCCGCAGCGCCGCGGCGCTGGCAAACCGGCACGCTATTTCCTAGGTTAGGATTTCCTAGGTTAGGCCGGTCCCACCGCTCGTTCGGGTCATTTGCGATGTCGGAGCCAAAATCCCCGCCAGAACCCTCGATGGAGGAGATCATCGCCTCGATCAGCCGGATCATTGCCGAGGACGGGCGCCCCGGCGACACGCCGCGGCCGGCGCCGGCCGAGCAGAAGGATGTCTTCGAGCTTACCGAGGCGATCGGAGAGGACGGCTCGGTTCGCCGGATCAAGCCCGCCGGCGCCGCGGACGGCCCGACGGCGAAACCGCCCGGCGCGGCAAAAGCGCCGTCGCCGCCTCTGGGCCCGCGGATCGAGCCGGAGCCGCCGCGCGCCGAGCCGGCGATCGGGACGCCCGGTCCGCGCCCGATGCGCGAGCGCATTCTGTCGGCGGCGACCTCGGAGGCGGCGGCGGCATCCTTTGCCCGCCTCGGCGCGATGCCGCGCGAACGCCCGCGCGAAGGAGAATTGCTGATGGGTGCCGGTGACCGCACGCTCGAAGAGATTGTCCGCGAAACGCTCCGCCCGCTATTGCAGGCCTGGCTCGACGAGCATCTCCCGGCGATCGTCGAGCGGCTGGTGCGCGAGGAAATCGCCCGCGTCGTCGGCGAGGCGGGTATCCGCTGACCGCACCGATCCCCAGCCCCGGGGCAGGCGGGGCCGCCATGCTCGACAAGACCTATCAGCCCGGCGCGGTGGAGCAGCGGCTCTACGCGCTGTGGGAAGGCTCGGGTGCGTTCGCGGCCGATCCCGCCGGCGGCAAGCCGCCCTTTACGATCATGATGCCGCCGCCGAACGTGACCGGCAGCCTGCATATGGGTCATGCGCTGACCTTCACCTTGCAGGATGTGCTGGTCCGCTGGCGGCGCATGCAGGGGCGCGACGCACTGTGGCAGCCCGGCACCGACCATGCCGGCATCGCCACCGAAATCGTCGTTGCCGGCCAGCTCGCCGAAGAGGGGCGGGTCAAGCGCGATCTCGGCCGCGAGGCGTTTGTCGCCCGCGTCTGGCAATGGAAAGAGCAGTCGGGTGGCACGATCACCCGCCAATTGCGCCGCCTCGGCGCGTCGGCCGACTGGCGCCGCGAGCGCTTTACGATGGATCCCGGCCTCGCCGCGGCGGTGCGCCGCGTCTTTGTCACCCTCTACAACGAGGGGCTCGTCTACCGCGACAAGCGCCTCGTCAATTGGGACCCGGAGATGCACACGGTGATCTCCGATCTCGAGGTCGAGAATCGCGAGACCAACGGCTCGCTGTGGCATATCCGCTATCCGATCGAGGGTGAGACGGGCCGCCATATCGTCGTCGCCACCACCCGGCCCGAAACGATGCTCGGCGACACCGGGGTCGCGGTTCATCCCGACGATGCGCGCTATGCCGATCTTGTCGGCAAGCAGGTGCGGCTGCCCCTCGTCGGAAGGCTGATCCCGATCGTCGCCGACGAATATGCCGACCCCGAAACCGGCAGCGGTGCGGTCAAGATCACACCGGCACATGATTTCAACGATTTCGAGGTCGGCCGCCGGCACGGCCTCGCCATGCTGAACATTTTCGACGCCGATGCGCGATTGAACGACGCGGTGCCGGCCGCCTATCGCGGCCTCGACCGCTTTGCCGCGCGCGAACAGGTGGTTGCCGACCTTGCCGCCGAGGGGCTGTTGGATAAGGTCGAGGACCACACCCTGATGGTGCCGCACCACGACCGCTCGGGCGTCGTCATCGAGCCGTGGCTGACCGACCAGTGGTTCTGCAACGCCGCCGAGCTGGCAAAGCCGGCGATCGCCGCGGTCGAGGACGACCGGACCCGCTTTGTGCCGCGGCAATGGGAGAGCACGTTTTTCGAGTGGCTGCGCAACATCCAGCCCTGGTGCATCTCGCGCCAGCTGTGGTGGGGGCACCGGATCCCGGCCTGGCACGCGCCGGACGGCGCGATGTTCGTGGCCGAAACCGAGGCCGACGCACTGGCGCAGGCCGCGGCGAAATACGGCCGTCCGGTCGAGCTGCGCCAGGACGAAGACGTGCTCGACACCTGGTTTTCCTCGGCGCTCTGGCCCTTTTCGACCTTGGGCTGGCCCGAGCAAACACCCGAGCTCGCCCGCTATTATCCCGGCGACGTGCTGGTCACCGGCTTCGACATCATCTTCTTCTGGGTCGCGCGGATGATGATGATGGGGCTGCACTTTATGGGCGAAGTGCCGTTCCGCACCGTCTACATCCATGCGCTGGTGCGCGACGAGCGCGGCCAGAAGATGTCGAAGTCGCGCGGCAACATCATCGACCCGCTGGAGCTGATCGACCGCTATGGCTGTGACGCGCTGCGTTTCACATTGGCGGCGATGGCGGCACCGGGCCGCGACGTCAAGCTCGCCGAAAGCCGGGTCGAGGGCTACCGCAATTTTGCGACCAAGCTGTGGAACGCCGCGCGTTTTGCCCAGATGAACGGCTGCCGCTCGATCGCCGGCTTCTCTCCGGCCAAAGCGCGGCTGACCGTCAATCGCTGGATCGCCGCCGCCGCTTTCGATTGCACCGTCGCGGTCACGGCGGCGCTCGACAGCTATCGTTTCGACGAGGCGGCGGGGCGGCTCTACCAGTTCGTGTGGAGCACGTTCTGCGACTGGTACATCGAATTCTCAAAGCCCATTCTGCAAGGCGGCGACGCCGAGGCCCGCCGTGAAACCCAGGCGACGACAGGCTGGGTGTTGGACCGGATCTTGCGGCTGCTGCACCCGATCATGCCGTTTATTACCGAGGAGCTGTGGTCGCATGTCGCCGCCCCCGATTCCGGTTTGCTGATCAAGGCGACATGGCCCTCCGCTTCTCCCGACCTCGTCGACCGTGCCGCTGCGACGGAAATGGAGTGGGTCGTCGAGGCGATCTCGGCGATCCGCGCGGTGCGCTCCGAAATGAACGTCCCGCCGGCGGCGCGGGTGCCGCTCCTTGTGAAGGATGCCGACCCGGCGGTCTTCGAGCGCCTCGATCGCCACCGCGAGCATTTTCTCGGTCTGGCGCGCCTCGACCGGATCGCGCCGGCGCCGGACATGCTCCCCGCCGGGTCGCTGCAGGCGGTGGTCGCCGGCGCCACGCTGGTCCTGCCGCTTGGCGACATCATTGATCTTCCGCGCGAAAAGGCGCGGCTCGCCAAGGAGATCGGCCGCCTCGACGGCGAGCTCGCCAAGTTCGCGACAAAGCTCGCCAACCCGCAATTTCTGGCCAAGGCCAAACCCGAAGTGATCGAAGACCAGCGCGGGCGCGAAGCGGGCGCGCGCCGCGACCGCGACCGCCTCAAGACCGCCTACGACCGCCTCGCCGCGATCTGAGATCGAGATCCTCAGCCGGTCTTCTTCTCGTGCTCCATCGCCGCCCGCAGGATCGCGTTGATCCGCGTCTGGTACCGCGGGTATTTGCGAAAATGTTCGAGCACGTCGCGGTCGAGCCGGATGCTGATCTGCTCCTTCGTCCGCGGCATGACCACCGTCGCCGACGCAAACCATTCTTCGTCGAGCTCGGGTGCCGCATCGGGATCATCCTTGATCGCGGCGGAAATGTCCTCGTCGGTCAGTGCGTCAAACGCGGCCCAATCGAACGTCCGCGGCAATGCCACGTTCACGGATTTCCGCTTCATAGTGTTTTTGCTCACGCAGGTTGGCATCAGCTGGATTTGCACGGGAGCAGCTACGGTTTAGGCTGTGATCGTCGCGAGTCCAGACAGGATAGCAGATGCCCGACACGGTCGCCGATCATGCCCCGCCCGAGCCGGTTCGGCTCGCCGATTACCGGCCGCCCGAGTTTCTGATCGATACGGTCGATCTGGTCTTCGAGCTCGACGATGCGGCGACCAAGGTCAAATCTCGGCTGCGCGTCCGCCGCAACCCGGCGAGCGCCGACAGGATGGCGCCATTGTGTCTCGACGGCGATGCGCTCGAGCTGGTGTCGTTGGCGCTCGACGGCGAGACATTGGGTGCCAACCGCTAC